>CAYVDS010000209.1:0-7831 GCA_964450145.1 uncultured bacterium
CGATTTCTTGACAGAAGCCATAAAACCCATTTCCGAGCGGATGAAGAAAGAAGGCCGCAAGATTCCGCTTATTGCCGAAAAAGTTCTCTCTAAGGGCGCGGGCGTCTTCTATAAGCGCTCAGACGGTAAAGTCAGCTATTTCGACCTCGCAACGGAATCCTACAAAGAACTGGCGCAAAAACCGACGCTGATTCTCTTGTCTTCGCTCAAGGAACGCAAGAAAATCGTGAAACAAAACGCGGGTGCGACGCTCGTTGCTATCGGCGACGGCGTCGTCTGCCTCGAGTTCCATACGAAGATGAATTCGGTTGACGACGACATCATCTCGATGATGAACGAGAGCGTCGATGAAGTCGAAAAGAATTTCGCCGGTATGGTCATCAGCAACCATGCCGACAACTTCTCGGTGGGCGCCAATTTGTTCCTGCTCCTGATGGAAAGCCAGCAGGAAAACTGGGAGCGCATCAACCAGATCGTGAAAGCGTTCCAGGATGCGAATATGCGCCTGCGCTACTCGGCCAAGCCGGTCGTGTGCGCGCCGTTCGGCATGTCACTCGGCGGTGGCTGCGAAATACCGATGGGCGCCGACGCGATTCGCGCCTATGCCGAACTGTATATCGGGCTTGTCGAGGTCGGCGTCGGCATCATCCCGGGCGGCGGAGGCACCAAAGAGATGCTTGTGCGAGCACAAGCCATCGCAAAGGCGAAAGGCCCGTTCGCCCCGCTGCAAATAGCGTTCGAGACAATCGCATTCGCGAAAGTGTCAACAAGCGTGAAAGAAGCGATGGAAATGGGCATTCTTCGCGCGTCCGACAAAATCACGCTTGGCCGCGACCGCCTCATTTACGACGCCAAGCAGGACGTTCTGGAGCTTGCGAAAGGCTATACCAGAGCGACTCCGCGCGAAGATATCCGCGTAGCCGGTTCGGGCGGCAGGCTCGTGATCGAGCAGACGCTCGAGGGCTTCAAACTACTGAAACGCATCAGCGAGCACGACGAGACGATCGGCAAGAAATTGGCCTACGTCCTCAGTGGCGGCGAGGCCCAGCCGGTGCGCCCCGTCAGCGAGCAATACCTCCTCGACCTCGAACGCGAGGCATTCCTCAGCTTGTGCGGCATGAAGAAATCGCAGGAGAGAATGCAGCAAATGCTCATGACCGGCAAACCGCTGCGGAACTGATGCTGGCCAGATGTGCGCTCGGTGAGACCGAGGGACCCATCTGCCGAACTAAAGCAGGCGCAATGAAGTTAGATGGGAGCTCAGCGAGATCCAGGGACCCATACGCGGCTTTTCATCGTCAACAGTGATACACGCCCCCCTTCCCCCCTTTGCAAAGGGGGGGTTAGGGGGGATTTTTCATTCCCCCGCAGATAGACGTCTGTTCGCCGTGGCTTCTTATCTTTTGCTTTTGCCTATCTCTTTTGTTATCATTCCCGCGCAGGCGGGGATAGCCAAAGGTGTTTGGCTCCTTTTTGATTCAACCAGAAACCTGAAACTTGAAACCTGAAACAGTTAACAAGGAACCAGGAACCCCCTTTATGAACGACATCGACTGGAAAACGGCCACCGAAGAAGCGACCCGTTACCTCGTTGACCTCGTGAGGTTCGACACCACAAATCCTCCGGGAAACGAGACCGAATGCGCGAGGTACGTCGCCGGACTGCTCTCGAAGGAAGGCATCGAGCCCCTTGTGCTCGAATCGGCGCCGGGCAGAGGCAACGTCATCGGCCGCCTCAAGGGTGACGGCTCGAAAAAACCGCTCCTGCTTATGTCGCATCTCGACGTCGTTCACGCGGAAAGCTCGAGATGGGAGGTTCCCCCGTTTTCAGGCGAGATGCGAGATGGCGTCATTTGGGGCCGCGGAACGCTTGACACCAAAGGCCTCACCGCAATGCACCTGATGACGATGTTTCTGCTGAAACGGAACGGAGTGCCACTCAAGCGCGACATCATCCTCATGGGTAACGCCGACGAAGAGGCCGGCGCCAAATACGGCGCGGAATGGATGGTGAACAACCACTTCGACAAGATCAAAGCCGAGTTTGCGCTGAACGAAGGTGGCGTCGGAATGAAGCTCGGAAGTAAGACGGTTTTCATGTGTTCGAACGCGGAAAAAGGACTGACGTGGGTAAAGTTGACCGCAAAAGGCCGCGCCGGTCACGGCTCGATGCCCCATTCGGACAACGCCACACTCCATATCGCCCGCGCAATAACAAACATCACGAATTACCGCGCGCCTATTGTCGTCACCGATACTCTGCGGCATTTCATAAAGGTTCTCGCGAAGGCGGACGCGCGGGCTCATCTGCTCAAGCTTGCCGGCGCGCCACTTCTTGGAAGGCTCATTCTGAAACTCGTGAAAGACGACATGGTCAAAGTCATGCTGTGGACGACAATCACGCCTACGGTCATAAAAGGGGGCGTGAAGGTCAACGTGATACCCGACAGTTGCGAACTCATGGTGGATTGCAGGCTGCTGCCGGGCGTTACGCGCGAAGATCTCGAATCCCTGCTCCTCGGCATCGTGGATTCTGACAAAATAAAACTCGAATTCGAGGTTTTCAATGAAGCGACCGAATCACCGATTGAAACCGAAATCTTCTCGGTTATCGAGCAAGTAATTACCTCGAATTATCCCGACGGACTTGTCAGTCCCTTAATGATGTCGGGCGGGACAGACTCCCGGTTCCTCCGGCTCAAGGGCGTGCCCGCCTACGGCTTCGCCCCACTGATTCTCTCTAAGGAGGATATTTCCTCTATCCACGGGGCTAACGAAAAAGTTTCGATTGCCAACTACGCCTCCGCCCTGCGCACAATGTACCATGTCATTTCGACGCTGTCCGCATAGTACAGAGGGCGGCGAATGAAAAAATCGGGGACACGATGCGGCATCGTGTCCCCGATTTTTTTCAGGCGTCCAATCCGCCCCGGGCAGCAACATTCATGCGTGGCCCAGGCGTCTTTTGGACCAGCAACCTGAAACTTGAAACGAGAAACCTACTTCTTTTCCAGCGCTGTCTGAACAAACCGATGAAACATCTTGGAAGGCTTGTCGAGAGTTGAAGTGAGCTCCGGATGGAACTGGCTGGCCATAAAGAACGGATGGTCTTTCAGCTCGATGATCTGCATGAGCGGCTTTCCCCTCGCCTTGCCCGAAAAGACCATTCCGCCCTTCTCTAACTGTTTGATATAGCGAGGGTTCACCTCGTTGCGATGCCGGAACCTCTTGCGCGTCTTCTCCCCATAAAGCTCGTATGCCAGAGTCCCTTTCTTGATGATGACATCGTGGCCGCCGAGCCGCATCGTGCCGCCCTTATGCGTGATGCCTATCTGCTCGGGCAGGTAATCAATCACAGGATGCTTCGTGTTCTCGTCTATCTCGCGGCTGTTCGCGTCTTTCAGGCCGCACACGTTTCGCGCGTGTTCGACGACCGCTAACTGCAGGCCGTAGCAAAGTCCGAGGAACGGCACCTTGTTCTCGCGCGCGTATTTGATTACCGATATCTTGCCCTCTGCGCCCCGCGCGCCGAACCCGCCTGCGACAATGATGCCCTGAACATCCTTTAAAGCGTCTTCGACCGTCAGTTTGCCGCGCTCGATGTCCGTCGTCTCAACCCACTTCCTATTCACTTTGCAGTTCAGATGAGCCGCGCTGTGAACGAGCGCTTCTTCGATACTGATATACGAGTCGGCAAGCTCGGTGTACTTTCCGCAGATAGCAACATTGATGGATTTCTTGGGATTCTTGATATGCGCGACGAATTTCTTCCATTCAACGAGCCGGTTCGGGATTCTCAGTCCGAGTTGTTTCGAGAGCACGCGCCGCAGGCCCTCTTCCTCAAACACAAGAGGCAACTCATACACATAGTTGAGATAAGGATCGCTGATGACGTTTTGCACCGGCACGTTACAGAGCCAGTGGATTTTCAGCTTCGTGCGCTCGGTCAGTTTTTCCTTCGAGCGCCCGATGATTACTTGCGGGAACAGGCCTCGCTCGCGGAGAAACAATATGCTCTGCTGTATCGGCTTGGTCTTCTGCTGCCCCAGTTCATCGAGCACGGGCACAAGCCCGAGATGAATGAAAACGATATCCTTCGGGTCGACCTCGGCGCTCAACTCGCGGACCGCCTCGAGGAACCAGAGATTCTCGATGTCGCCGACCGTGCCGCCTATCTCGATGAGGACAATATCGGCTTTCTCCTTGCGAGCAATTTTCTTGAAACGCTCGCGTATCTCGCCGGTGACGTGAGGGATCACCTGTACCGTCTTCCCCAAAAAATCGCCTCGGCGCTCTTTCTCGACGAGCGCCTGGAATATCTTGCCTGAGGTCAGATTCCATTCCGATTTGCAGTTGATGTTCATGAACCGCTCGTAATGGCCGAAGTCGAGGTCCACCTCGCCGCCATCATCAAGCACAAACACCTCGCCGTGCTCGATTGGGTTCATGGTTCCTGGATCGACATTGAGGTAGCCGTCGCATTTAATCGGGACGACCTTGTATGCCGGCGCCAACAGCCGGCCTATCGAGGCCGAAACAACACCCTTCCCGAGGCCGGAAAGCACACCGCCAGTCACAACGATCCACTTCGTATTTTTCATGGAGTTTACCCGTTCAGGCTAGAGGAATGGAAAACGTCAATACATAATTTATCACAGGAGCGGTTGAGTTGTCAAAGACGAAAAAATCGTTGACCTTATCGAGGTTCTCATGTATGATGATGTAGTTATATTTTGCAACCTTTATTGAGAACACAGACGCCGAAAAGGAGTAAACCAGAATTGAAGAAGATCATTTTCGTTGAGCCCAAGGCCCCCGGCTTCCATATATTCAGCAAATGGGCGCTGCCCCGGCTTGGAACCGCCCTCCTCGCCACAATACTGCGCGACATGGGACACGACGTGAAGGTGTACGTGGAAGAGGTGCACAAGATTGATAAGGCGGACTTGCAGTCCGCCGACCTAGTGGGTATATCCACCATAACATCAACAGCCCCGCGCGCATACACAATCGCCGACGAACTGCGCGAAAAAGGCGTGACCGTGGCAATGGGAGGCCCGCATCCGACGTTTCTGCCGGAAGAGGCGCTCGAACACGCCGACTTCGTCGTGCGCGGCGAAGGCGAAGAGGCTATTGTTGAACTCCTCGAGGCGCTCGACGGCAAACGCGAATTGAACACGATCGCTGGCCTCACGTATCGGGAAAATGGGAACATCGTCCACAATACCATGCGGCCACTCTGTCCCGACCTCGACGCGCACCCGTCGCCCGACCTCTCGCTCATCGTCGGGTTCGGCTCGGGCACGCGAAGTTTCTTCAAGTACAAGCCCATCATCCCCGTGCTCACCTCGCGCGGTTGCCCGTTCAACTGTAAGTTCTGCTCCGTGACCACTATGTTTGGCCGCGGGTATCGTTTCCGCTCCACAGAGAAAGTCCTCGAAGATATCAGGCCTTACACGGACAAAACCGTGTTCTTCTACGACGACAACTTTACCGCGAACAGGGAACGCACAAAGACGCTTTTGCGCCGAATGATAGAGGAAGGGCTCACGCCCGAGTGGACCGCGCAAGTGCGCGTGGACGCGGCCAGGGATGACGAACTGCTGGACCTGATGGAACGCTCCAACTGCTTCGGCGTGTACGTCGGGATCGAGTCGATAAATCCCAAGACGCTTGAACTTTACTCGAAAGGGCAGACCCTCGAAGACATCAAGCAGAGCATCAAGAAGTTCCACAAACACGGAATCCGCATCCACGGAATGTTCGTGCTGGGATCGGATGAAGATGATGTCGGCGTCATCCGAGAGACCGCTCGATTCGCCAAACGTCTCAGAATCGATTCGGTCCAGTTCATGATCCTGACACCCATCCCCGGCTCGAAAATTTTCGAACAGTTCAAGAAAGAGAAAAAGATATTCACGTTTAACTGGAAATTCTATGACGGGCATCACGTCGTATTCAAGCCCAAGAATATGGTTCCCATAGAGCTTCAGAAGGAAGCCGTCCGCGCGATGAAAAAATTCTTCTCGCGCGCACAGATGCTGAAAGGCTTCTTCAGGGGCGACTGGCACGGCGCCATCGTCAAGGGTTACGGCAACCGGCTGATAAGACAATGGGAACGATTCAATAAGGACTACTACTATCACCTCAAGCACGAGCTCTACGAAGAGTTGAATACAAAGATAAGCAAGATAACCGAGAGGTTCAAGCACACCGAGCTCAATGGAGTGAAACTTCAGGATTGACTGATTCGTTAGCCATTTGTGGGTGCGAATTCATTCGCACAACTTCGACCCCGGAAGACACACGTACAGGAGTCCAAAGTGGAGACATTTTGGACTCTTTGTTCTTGGGGACTCGCGCACGCATCGGTCAATAAGAGATTAAACCATGAACCGAGTTTCTGCGGAGGACCCCCCCATGTCCGTCAAACACCTCGTAGTTGTTCCCCACACGCACTGGGACCGCGAATGGTACGCGCCCTTCGAAAGTTTCCGCAAAAGGCTCGTCTCGATGATTGACCATCTTCTCGAAATCATGGAGACCGACAGCGCGTTCAAATATTTCGAGCTCGACGGGCAAACCATCGTGCTCTCCGATTATCTCGCTATACGGCCCGAGAACGAGACACGCCTGCGCAAACTTATCGAAAACGGACGAATACTCATCGGGCCGTGGTGCGTGCAGCCCGACGAGTTCCTCGTCACCGGCGAATCTCTCATTCGTAACTTGCGCATCGGGATTCGGGTCGCTAATAAGTTCGGAAAACCGTCGATGATAGGTTACCTGCCCGACCAGTTCGGCCATGCCGCTCAAATGCCCCAGATTTTCTCCGGCTTCGGCATCAATTACGCCATTGTCTGGAGAGGGGTCGGCGACACCGTACGACAAACACAGTTCCTCTGGGAAGCGCTGGACGGCACTAAGGTTTTCACCATCTACCTAGCCGACTCTTACAGCAACGGCGCAACCTTGCCGCTCAAACCGACGCCGCTCAGGGAGCGGCTCTCGGACCTCATCAAACGGCAAGAGTCGTACTGTGATATCGAGAGCCTGCTCGTCATGAACGGGTCGGATCATCTCGAACCGGAAGCGGGGCTCCCGGAACAACTCGAAAACGCGGTCCGCGGCCTGCCGGCCGCTACTTTTGAAATGGGCAATTTCGGCATCTTTATCAAACAGGCCCGCAAGCAAGCACCGTCACTTCAAGTGCACACCGGAGAGTTCCGGAGTTCCAAAAGGGTTCCGCTCATTCCCGGCGTAACATCAGTGCGCGTCCTCCAGAAGCAACGGGATTTCTACAATTGCCGCCTGCTCGAGAAATACGTCGAGCCGCTGTGCACTTGGGCATGGCTCTGCGGCGACGCACGCCCGCACGCAAGCTTCATCGACTACGCATGGCGGCTCACTATCGAGAACCATCCCCATGACAGCATATGCGGCTGTAGCGTAGACGCCGTGCACGAGGAGATAGAGACACGATTCGACAAGGTTCAACAACTCGCGGAATCTTTGCAGAATGACGCGCTCTCGTTCCTGGCAAGTCGCATCGACTCGTCGTGGGCGCCTGCGGACAGGCCGGCGCTTTGCGTCTATAACCCGGCGCCTGCCCGGGAACAAATTGTCGATATCGTCGCGGAAATTGAAGAGCCCGATTTTGTGAACTCACTGCGAACCCGCAACGGCGAACTGATACCTGTTCAGAAAACCGTGGGCGACCGCGAGCTCTACGTCGGAATGCAGTTGACACCCGGCATGGTGCGCGAGCAGGTCGCCGGAATGGAAAGCAGGGAGCTGATCGGGTTTTACATAAATAATATCCTGTGGCAGC
>CAYVDS010000210.1:0-7822 GCA_964450145.1 uncultured bacterium
TCTGGTACGCCGGATAGAAATGTCCTCTATACTGCCTTGCTACACGAGACCCGCAACTCCTCGGACTATACAAGAAGCAAGGGACGAGAAAGAAGCACAAGCCCGCTCCGGATCATCCATGGCGGCGCGCAGAACTTAAATGTGAATAATATGAACACCCCAAGGCACAGCCATTACTGCTATTACTAAGCATGCTTATTCGCATGCAAGGCAAAGAAGAAGAAGAAAAAAAAGAGGAAGAAAAGGAGATATTTCTAATGGGCTAAACTAGAGGACATTTCTATCCGGCCTTGACAGATTTGACAGACGTGAATGTGTGCGAAAACTCGGATTGACAACCAATCGCCTTCAAGGCTAGAATAATTTCGTCGTTATTGTATTTTAGCTCTCGAATTGGGGGATAGCCAGCGGATGCAGTGGCTCGCGACTCCAACGTATCTATGCAGAAGATGGTTGACTTTCAAAGTGTTAGGAAGATTGCCGATACATGGACGCTTTCTTGAGATCGGCATCGGAGCAGGTGATTTCTTGTATGAACTTGCCGGGCGAGGATTCGAAGGCAAAGGGATAGACGTGTCGGAAGACGCGGTGGAGTACGCAAGACGGCGGGTCCGTCCGTATAGCGGAAGCATCGAGGTTGCAAAGCAAGATTTCAGGGAGTTGAACGAGACCTTCGGATTGATCCTTGCTTTTGAAGTGCTCGAGCATTTTGAGGGTGACGGGGCAGCTTTGCGCAAGATGTATGAACTGTTGGACAAGAATGGCTACTTGATGCTCTCGGTGCCCGCGAGAATGAAGCACTGGGGCCCAAACGACGATTGGGCTGGTCACGTAAGGCGTTACGAGAGAGATGAGTTGAAGACTAAAGCTGAGGAACAAGGATTCAGCACGGTAGCTGTGTACTCGCTCGGGTTCCCGATTGCAAACATTACAAAGCCGTTTTATGACCGCATCATTCTGAGACAAATCCGAAGGGAAACCAATCTGGATAGCGCTCATAGAAGCAAACAAAGCTGGAAGGTCCCCTTAAGCGGGTCGCTCTATCCATTCTTGTCGCTCATATTCAACCGGTTCACGGTTTTTCCCTTTTCGTTATTGCAGTGTTTGTTCTTGAGGGCGGACGTGGGAACAGGCTATTTGGCCGTCTTCAAGAAAGAATGAAATGCGAGAGATAGCACTCCGTAAAACCGACTACTTGGAGAAGTTCCTTAAGACCTCTCCGGTGTTCTATGCTTTTCTCAGAGCGATTGAATGCCGAAACGTGAGCGGCGTCGCCTTCGCTCCCCCCATATTAGACTTAGGGTGCGGAGACGGTGTTTTTGGAAGCAACCTCTTTGAAGGCAGGCAGGGAGCAATCGCTTGCGGCATCGACCTCTCGCAGAAAGACATTCGGCAGGCGCAGAAAACGGGAGTGTACCGATTGCTTCAAGTGGCTGACATATCACATCTTCCATTGGCGAGCAATTCGATTGGTACGATTTTCAGCAACAGCGTATTCGAACATTTGGAGAATATCGACGCCGCCCTTAAGGAGGCGACTCGTGTTCTTAAATCAGGTGGGAAGCTCATAATTACTTCTCCAAACGATCGCCTTGTCGACAATTTCCTGCTTGCAAGGTTTTTTCGTTCGATGGGAGTTGAAAGCGTTGCCAGAGTCGCGGGTAACCTCGGCAACAGAGCGCTCGGAAATCGAAAATGCCTTTCTGCTGAGCAATGGCGAGAGGCAGCGTATCGCGCCGGATTCAGTTCAGTCAAGTGCACGGATTTGGTTCCTCCGCCAGTATTCCATATTAGCGAACTTTTCATGCCGTTTGGGGCTGTTTCCATAATCTCGAAGAGGTTGACTGGACGTCTCCTTTTTGTACAGAGGCGCCTCACGTTGAAACCCCTTCATTTCTTTTTGAGGAAGCATTATCGTTATGATGGAAATGGTCGCGGCCTGGCGCATATGATTGTTTCCGTGAAGTAAGAAGGTTCGCGAACGGCCATGCTGCAAACGAGGTCAAAGTCGAAGCAGGACAAGAAGAGGGAACTTGATTTCTTTGAGAAGTACATTGATACATATTCCGACTATGATCTCTTGGAGGATACGACTTATGATTGGATTCTCGAAAGGGTCGGTCTCGCAACTAAGGGCGAGACTTGTCGCATACTAGATCTGGGCTGCGGGACTGGCGTATGGAGTGAGCGACTTGCTGCTTTCGGCCACTCCGTTTATGCTATAGATATCTCCTTAAAGATGGTTCAAGTGGCGGCAAAGCGTAAGAAGACCAAAGAATGCCCCTTCTTGTCGATGGTAGGAGATATCGAGGCCTTGCCGTTCAAGGCGGGATCGTTCAATATGTGTTTCTCAGGCTGCGTACTTCACCATTTTCCTTCGGTCTCTGCTGTTCTTGCGGAGATAAAGCGGGTGATGAAGCAGGGGGGCCGCGTCTGTTTGGTTGAACCAAATGGCTCAAATCCTGTTATGAGGCTCAGCTACTTGCTCCGCGTAGTATTAGACCCTTTTATACGGTCGAGCGGCAGGCACGCCAGCATCAATGAGCAAACATATACCGCCGGATTCTACAAGAAACAATGCGGCCATTATTGGCAAAAGCTCCAAGTGATACCGTTTTACGTTGAAATGCCGCCCGACCCACTGCACACGGGATGGTTCCTTGTTGCGATCAGCATAAGAAGAATGATAATGAAAGCGCTGCGCAGGGTCCTGCCGGCAAGGTATGGATGCAACTTCGTGATCATTATTGGAGAGTAGTCAGCAAATGCAGGAGTTGCCTACAATCAGTGTCATCATCCCTGTTGTACCCGGTGGAAACGTATCCAAAGTGCTCGATTCCGTGTCAAGATTGAAGTACCCTGCCGAGAAGATTGAAATCATTGTCGTCGAAGGCAGGAATCCGTCTCTCCAAAGGAATGAAGCCGCCAAAATGGCGAACGGCGAAATCCTGTATTTCCTGGATAACGATGCGATAGCCGATAAAAAGCTGTTTCGGAATGTGGTTGAAGTCTTCCAGGAGGAGGAAGATGTTTCAGTCGTGGGGGGGCCGGCGTTGACGCCTGAAACCGATAGCCTCGTGCAAAAATGCTTCGGTTATGTCTTGGCGTCTATCTTCGGCGCATATGTTGCGCGCGAGAAGTTTCTGCCGTTGGGATTGGTGAGAAATGCGACTGAGAAAGAGTTGATCCTGTGCAACATGGCCATTCGGAAGAGATTGTTCTATGAGTCGGGTGGATTCAACCCTTCTCTCTTTCCAAATGAAGAGAATGAATTCTTGAACCGGCTGAACTCGAGAGCGGTGCGAATGATGTATCATCCGCTAGCTTTCGTATTCAAGAGCCAGCGTGAGAATTTCGCCCGCTTTGCGAAGCAGCTATTTAATTACGGCAGGGGGCGGGCAGAGCATTTCCTCATACGTCCCGATTTTGCAGAACCTGTGTTTGCGGTTCCCAGCATCTTCGTTCTTTATTTGGCTTCTCTCATTTTCTTTCATAGCAATCTCTACTACTTGGCGCCGTTAGGGGTCTACTTGCTTATCGTCGGTTTCGCTTCAGCTTCGATAGTGCTGGCCGCAAGGAATCCATTCACGGCTTTAATTACTCCATTAGCCTTTGCCACCCTGCATGTTTCTTACGGGATTGGGTTCTTGTGGGGTATGGTGAGGACATTTCTTGGAGTCAGCACCGTTCGCGAAGGCGAGATAACCATCAGGAAGCTGAAGAATCTTGGCGATACGGAAATGGCGCAACAAGGAACTTAATTGGGCAAGAATTCCCGTTCTGTCTATTTCATTGGTATCATTCTCTTAGCGTCAGTAGCGATTCAGGCGCCGCTTTACAATCGCGCGGCCGTTTTCTTTGATGAAGGAATCATATTCAACCTTTCTGAAACCATCCTAAAGGGAAACGTTCTCTACCGGGACAAGCCCTGTTATGTCTTCCCCGGGATTTTCTATCTTCTCGCCCTCCTGTATAAAATCTTTGGAGTCTCGTACCTCGTGAGTCGCTATGCAATGGCGGCTGTATTTACTGCGACGGCGCTCCTTGTATTCCTGATATCGCGTCGCTTGATGGCCGAGTGGTTAGCTTTTTTGACTGCGCTCGTTTTCGTGGCGCATCGTGTATGGGCATTCCCCATTTGGAATATGATCGGCTATGCGACGTTTTCGATGTTTTCTCTCGGCCTCGCGCTTCTCTCGCTCATGAAGTTCAATGAGAAACCATCTTCGACAACTGCGTTTTTGACAGGAGGTTTCATAGCCGTAGCGACGATGTTCAAACAAGATTATGGCGCGTTTGCAGGCGCGGGAATATTCCTCTATCTCTTGTTGTGGCCGCGACTACGTGTAAAGTGGGCAGGGGAGGCAAGTGTCGGCGTCACGAGGGCCGCAGTGCTGGGATGCTACATTCTGGCCGGAGTTCTCGTGTCCCTTCCCGTTCTCGGGTATTTCTCGCGGAAAGGAGCTCTCGATGATTTGTTGAACAACACTCTGCTGATTCCGTTGCGTCTTGAAACAACACGAGGGGCCGCCGAACTCATTCCAATCTTCCCGCTATTACACCAGGATTCATATCTTAGGGCGAATCTGTACCATTATGTTCCGCACATTCCTTTTGGGTTCATGTTGTGGAGTTGCCCTGTTGGGAAGACCTTGTTTGTGAAAACGGCGCTGTGGGATGTCTTTTTGAAGCTTGTTCATTATTCCCCATATCTCAGCATGGCCGGAGTTGCCATACTGCTGGGAAAACGATATATAAGGAATGAGCTTTCAATACGCTTTGAAAACATGACTGCTGCACTCGTCGTGTGCGCTTTCGTATTCCTGACTCAACATAGGCCGTTTGATTTCGCTCATTTGATGCAAATGTATGTGCCCGTATTCGTGCTTCTCGGCTGCATAGTGGATTCTCTCCGCTTGAGGTTTGCCTCGAGAAAACTGATTTGCTATATGGCGTTTGGCGGATCAGGAATCTTCTTGCTTCTCTATCTTTGCTGGACGATCTTTAGTATCCGTTTTACTGTCAAGGCGTTTCCCGCGAAGTTTGTGGGACCGCGAGCGAACATATACGTGGCAAGATCTGAGCGAGATGTTTTGTCGGAAGCGGTGCGGTTTGTCACGGAGAACACAGCCGCTGATGAGCCCATTTTTGTGTTTCCCTACCACAGCCTTTTCTACTTCCTGTCTGAAAGGCCGAATCCCACACGCTTTGAAGTTCTCTGGCCGGTGAAAGTATTCCCTTCAATGGATCAGGAAATCATAAACGTTTTGGAACACCGACACGTAAGATATCTTGTATATGCGCCAGGCATACACCCGAGTATTGGAGATTTCAAGGAATTCGCGCCCGAGATAGCGCACTACGTTGAAAACACATATATCCCGGAGAAGGTGTTCGGCGATCCTCAGAAAGGACCATGCTTTATTATCATGAGGAGAAAGGTGTCGGACCAAACGTTCGGATAGGTTAAATTTCACCGGTACGCTGCTTCCATGAGAAAAACAGTGCAAATCGGAGCATGGTATATTCTTTGTATTCTCCCGCCCGTTCTAGGCGTTTTCTTTCTATCGCATCTTCCTCTGACGACCGACAGGTTCGGAACACCATGGGCCTTGACCTGCTTCATCGCGGATGAACGCTTTCGCAAGTATGCAATATCCAAACAAGAAGCGGTAATCGTCGGAGCTTCTTATGCAAGTCAGATACCATGGGATGCGGAAATAGGCAATATTGCATATCCTGCCGCTCTTCCTCGTGAAGTGCTACATATTATACGGACCGAATGTTCGACTACGAAAGTGATATTCTATCCAGTAACCGGATTCGATTTATACAATGCAAGATTCTCACCGACGAAGATAATAAGTCTCATTTACAGGAGAACTATCATTGGGCGCGATGTGTTGCGCACTCTATTCAGAGGGCCAATGGATGAGAATCTGCCGTCCATAAATTCGGCGGAAATAGCCGAGTTGCGGCAAGCGATAGGAAAGCACTCAGACCCTTTTGGACCTAAAGAGTTTGTGACAATAAGAGAACAGATTTCAGTATTGTCTCAGCCCTTAAGAGAGGAAGACTTTGAATTTTTCCGCGCTCTCAATCAAGCACATCCTAACATCATCTTTGTTCTCATGCCCATTTACCCCATAAATCCTATCAGGTCGAACGGCAATTTGAGCCGGAAAATCAGACTTTTAAAGGAGAACCACAATATCTGTCATTCGTTTTTTGCCAGTAATTCGATGCGATTCATTGATATCACGAGGGAGGACGATCCGGAATCTTTCTCTGACATGTTACATCTCAATGCTGAGAAGCGAATTGCCGTCGCACAAAGATTGCACAAGCATCTTTCCGCACCTTGGAGATGACTATCTGAGATCGAGCTTTGACGGCGTGGCGCCCCGAATAGGAATTCCTCACATTTTCTCGTAGGGACAGGCTCCTGTGCCTGGCCTATTGAAGATCAATCGTGCGGTTTCGAGGAAGCCGCGGCGCGCCTCGACGGTCTTAAGAGGTTCAATCTTTTTCAGAAGCGAAATGACGTGGGGGGCCAAGGCATCCGCAACGATACGACGTCCTTCGACCGTGAAATGACAATTGGCGTCATAAAAATAGCTGTGGGGAACAAGGTCGGAAAGGTCCGCACACGAACTACCTTCTTTCTCGACCGACTGGATGATGAGGCTTCTTGAAAGGTCCAGGGCGGACCTGTCCAGAGCGCCTGCGGCTTCAAGCGATTCTGTGTCGAGCGGCCAGATAAAGAAAAGGATTTTGACGTCATGCTTCGACGCGATATGCGCAAGAGCGCACAAGGTGCGAAAAGTCGGATTCGCGCTTGTTATCTTCATCGGAAACAACTCAGTCCATTTTTCTCTGTCCGTCGGTTTTGGTAAATCACGGAATTTCTGCTGTGTTTCTGCGGCACCTGTTGGCTGCGAGGTGTCCGTCTTGATTGCCCTGGTGGTTTCCGGTTTGTTCTGCTGAGCGGTGTGAAGGCGGCGATGGGACAGGTTCTTCAAATTTGTCAATGCCCACTGCCGAATCCCGGCAGGGTAAAGGGACAAGATATCGGCTTTATATTGGAGTTGCTCCACCTTTGAGATGTTCCTGAACTTGAGCGGGTTCTCATATTCTTTCGGCAACTCATCTGCGAGGGGGACAAAGGCTGATAATTGCGGAACGTACCAGGACTTAACCGCCGTATCCCCCAACGCTCTCCAGTTAATGGGCACAACGATGAGTTCCGGTGACTCTCTTATGGCCCAGTAATACATGCAATAATAATCGAACATGGAGGCGCCCAAAAACGCACAGTCTGTAACCTCGGTCGGTACGTCTTTCGCGCGCATCGCGTCTTGAAGAAGGGCGGCCATGTGTATGCCGGTATTGCCCGTATTTGTGCTCCAGTCCGGCGGGTAGAATGAGTTTGAATCACCAAAGAAGAATATAACATGCTCTTTTGTCCCCTGGACCGACGCGCTGCCGGAGGAGACACCTTCATGACGATAAGGATGAAGCACAACAGCGTAGGGCCTGTTCCAACTTGCGTACTCTATGAACGTTTGCGCTCCGCCCAATCGGAAACATGTGAAGACTGCCAGCGCTAGAAACACGGAATAACAGACCACTATCTTTGCGGTCTTGCGGGGCACGCTCGCCGAGTCGTTCACAGGATTCCTTTGGTGATTCTTCTTTCAAGCTCTCGCAAAAACAGTCATCATTATACTACAAAGTGAATAGCTTGTCGACGCGTCCTTCGGAAGGGCAGCGATTCCGCAACCTGACCTTGGGAAGTGGGTAAAGAGACGCGGAGACAGGG
>CAYVDS010000211.1:0-7770 GCA_964450145.1 uncultured bacterium
CGCAAGATCTGGCCGTGAAGTTTGTGGCGAACACATTTTTTTCCTTGTTGTCATTCTTGCTACGGACAGGAAAGTGAACTATCCGAATGACGTCCTGTGGGGATTGACACTGTGGGCGCTCCTGCATATGTCGGGTGGAGGTCTATATATCGGCGGTGTCAAACTCTATGAGATCATTCTCGTCCCCATTTCGAATGAATACGAAATCTTCCGATATGACCAGTTCGTTCACATCGTGGGGTTCGGAGTCGCCACGCTTGTGATGTACCATTTGGTGAGGCCGCTCCTCAAGCCCGACGTCAACAGTTCGGCGGCGCTCTCGATTGTGGTTGTGATGGCCGGCCTCGGTGTCGGCGCGCTCAATGAAATCATCGAATTCACGGCGACGGTTCTGGTTCCCGAAACAGGCGTCGGAGGATACGTGAACACATCGCTCGATCTGGTTTCCGACCTGCTGGGGGCCATTCTCGCGCTGGTTGTAATAAAGATGAGGCGACCCCGAAGGCAAAAGAGTTAAAGAAACAACGAGGAATCCGCAGATTTTCATGGCGCAGCCGCAACCAAAACTCCTTAGCCACAGAGCGCACAGAGATCACCGAGTCATAGCAATGAACCAAAGAAACTCTTGGAACACGAATAACACAAATTATGCGAATCACGAATGAAAAGCTTCTCCATTGTCATTCCCGCGAAGGCGGGAATCCATATCGAGGATAGATCTGATGAGTGATCCGACGATTTACACAATCGGCCACAGCAATCACACTGCCGAGAAGTTTGTGGAATTGCTGAAACAGCACGGGATTGAGTTGGTTGTGGATGTGAGAAGCGCGCCTTACAGCAAATACAGCCCGCAGTTCGGCAAGGAAGAGATGGCGCTTTTTCTTTCGGAGAATGGCATCGAATACGCTTTCCATGGGAACTCGCTTGGCGGGCGGCCCAACGACAGGAGTTGTTACGAAGGCGAAGCGGTCAACTACGAGGCCATTCGCGAAAAGGAGTGGTTTCGTGACGGGCTTGACTATGTCTGCTGGGAAGCGACAAATCGGAAGCTCGCATTGCTCTGCGCCGAGGAAGACCCCAACGAGTGCCACCGCCATAATCTTGTGACCCAAGAGCTTCTGAAGAAAGGCGAACAAGTGGTCCATATCAGAGGCGACGGATCACTCGAAGAAGCTGTGAAGAGTCAGGAGCAGATGCGACTGCTATAACATAGGCGAAAGGGTAAAGGCGAAAGGGGCACAAGGCAGGGGGAAAAGGTTAAAAGGCGAAGAGGGAAAAGAAAGAAAAGAGGCACCATTGCTCCTATCACAACGCTCACAACGCATTTGCACCATTAACTTCATATGAGAATATACACCATCGGTTTTGCGGGAAAGAGCGCGGAGGAGTTCTTCACTCTATTAATGAAGAACGGGATCCAGCGACTTGTGGACGTACGGCTTAATAACGTCTCTCAAATGGCGGCGTTCACAAAGAAGGATGACCTCAAATATTTTCTCTGCGTGATCGCCGGCATCGACTATGTCCATCTGCCGATCTTCGCGCCCACAAAGGAGATTCTCGAGGATTACCGGAAAGACAAGAGTTGGGAGAGGTTTGAAGAGAGGTTCAAGAAGCTGATCGAAGAAGTTAGGCCGATCGAGAAAATTGACGCAGCGCTTTTCACGGAGAAGATTTGCTGCCTGCTTTGCAGCGAGCCCGAAGCCGAGCATTGCCACCGCCGCCTCGTGGCGGAATATCTTTCAAAACACTCCAGCGAACCGGTTGAGATTGTCCACATATAAGGACAAACGTATGGCCTTGAAGGCTCAGGAAGGTTGGACCGAAAAGGTTCTGATCACCGACGTGACAAGGATGCAGGGGAAACGGGTGTGTGTCGCCGGACTTGATAGGGAGGGCAATGGAATCAGGCCCGTTCTCCAATACGGGACCGTCATGTCCGATCATCTCTACAAACACGGAAAGCTTCTCATTGCGCCGCGCAATGTGATCGAGTTCTGCTTCACGGGAACGATCGAGAGACCGCCTCATACCGAAGACCATGTAAGCGATTTTGCTCTGGCCAGATTTGGAAAGGCGCTGACCGAAGAGCAGATGGAGCGATTCCTCAGCAAGTCCTGCTTCGACTCAGCCGATGACATATTCGGCGAGAAGTTGACCGAAGGTAAGTATCTGAAACCGGGCACGGGCAAAAGGTCGATTGGAACGATTCGGGCAAGAATCTACAGCGTTGACCTGTCCGCTCAGAGGATTGGCTTCTACGACGAAACCGGCGTGTTCTATCCATCGCGCAAAGTGACCGATCTGTCGTTTCATGCATATGCTGAGAACTGGTCAAAATCGCCGCGAAAAGACGCTGCACAAGAAAAGCTCAATCGAATGCTTCGCGACGCAAATGAAGTTTTTCTCAGGCTCGGCCTGACGCGCCCCTGGGCAAAGGAAAAGGGCGAGCCTGAATGCTGCTGGCTTCAGGTAACCGGCATCTACAGTTTCCCGGATTATCTCGACGGCAGAAACTTTACGGATTTCGAAGAATCGGGACAAACTGGTCCGAGAGAACCCATCAGAGAGCAGTTGTCGAAAGAACCCGCTGCTTCGGAGAGACCCGCTCCCGAACCGAAGAAATCCTTCTCTCTCGAAACCATCCGGAAGAAATATCCGCGCGCATGCAGACCATGGTCTGATCGGGAAGACAGCTCTTTGGCCGAGGATTTCCGCAGCGGCACAACCATCGATGAATTAGCCCGCAGATTCGGCAGACAACCGGACGCCATCCGCTGCCGACTCGCAAAACTCGGTGACTTAAGGTAGAGGGAGAAGCGTGAAACTCAGACGAAAGATTCTCTTGGCCGTTGTTGGCATTGTGACATTGCTCGTCATCTACGTTGTGGCATTCAATTGGTATTTCCGTCCTTCCCGTCTGCATAGAAAAACAGGATTCGGAATCCTTCAACTGTCTGGCAGAAGCCCCGAGAAGGCGCGAAAAGACGTCATTAAGGAAGCCCTCGCGAATCTCTCTGCTGACAACGCGGCGAAATACTATCTGGAGGCTTGCCTTGTGATGTTCAATCCCCCATATAGTAATCCAGTATGGGATCGAGTCGATGAGGTCATTCGAAGCGGATGGCAAGAAGATGATTGGGAACTTGAGGATTTCATAAAGAAGAATGAGACAGCGCTCGAACTTGTGCGGGAAGGGAACCGTCAGAAATCGTGCTCGATTCCTTTCGAGAATGCAACTATGAACATTGTGTATCTCGGCGATTTTAGACAAGTTGCTCGTCTTTCAGTGGCAAAGGCAAAACTCTTGGAAAAGAAAAACGAATACGACGCGGCGGCACAAGTTTACATCGATGCCTTTCGCTTTGCCAGCAACCTTTCGCATGCTGGCAGCTTAGTGGAGACGTTGACAAGTATCACGATTGAGCATATTGTGACCCGTAGCTTGATCCCGTATATCCGCGAACTAAATGACGAAGTCGTTTGCGCAAGGTTATTGAATGAACTGGCTACCGTAGAGAACAATTGGGCGCCGCTTCATGAGACAATTCAAAATGAATGCATCTATTCCCAAAAGCTGCTGAAGAGCTATGGCAGAGAATGGGCATATATGAGTAATCCAATAGAGGACGCGCGTTGGTTGGGCGATGCGATCTTCGCGACAGGGAAAGCAATCGGCTACTTGCGTTACAATGTTCAAATGCCCGTCCTGCTGAGAGGAGTGGAAAGGTCACATCGCATCCTCATCGAAGAATGTAAAAGACCTTATCCCGAGCTTTTCCGCGCAAACATCGAGAAGAACCTTCCAAAGAATGTTCTTGTAGAAATCTGGTTTCCTGCTATTTATAAGTTTATGGGTTCGTGCGCCCGCAGCGATGCGGATCGCCGTGCGACTATCGTCCGCGTGGCCCTGCAGCTCCAGAAGCTCAAACACGGCGCCTACCCCAACACTATCGAGCAACTGGCTTCACTTGTGCCGGACGGGATTCTTACCGATCCTCTCTCCATGAAGCACTTTATCTACAAGAGAACAGGCGCCGAATACGAATTCCACAGTTTCGGGCTGGACCTGGATGACGACGGCGGCAAAGAAGTGGATTCACACCGGGACGGCGACGACGGCGACATGGTCTTCACTTCAATTCCGTCGCCGCCATGTTAGTTCTTCGTGATCCTTTGTGCGCTTCGTGGATGAATCCTACCGCTTAAACAGGGATTCATTGGCGAAGGGTGCAAGAATCAGACGACTGCTATGACATCATATTCAACGAGCTCTTTCTTGGAATTCCGTTTGCGAAGGGGGATGATCTCGGTTCGCGCGACTCCAAGGTGTTCCAGCATGTCGCGGTAGATGGTCTCAACCGGAACGAGGACATCATAGAACTTTGAGTTTCCAACGATGTAGTGCATTTCTGCGCCGGGTTTCATGACTTTGACTGCGGATTGTAGATGAAGCCAAATGTCTTCAAAGTATCTGCCGACGTAGTTTGAAAGCACTCCGCCGGATTTGGCGCCGGCTGAGCGGATTTTTTCAAGCAGCTTATCCAGATATGCCGGGAAATAAGTGTCCGGATTCTTTTCCCAGCCGGCAACTCTGCTGGTCGCAACACCCCAAGTTCCGCCAATCGCTTTCCAATCGAGTTCTCCCGCTTCGCTTGCTTCCTTCAAGAACCCGAGCCAGTACATGAATGGCCGTAGTTCGCGAATGTAGGACATGCGATTCGGGTAGGGCGGTGAGGTGATGAGTAGGTCCGCTCCTTCCGAAAATACTTTTGGAACTTCTCTCGCGTCGGCAAATAGAACCGAGGCAGATGCGCTGGGGTTGTCTGCGGCGCCGGCGACAACGAACGCAACATCGTCCAAGAATTTCTTCTCCAGCTCCGCACAGTCTCCTGAAGAGAATAGCATTATTTGCTCGTTTGTGGCGTTTGCGGGCTTGAAAGACATAGACTGGTGATTGAATGCGGCATTCGATAGGGATATCATTGTGCGGCAAAATGCGATAAGAAGAAGATCACGCACGGCTCCGTTTTCAGGAAATAGATGTTCAATCGCGCCTTTCAGCTTGCAGAGAAAGTCAAGGTTAATGGGCTCCCACCACCGAAGGATGTTAAATATCGGCGGGGGGGCCGCTGATGGGGTCTTGCCGTCTCTTATGCCGGCAAGTATTTCGGCAACGCCACTGCGAAGTTGTGCAAGCTCCTTTTTGCCATATTCCCTCACCTTCGCATTCCCAAACCATACCAAGAAGGGGTTGATGTCTATCCCTACCGCATTATGTCCTCGCATTGCAGCGCAGAGGACCGTAGTCCCCGTTCCTGAAAACGGGTCTATCACGTTCAGGCATTCCTGTTTGCGATTCAGAATCTCCTCAACAACCTTCACGGAATAGGCAGGGGTCAACCGTAGCCAACCGTGTCGACCACTAGCCACATTATGTTTGAAAGTCAACTCGGCGTGCTGTTTCCTGGGCGAAAAGGGCTCAGGCGTTGTCATAGGATTGTGCATGGTTCACTCAGTTCTCAACAAAGCATCAAGGACTCTGGCGACTTCTTCTTGCAGCATCCCGGCATGAGTTCCAAAGAAAGTCGCGAGATCGAATTCAATTACGTTCTGCATGAAACTATAAGTTGAATTCCTGTTGTTCGCGCCAACGAGGAGTCCGGACAGCATGACCCATTTTGCCGCTTGATATCGAGCAAAGATGTCAGCGTCTATCTGTGTCGAAAGCAGAATGACACATGGCAGGTAGGCTTGACTATAGGCCGTTGCTGCATTTGCGATATCTGCGTTCTGACGCTTCGAGTCTTTGCTTTTATAACCCTGCCGCACTTCAAATACGATTCCCCGAAGCGCCTGAGCTATCTCGCGATTGACGCCAATATCTCCTGCAACTTTCTCGCATCCACGCGACTATCTTCTTTTTCTGCGCAGGCTTCCGGACGGATTCAATCGGTATCCGCGCCTCCAACGAAAGTGTACGAGACTTTTGATCCGCTCCCTTCAACGAATATGACCATTCCACCTCATCCTCTGCAAGTCCAAGTTCGTCTTTCAGAATCTCTCGTACAAGACGCTCACACCCAATCCCTATCTGACGATAGATACTTGTCATGCCTCCAGCAGCCCTGTGCGCAGCGTACATGAGGGGATTATCTAGACCAAACCATGAAAGAAAGGGTCTTTTCGATATAGAGATTGGAAATCGTCCAAGGTCACTCCAGCCTTTGGACCGCGGCCGAGCCTCGGTTTATAGTCTGCGCAGACACGAATCGGTTGGATCAATAGATCAAGGTATTTCTTTTCACGCTCGTTATTCATGCTTGTCTTTCGCGATATCAGTCTCGGGTAACAACATAAATCTCACGAATCATTCTATCCGGTCATCAATATCGCCTAAATATACCAGACAGCTTTGACCATGTCAAAAAGAACCAAAGCGCACGCTCCGGGAAGAAGTCTGAGAAGCTTCAGATAACCCATGTGAGGCGTCGTGCGCTTCGTGGATGAATCCTCAATATGAGTCTGGTCTTTCCCAGTCCTCCCGTTCAACAAAGGATTCATCCACGAAGTACACGAAGGAATCTAAGTGAGGAGTTTGAAGGTAATAAGGTTGTTGCGCAATTCCTTAGGCGCGAATTCACAGAAAACCCGGGAAAAAGGCCGTCCTCATTTGAAAAACTTTCCTCTTTACCGTTGATTCCTTCTTTGCGCCCTTCGCGCCTTTGCGGTGAAAAAGGTTGTTTACGCGCGGTATATCCCGCTTTCGGTCACGAGGATGGAGACGGAAATGTCATGTTTATCGGTGGGGACTTGGGGGACGAGTTGGCCTTCATAGGCGAGGGCGATGGAGGGAATGCGCGCATTGACGAGGAGGCGGTCGTAGTAGCCGCCGCCGAAACCGATGCGACGGCATTGGCGGTCAAAGGCGACACCGGGCACGATGATAACGTCGGTCTCGGCCGGGTCGGTCGGCCGACCGGCTTCGGGACGCGGCTCAAGGAGCCCAAATCTCACGGGAACGAGTTCAGCCATATCTTTGAGCTCAGAAACGACGAGGTGATTGTTCTCGAAGTCGGTGACCGGCACGAGAGTCCGAACGCCTCTTGCGAGCGCCTCGCGAATCAGCGAGTGAGTGTCTACCTCGTTCCCCTTGGCCGACACATAGAAGAGAATCGTCCTCGCACTCGTATATTCCGGAAGCGTCTTGAGATTGGCCGCAATCTGCGCCGACTTGGCTCGCGCCTCCTCGGGCGGCAATGCGCTGCGCCAGCGAATTTTCTCTTTGCGGATCGAACGCTTCAAGTTCGCGAGTTGAGAAGATTCTTTCATATCTGGAAACCGCAGATAAAAAGTTCATGGAACCGCCGATGAACGCCGATGAACGCCGATAAAACGCCCTTATGGAAGCTCTCACCTCTTCGGCAACAGGGTTTTGACATTGCTGATCGCCCAGGCTTCTTAAAGAAACTTAATCGGTGCTTATCTGCATTGCTCACTTTTAGTTTCTTGAATTTTGTCGTGATTTTCAAGAACATTTTTGTATAACTCGTTGTTCCGAAATGGATTCCCGCCTTCGCGGGAATGACATTGAAGAGGCTGTATTCGTGTGATTCGTCATATTCGTGATCCAAGATTCTTTTTCTGGTTCGGCTCTGTGCTAGCTACTCACTGTCAGAATCGTGAATTCTTGTCGCGATTTCCTCTTCTTCTTCCTAAAATCTGTGTCCAGTCGAGTAGACATCCCGAATGTTTCCTTTAGGTCTG
>CAYVDS010000212.1:0-7662 GCA_964450145.1 uncultured bacterium
CGGGGATAACATGGAAAAGCAATTCCGTCTGAGCGGTCACTTTGCGCTCTTTGAACCTTCGTAGTGAACAAGGCCGCGGTGAACAAGGCCGTTTTGCACAGCACTGAGGGTAAATGAAAATGATAATCTCCAACTACGAGATACTCGAGAAGATAGTTGAGGCCCCGCAGGCCGCAGTCTATAAGGCGTACCACAAGAAGAACCCGGATCGCCTGCTTGTACTGAAGATTCTGAAAACGAGCAGCCTCTCCGAATACAAAAAGGCCCAGTTCCGACAAAAGATCGAACACCTCAAGGTGCTGAACGATCCTATGCTGATTACGCCCATTTCCTTCGGCGTAAAAGGCGAGGTTTGCTTCATAACGCAGGACTACTTTGCCGGAGTCCCTCTCGATAAGCTGACCGCGAATTCGAGGATTCCGCTGAACGATTTTTTCACCTTGGCGTGCAGGCTTGCGAGGGCGCTCGAGAAAGTTCATGACGCCGGGATCATTCACGGCGGAGTCAAGCCTCACAATATACTTGTTGACGTAGGCACTCTCGATGTCCGACTGATAGACTTCATCAGCGCCGTCGATGTGAGGGACGTCAGCCATTTCATTTACGACCGCTCGTTTATCAGAGAGACTTTGGCCTACACCTCTCCGGAACAGACAGGCCGCATCAACCACAGGGTGGTCTTCTCTTCGGATTTGTATTCTCTGGGCATCGTGTTCTACGAGATTCTGACCGGCCGCCTGCCGTTTTTCTCGGACGACCCGCTTGAACTGATCCATTCGCACCTCGCGAAGGAGCCGCCTCATGTCCATGAACTGAATCCGAATATTCCCGTTGTCTTGAGCAAGGTAGTCGCAAAGTTGATGCTTAAACAGCCTGAAAAACGTTACCAAAGCAGCGGCGGGCTTCTCTCCGACCTCGAACGCTGCAAAAACGAATTCTCCGCTATCGGCACAATCCGGGAGTTCCCGCTCGAGAGCCGCTTCTTCACCCACAGAGTCACCTTCATATCCAAGATGGTGGGCCGCGACAAGGAAGCGGAGGTAATCCTTGAGGAATACGAGCAAGCCGCGCGCGGGACATTCCGCTCTTTGCTCATATCCGGACTCTCCGGAATCGGAAAGACTCGCTTGATTCAGGAATTGCAGAAGCCGATCGTGAAACACCGCGGATACTTCACGTCGGGGAAGTTCGACGTATATCAGAAGAATATTCCATACAGTTCGCTTATCCAGGCGCTGAGAAACTTGATGCGAACCTTCCTCACCGAGAGCAACGAGCGGGTCGCGCTCTGGAAAAGCAAGATATTGAAGGCCGTAGGCAAGAACGGAAAGGTCCTTACGGATGTCATCCCGGAACTGGAAATCCTGATCGGGCCGCAGCCCGGCTGGGACTCCAGCTTGGAGAACAGGAAGAGTTCGCGCAGGCCTTTAGATATGAAGACCTTGCCCGCGATCTGTCCGCAAAATATCCAAATACCTTCGGCGCAACCCGCGGCATGAATGGGATCGTTTGGTGCAACATGCATTCGAGATGCCACCCGAGCGAGATCGTTGACTACTGTCTCAAATCAATCCAGTGCGGAAAGAACTGCGGCGACCTGTACAATGCGGGCCTCTCGTATGGCCCCCTGATGTGGAATCTCCAGGCCCAGGGAAAAGACCTCTCCATTATCGAGGATTGCGCCAAGGAATGTCTCCAGTTCTCCCACAGATACCACTTATCTTTCTCAGTGGGACTTGCCGAGGCGGTGCAGGCAGGCTGGATCGAACCTATGAAGAAGGACTACTCTGCTGTATCCATGGAAGAAAAACTCAAGCAGTGGGAGAAGGATAATCATATTGCTTCCGCAGGAAGTTACTATGTTCTCATGGCTCTCGCGCACTACTATTTTGGAGAGTACGAAGCGGCCGAACGATATCTCGTCGGAGTCCGCAAATACCTCTCAGGTCTCACCGACAATGTGCTCAAGCGACAGTGGCACATCTTCCGCGTATTAAACGCTCTCAAGTTGTATGAAAAGGGCATAGGATACAAGAACGAGCACGAACTGATGGCGGAAATCCGCCCGATCATCAAGAAAGTTGAGACGTGGGCCGCACTCGGCCCCTTGTTGAAACCGTATCTCGCTTTCCTTTTTGCGGAGCTCGAGAGGGTAACGGGAGAATTCAAACGGGCAAGGGGCCTTTACCTCGATGCCATAGATATGGCGCACAAGCACAAATACACATTCTTGGAAGGACACCTCAACGAATGCCTTGGAGAACTATTCCTGCAAGCCGGTCATGCTTCGGAAAGGGTGTATTTCGCTGAAGCTGCCCGTCTGTATGGAAAATGCCGCGCGGAACGAAAAGAGATCAGCCTCATCGAGAAATACCCCGAGTATTTCGAGGAAGAAAAAATCTCCTTCCCGCACGTCGAGGTCGAGCCTTCATCCGCCCACGTACTGCCCGACCTGGACATCGAATACCTGATGAAGTCATCCGTCGCCATCTCGGCCGAGACGGAGCAGGACGCGCTCCTGAAGAAAATCATGAACGTGGTCATCGAAAGTTCCGGAGCGCAGCACGGGTATCTGCTGTTCGAGGAACAAGACGACTTGTTCATCCGCGCTGAAAGCCATGCCGACGACGGGCCCGTCAAGACATTCAACAAGAAAATCGAAGACGTCGGCGAGATATGCAAGGCGATCGTTCGTTATGTATATCGGACGGGAGAGAAACTGGCGCTGGACAGCGCCTCGCAGGAAGGCGAGTTCAAAGACAACCCTGAGGTCCAGAGCCTGCAACTGCGCTCGGTCCTCTGCATCCCCGTGATCAGGCAATCGAGGCCGATAGGGATACTGTACCTCGAAAACCGGCTGTCAGACGCCGTGTTCACTCCGGAAAGCACTCAAATGACGGAATTGCTCGTGTCCTGGGCCGCCATCGCACTTGAGAACGTGCGCCTCTTAGGAGAAACCAAGAAGACTGAAGACGGGTCAAAAATGTCGACCAACTAGCGCCGAAAATCGGGGACACGATGCCGCATCGTGTCCCCGATTTTCGGAGTCCGCCGGCTCTGAACGGCAAAATGATATAATCCAGGAAAGAAAGAAACACAAAATCATGGCAAGAATCCTCATTGTTGACGATAGACAACTGAACCGGTACTTTCTGCGGACGCTCCTGCGCTACGACAATCACGACCTGCTGGAGGCGGCCGATGGCGCAGAGGCTCTTGAGCAAATACGGACTGCCCGGCCCGAACTCGTAATAACCGACCTCCTCATGCCCCGGGTTGACGGCTACGAACTCCTGCGTCAACTGCGCGTCGATCCCGCGCTGGCGGGCGTTCCCGTCATTTTTTACACCGCTGTTTTCCATGAACGTCAGGTCAGGGAGCTGGTGGGCTCGTTCGCCGGCTGTTACTACCTTGCCAAACCGGCAGACCCCCAGGCCATTCTGCAAACAGTCCGCGCGGCCCTCGGGCTTCACCCCGTCCAGAATAACGCCGCTGTCCCGGAAGATTTCGACCGCGAGCACATGCGATTGCTGACGGATACGCTGTCGCAAAAAGTCGAAGAGCTTCGCGAGGTGCTCCAGATGCAGGACCTTGCAAATATTCTGGCCCTCGACCTCGAATGTCGAGTTACGCGCTGGAACGCCGGCTGCCAGCGGCTCTATGGCTTTACGAGCGATCAAGCCGTCGGTCAGATTGGCCATGAGCTCTTGAAAACGAAATTTCCTTCGCCGCTCTCACAGATCAGAAAGACGTTGTGGGAAAAAGGGCGATGGGAAGGAGAATTGATACATCAATCTTCTGATGGCCGCCGCGTAACGGTGGCCAGCGAATGGATTCTTCATCGCGATTCCAAAGGCGAACCTTCGGCGATCATCGAGGTCAATACGGACATCAGCGCGCGTAAAGTGGCCGAGGACGCTTTGCGCGAGAGCGAGGCCCGCTACCGCCATCTCTCGGAGAGCCTGGAGGAGACTGTCAAGAAGCAAGTGGCGGAGTTGCGCCATGCCAAAACCCTCGCAGCCCTCGGCCAGATGGTCTCGGTCGTGGCCCACGAAATCAGGAATCCGCTGCACACCATAAACTTGGGGATCGAGAGCCTGCAAAAAGCATTGCAGGAAGGCAAGAAAAAAGAGGTTCGTGAGATTTCCGGTGAAATCGCACACGGGTTGAAGTTGATGAACAGCGTAATCACTGAATTGTTGAACTACTCAAAACCCGTCACGCTGGAGCCTTCGTGGGGGATGCTTCGGAGCATTGTCGAGCAGGCGTTGGGCGTCTTGGGTGATGCCCTTGAAAATATATCGGTCGATCTGGACCTCGAGCAAATGGACGTTTTTATTGACGAGGGAAAAATGACCAGAGTGTTTGTGAATCTCTTCTCGAATGCGGTCGATTCCATGCCTGACGGAGGACACCTCAAAGTTCACTCCGAATATTCTGTAACCGACGGCGCATTATGTCTGAAACTCCTTGTTTCCGACACCGGCTGCGGAATGACCGAAGACGTCCTCGAACACGTTCAGGAGCCTTTCTTCACCACAAAAATCAGAGGTGTCGGGCTCGGCATCCCGGTCTGCAAGAAAATAGTTGAAGCCCACGACGGCGCCCTCGCCATCCGAAGCAAAGTGAACGAAGGAACAACAGTCGAACTCACGTTCCCTCCCACCATCTTCCGCAGCCCGGTGCACGAGCACGCGGTCTAATCGCTTTGCCTTCCCGCGCCGGTCTCCCCAGCTTGCGAGCCCGACAGTTTCGACTCTCGTCTTGTCTTTTGCTTTGCGCGGCATTTACATCTCCTCACCTTCATCCGCATCGGTTTGCGTAAACTGAGCATATGGTCTAGAATATCTCTCCAAGAAACACATATAACCAGGGGGAAGAACCCCTTGAGAGATTGCCCCAAAATTGGCGAATGGGAATTAAATTCTGTGGGTGTCGAATTCATTCGCACAATATTTTCATGCTGTTTCAAAGAGACCGTGCGAATAAATTCGCACCCACACGGTTACCACATTCTCCTAACCCCTCTCTGTAAAGGGGGGGGAAGAGGAGCGGCGATCGTTGAACCGTAAACCATGAACCGTGGACTGAAGACCTTGTTTCTTAGGAGCGCCTTACCCCTCTTCGCGGGGTTGATTGTGCAAGAGACACCCCTTAATTCGGGGACACCTTGCCGCAAGGTGTCCCCGAATTAAGGGAAACAGGCGCCAGTTTCTTAGGAGCGCCTGACCGCGCCTACAGCGAGGTTGATAGTGCAAGAAACAATCAATTAGTCATTGCGAGCGAGGGTCGCAGACCCGAGCGAAGCAATCTCTGTGCATAACTTCAAAGTTGCCAACAAGATTGCTTCGGTCGCTTCGCTCCCTCGCAATGACTAAATGGCTTAGTGTTTCTTAGGAGGAACATCGCATGAGCAGCTCATCGGCAAAGAAAATTGTCTTCCTTGGCGGGGGAAGCACCCAGTTTGCTCCAACCCTTATCGTTGATTTCATTCACACGCGCGAGCTTTACGGCAGTACGATTGTGCTCGTTGACACAAGCGAGAAGAAACTCGACACCATATTCCGTCTCGGGAAACGCCTTCTCGACGCCGGCCGCGCTGACTACAAATTAGGCAAGACGACCGACAGGCGCGAGGCCCTCGCCGGCGCCGATTTCGTCATCATAAGCGTCGAGGTCAACCGGTTCCCAACGTGGGAGAATGACAGGCGCATCCCAAAGAAATTAGGGATCGAGCAATCGCTGGGAGAAAATGGGGGACCGGGCGGCCTGTTCCATGCGATGCGGCAGATTCCAGGAATCGTGGAGATTTGCGAGGACGTGGAACGACTTTGTCCCGACGCGCTCGTGCTCAATCTTTCCAATCCTATGAGCCGCATCCTTCAGGCCGTTAAGGACTACACCAAAGTCAAGATCATCGGCCTCTGCCACGAAATCGCGGACGGAAACGCTTACCTTTCCTCAGTTCTCGATTTGCCGGAAAGCAACCTTGACGTTCTCACTGCCGGTTTGAACCATTTTACGTGGTATCTCAAGATTCACGATAAGAAGACCGGCGAAGACCTTTATCCGAAAATCCGCAATCTGGTTCCGGAAAACATTCATATCGACCGCCTGCTCGTGGGCGACCTGCTGAGGCTCACCGGCCACCTGTGCGTTACGAGCGACAGCCACGTCGGAGAGTACCTTAAGGACGGACACATATGGCGGACTGGATGGGCGCCGGAGATGGAACCATTCGACTTCTTCGCATACTACCAGACCTACGTCAAGGGCATCGACGAGCAGGTACAGTCGCTCATCGCCGGCAAATTCCCGGTCGGCGAGTTTATCGAGAAACGGTCGGGCGAGATTGTGACCGACATCATCTCGACCGCGGCGCAAGGACGCGCAGAACATTTTCACGCCTTCAACCTCCCGAACGATGGCTATATCTCGAATCTCCCGCCCACTTGCATTGTGGAAGTGCCCGGCTGGATCAGCGGGAAACGATTCGGAGGCGAGCCGGTCGGTCCGCTTCCACCCATCCTGGCCGGCTGGTGTAACTTGCAGACCACCATTCATTATTTGAATGCCAAGGCCGCGATCGAAGGGGACAGGCAGGCCGCGCTCGACGCCCTGTCGCTTGACCCGGTCGTGCCCGACAGATTTACCGCCGAGAAATGCCTCGACGCGATGCTTAAGGCGAACCGCGAATATCTGCCTCGCTTCTTTAAATAATAGACGAAAGAGGCAAGACGAAAGACGAAAGACGAAAGGGGCGCTTCGCGACGCATCCGAAATCGGGAATTCTTTTCACTGCTGTCCAAAACAACCTTCACCGCAGAGACGCAGAGGGCGCAAAGAAGGAATCAGCGATAAAGAAGAGGTTGGTGACTTTGTGCCTTTGTGGTGAAGGTGTCTTGTTTTGACAATTTTGACGCAGTGTGTTAAAGTAAATCAATATGGTTCCTGAAATTCGTCTTCCGTCAAACTGCAAAGGTCTTTTTCAATGACGCGCACTATCAAGCGGTACGCCAACCGGAAACTTTACGACACGAAGGATAGCCACTACGTCGGGTTGCAGGACATACTTAAACTCGTGAGAGCCGGCGAAGACATCGAGGTGACCGACAGCCGGACGGGTGAAGACCTGACCAGCGTCACTCTCGCACAGGCGATGACCGAGGAGGAGAAGTCGAAAGGGAGCGTGCTGCCTCTTGACACGCTCAAGGAGTTGATAAAGCGAGGCAGCGAATCCCTGAATGAGATAATGCGAAAGTCGAGGCTCGCCGGAAAAGGCGCAATGCAGATGGCGGAAGAAGGCGCCTCGAAGTATTATGAGAAACTCGTGAGCCATGGCGAGATGGACGAGGAAGAAGCAAAGAATTATCTCAAGCTTCTGGCCGGAGCAGTCACCAGACGGCGGCGTTCGCTTGAGAGCACGGTTGACGAAAGGGTAAAGGTTTTTGTGAAGATGCTCAATCTCCCGAAGCGCTCCGATTTCGATGCGGTCGCCAGCAAAGTGGATTCAATGGCCGCGAAACTTGACTTATACCTTGCCGACTCTCGCGTGCGCAAGGGGAGACCGAGCAGAAAGAAATAGGAGGAGATGACTATGGCTAAATCGAAGAAAGCAGTTCCAAAGAAGGTCGCAAAGAAAGCCGGCGCAAAGGATTCCAA
>CAYVDS010000213.1:0-7641 GCA_964450145.1 uncultured bacterium
GGGGTTTTTGCAGATTCTTGGGAAAAACCAAGCGCAAAGTGTTCAAAATGAGTCTAGCCGATTGCCGCGATGCCTTGCCAGGGCCTCCCGGATGATAGACTCTTCGGAACTTGAACCGTAATTGGCAGGCGCGGAAGGCATAACGCCGGACTGCACCGCCTCCAGTAGTCGTTCGGGCAGGTGATTCACCTGAATAACGTGGTCCCTGCATATGACAAAGGCATGTTCGATTGCGTTTTCAAGTTCCCTCACGTTGCCGGGGAAATCGTAATTCCTCAGCAGCCTGAGCGCTTCAACGGAAAACTCGCGAATATCTTTCTTCCGCTTGTCTCGAAACTTTTGAACAAAATGCTCGATCAATAGCGGCAAATCTTCGAGCCTCTCCCGTAGCGGGGGAATCTGTATGTTGATCACATTGATGCGATAATACAAGTCTTCGCGAAACGTGCCCTGCTCAACCATCTGTTTGATTTCCCGGTTCGAGGATGTGATAATCCTTGCGTCGGCCTGCAACATGCGCGTCGATCCCAGTGGTTGATATTCGCCGTTGTTAAGAACTCTGAGCAGCTTCACCTGGAGCGCCAGAGGCATATCTCCGATCTCGTCGAGAAGCAACGTTCCCCCTTGGGCGAGAAAAAACATCCCGGGTTTGTCCCGCTTGGCATCCGTGAAAGCTCCCCTCGCATAACCGAAAAGCTCTGATTCCAGCAAGGTTTCAGGAAGCGCCGCGCAGTTGATCCGGATATACGGATTATGTTTGCGCGGGCTCAGATTGTGGATTGCCTGGGCCAGAAGTTCTTTTCCGGAGCCGCTTGGTCCCTGAATCAGCACGCTGCACTCTGATTCCGCAATTTCAGGCAGCAACTTGATGATATGCTGCATCTTGTCGTTGTTGCTCACGAGATTCTCGATGCGATTCAATCTCGATACCTTGTCCTGAAGGTTCTCGATCTCGGAAAGGTCTCGAAAGAACTCGACTGCGCCGATGCATTGCTTTGAATCGTCCCGGAGTAGAGTCGTGCTGACGCTGATGGGTGTCTTTCGACCGTCGCGAGTGATGATCGTTACGCGGACGTTCGAAACTGATTTCCCGTTCTCTAACGTGTTTCGAAGCGCACATTGTGTCTGGCAAAGGTCAGTCCGAAATATGTCGAAGCAGTATTTGCCAATTGCTTCTTCCCGGCTGAATCCGGATATTTTCTCTGCTGCGCGATTGAACGAAGTGATTCGACAATCATGGTCGGTCGTAAAGACGCCTTCGCTGATGCTGTCGAAAATAATCGCAGAAATATCTTTTTGATCAAGATGGTACCTGTATGCCATGTTCCCTCGCAAATCGATGTTGCATGTAAACCCAACACTACCCCTCCATGCACATGATATTGCAGGGATTGTGCCAACTAGCGTTCGCATGCGCGAACGCCTAGTTTCGCAGCCATATGGGGGTATCGAACTGTCTTGTGCATGCGGCCTTCGCCAAAAAAGGTAATAGTCATTGTCATTCTGAGCGAAGCGAAGAATCGATGTTTACAGCGCAAATTTGCGAGAAAATAGGAGGGCCTTCGCCGCTCCCCTCAGAATGACAATTCTGATAGGGGTTATAAGGCGGAATTCATTTCGGCGACGCGCCGCACGGATGGAAGGAAACGCAGCGGCGACTGAAGGTTGCAAATATGCAACCACATGTTCGGCGCAACAGTTGCAGTAATGCAACCTTTATATTCCATTTGGCCAACGAGCCCTCAGGAACAAGGCGGCTTTTCACACGGGGTGGAACTGCCGCAGCATGTGTGTCCCTGTCCGCAACGTGGCGTCGCTGTGGTCGCTTGTTCCTTTGGGACGTTCGGGAGCGAGATATGACGCTCAAGGTCTTTCGAGCCGCACTCAGGACACGCAGGGGTCTCTTCGCGCAGATTTGTGCGGATCAAGACCTCATTGACTCGACCACATTTACGACAACTGAATTCATATATCGGCATTTTCGTGATTTCCTTTCTCTAATGTCGTTCCACGGCGAAAGCAGGCTAATTCGGGGACACGATGCGGCATCGTGTCCCCGAATTAGCACCACGCCGCATGATGTCCCCGAATGATCCTCGCCGGCATCTACCATGATGAGGCCGTCGCTACCTGCAGACATAGCGGGATTCTTCGTCTGCAGGATAGGGACGGCTCTGGAGTGGGAAGGGACGCCTCTCTTCACATCCCGTATGGACAAAATGTCCGAATACAAACGTCTGTTTCGCGCGCATCATTCACCACTTTGGCTCGAGGCATGAACCCCGCGCCTTGCGCGGGCGCCCTTCTCCTTAATGACTGCAAACGTGATCGCTCCCATGGTCGCACATGTTCTTACCGGGTCGGAGCGAATTATCGAGATATGCCATGACAATGGCTTTGGGTTCGTCCGAAGGCGCTCCGGTGATTACTCTTATCCCGTTTTGGGCGAAGATATCCTGCGCCCGCCCTCCCATGCCGCCTGCGATAACCGTTGTCGCGCCCAACTCATGCAACCAGCGAGGCAATAAACCGGGCTCATGCTCCGGAGCGGTAACCATTTCCGTCTTTGTGATTTGTTTCTTGTTTGCGTCCACGTCGATCAGCGCGAACTCCTCACAATGACCGAAATGAGCGCATAGTTTTCCTCCAGATACCGGAATTGCAATCTTCATGATTCTCCTTCTTCCTGTGAAACTCAGTTCGTGGTTTAGGGTTAGTGGTTAAACTGCAAAGAACTTTGGCATTGTTGCCTTAATTTGGGGACACGATGGGGCATCATGTCCCCAAATTAAGGGGCGTTCTTTGCACTGTCAGTCACGGTGAAAGCGTGATCAGGCGCTGCTGAGAAAGTAGGTCCAAAGTTCAAGGTTCAAGGTTCAAAGAAGCAAAAGAGAGATTCTTCGCTTCGCTCAGAATGACGTCACGGGAGTTCCCCAAGCTTCACCTTTCTTCCATAATCAACCACGCCGTGGCCTAGTCAGGTGTTTACCCGTGTCCATCTGTGGTTAACAATTTCTCGGCGGGGAGCAACCCCAGAATGCGCCCGATACTCTCCCACATTTGCCGTATTTCCAGCGATATCGGGCTGTCAGAATACTCGACCATGCTGGTCTTCGCGATCTGGGCGAGGGTCACGGATTTGTCATACCGGATGCGGCCAACAATTTCCACTCCGGTCTCCTTGCAATGCTCCTCGATGTGCGCCGTCATATTCGGATTCAGATCGCACTTGTTTATGCACGCCACGGTTCTTGTCTTGAAATGCGACGCCAGTTGCCGCACGCGCTCGAGGTCATGAAGGCCGGAGAGCGTTGGTTCCGTGACAACGAGCACGAGGTCTGCGCCGGTGATCGATGCTATCACGGGGCACCCGATCCCCGGCGGACCATCTATGATTATCAGATCGGAGCCGTGTTTCAGGGCTAATCCCCGAGCCTGACTCCTCACCACAGAAACCAGTTTGCCGGAGTTTCCTGCGGCGATCCCGAGTCTCGCATGCACCATCGGCCCACACCGCGTCTCCGAAATCAACCATTCTCCGCTAACGGTTTCTTCAAACCTGATTGCGTCGGCGGGACAGAAATGATAGCATACGCCGCAGCCCTCGCACACAATCGGATCGATATGATAGTTATCGATATCCTTTTCTTTGGCGTCTCCGTTTCGAATAACGGCGCCAAATCTGCAAAGTCTCTCACACTCGCCGCAATCGGTGCATTTCTCAGAGACGATGGACGCCTTCTTGCCGCTGCGGAAAAGTTCTCTATGGCGGACGCGCGCGTTCATCACAAGGTGAAGGTCCGCAGCGTCCACATCGCAGTCGGCAAGCACTCTGTTCTGTGAGAGCGCCGCAAAACAGGCCACGATGCTCGTCTTGCCTGTTCCGCCCTTGCCGCTGATAACGACGAGTTGTTTCATTTTCAGACCTCACTGCTGTCCAAGAGAGAGGAATCCGAACCGCAGAGTACGCAGAGGGTCGCAGAGAAAAAAACCCGCTTTTTCATTTGTGACATCCGTGATCCAACTCTTCCATGATTTTTTCCCATAGCTCCGCGAATGCGATCTTGAGCGGCGGCGCCGCTTCGATCACCATATGTCCGCGAGAATATGCCCTCGCGATTTCCCGGTCATCCGGTATCTCGAGTAACAAAGGAATGTCTTCTTCGGCGCAGTAGTCCTTTACTTCGCTGTTGCCGACATCGCATCTATTGATAACCACGCCAAGCTTGAGTTTTAATGCGCGAACCATTTCAACGGCGAGTTTCAGGTCGCTCAGGCCAAATGGAGTCGGTTCCGTGACCAGGAGAACAAAGTCGCTGCCTCGGACCGTTTCAATGACGGGGCATGAGGTTCCAGGCGGTGCGTCAATCAGCGCCACATCCTCGTCGGAGAGTTTCTGTTTGACCGCCCGAATCAGAGGGGCCGACATCGCTTCGCCGACCTTGAGGACGCCATGAATGAATTCGATTCTGTCGCTCCTCCCGCGCTCGATACAGCCTATTTCTCTACTGGTTTCGCGTATGGCGCTCTCCGGACACACAAGGATGCAACCGTCGCAACCGTGACACAATTCGGGAAACGTAATGACTTTCCCATTCATGCACAGGATGGCGCTGAATTGACAGATGTCGCCACATTTGCCGCATCCGTTGCAGCGCGAGAGGTCAACATCGGGAATCGGCGTCCCGACGTGTTCCACACTTCTTATCGTCGGCTTCAAGAAGATGTGGCCGTTGGGCTCTTCGACGTCACAGTCGGCGTATACAACCCTGTAGCCCTCGGAAGAGAGTATGGCCGCAAGATTTGTCGCGACGGTGGTCTTGCCGGTTCCACCCTTCCCGCTTGCGACGGCGATTCTTAGCCGTTTCTTTTCAATATGAGCATTCAAGTTGTCATCTCTTCCTGCTCATTGGGGACCCGCATTTGGGACATTTGAGTTGACTGCACGGCACACCCCGCTCATGTTCGACAGAGTTGCCGCAATTCAGGCACACGCAGTTTCCGCCGGGACCGAATCCAAGGCCACCACCTGCCCGGCGTCCACCGCCTCCCGCGCGTCTCCCGCGTCCTTGCCCCTGGCCCATCGGGCCCGTTCCATCGCCGCCTGGCATTTTCGTTTCCTCTCAAGAAAGTAGGCTCAAGGTTTAAAGTTGAACCTCAAAGAACCTCGCCATTGTTGCCCTAATTCGGGGACACCTTGCGGCAAGGTGTCCCCGAATTAGGAGTGCCGCATCATGTCCCCGAATTAAGGGGCCTTTCGCCTTCCGGTTATGCCCAGTGACCTTCGACGTTGGCTCCCTGAGACAGTTCCAAAGCGCCCGTTTTGAATTTGTCCAAGGTTTCCTGAACAGTCCCACTTGCGCCAGTGTACACCTCAATGCCGGCGGCCTTAAGCGCTGCAAACGCTTTGGGACCCACGTTGCCCGTGAGAACCGCCTTGACACCGAGTTTCGCGACGTTCCGGGCCGCTTGAATGCCGGCGCCCTGCGCGACATCCATGTTCTTCACGTTGTCGAATGCCTCGAATTCAGTTGGGTCCGCGTCAGATACGATAAACCATCGCGCTCTTCCGAACCGTGTCTCCACCGAACTCTACATCACTGTTCCAAGGGCCGTTACGGCAACCTTCATATTGGTTCCTCCATTCTTCTAAGAAAGTAAAAAGTCAAAAACCGAACTGTGCATTTCCTCAAAGAAACAGGGCAAAAGTAAAAGGTACAAGGTAAAGGGGGAAGAATCAAAGAAGAGAGATTCTTCGCTCCGCTCAGAATGACATTACGGATAATGCCTTCGCCCCACCTTTCTTTCATTATTAACCATGCTCGCCGTTGTAAGGCGCTCCTAAGAGACTCGGTTCATGGTTGAACCGTAAAGAACCTCTACATTGTTTCCCATAATTCGGGGACACGATGAGGCATCATGTCCCCGAATTATGGTGCGTTTCTCACGCACTCAACCACACCCTGCCGTGGTCTGGCAGTCCCAAGAAAGTGCGCGAAAGGTCAAAGGCGAAAAACTAAAGCAACAGAGGGATTGCTTCGCTCGGGCCTGCGGCCTTTCGCTCGCAATGACCATTCTCTTTCTCCTACAGTTGATCCCGGCGCAAATCGGGGCGAGTACCTTGATGCCGACGGCGGCGTCTGTGACTGCATGAGCCCGGCATCAGAAAAGGCCCATCGAATGGCTTTCCCCTCAAATACCAACTTATAACCTCGTCAACGTTTCCCGCCACCCACGGAATGACCTTGATGCCCGAGGCGCCAATCATGCTGATGAGTGGCTGCGAGATGGCGCCGCAGATGAGCACGTCCACATCGAGTTCCGACAACCGGTCGACTCGCGATATGGAAGAAGAAGCGTTCAGCAAATGCTTTTCATGCGAAGCCTCGCTTCCATTCTCGATATTTGACACCAGCAACCGTTCGGCCGTATCGAACACCGGTGAGACTCTTTGCCGCCAGATTGGAATCGCCACTCGCATTCTCGATTTACCTCCGCTCGGCTTAAGAGCATTGAGTGTGCCAATCTGTGAATATGCCCACGCCAATGAGCCATATATCATTGAGGCATAATGAGATATGGAGAGTCTCCATGCCGGCTCGTTCCACCGAATTCCTAAAATAGTTTGCAGCGCTGCAATGGAGGCATTCAGCCAAACATTGCAGATGTGCACCGCGCAAGGCGCGGAGGTCCGAGTCTCGGGTTCCGAGTTTCGAGTCGAAAAGAAAGGCAAAAGGAGAGGAACAGGAAGAAGAGTTGGAACACGAATGCCGCGGATCGCCAAGGGCGAGACGAATAAAACACCGGGAGCCACGGGGAAAAGAGCACGCGAAAGGAGCAATCCCGCGAGACGCGGGAAAAGCCATGGCCTGTTTCCAAACCACGCCGAGATTCGACATGAGTTTGCGGACGCAATTTCGCTTCCATTTTGCTGTCTTTCTTTGTAAGTCTTTGTGGCACAAGTCTGTGACGCATGTGACGAATGAAAGGCATTTTTTCGATTAGCGCTCTAATAAAGAAAAAATAACCGCTAGGAAAAGTGAAGGGGCGAAAAGGGGAAGCGGGGAAAAGGCGAAAAGGGAGAAAGAAAAAGAGGGGACCACGAATGACGCGAATCTCGGCGAATGGCGCGAACTTGTTGGTGTTTTCTCCATATTTTTGTTGTAAGTCTCTCCGGGATAAAGGGATGACACAAGTGACACAAAGGTGACACAAGAGTGACACAAAGAACAAGCAGGCAAAAGACGAGGAGTGAGGGGAATGATGAGTGATGAATGATGAATGATGACAATGACTTGTGGACGATATGGATAGAGAGATGGAGGTGACTTTTCCGGAAAGGTGACGCAAGTGACACAAAGAATCGTGGTTAATTTCGGAATTTTTGGGGTGGAAGTGTTTGAAACCCATTTCTTGGGCCACAGAGGGCTCAGAGTTCACCGAGAAGTTATTTTTAAAAGGAAGAGAAGAACGAAACAGGTGGTCGCAATGGTGCTGAGTGTTTTTCATGGTGAGACCTTCCTTCCCTTTGTCCGTTTTCCCATCTGAGGCTTCCGAAGTCCCCCGCTTCGCGGGATTGACTTTTTCGCCGGCGCGATGGCCCGATGTTCTGATGTAATGGTACATGGCGGGGGCAAGCCG
>CAYVDS010000214.1:0-7488 GCA_964450145.1 uncultured bacterium
CCGACTTGTGAGATTGTGGCACAATTTGGGAATCGACATAGACTCTCGCAGTTGCAAGAAATTCATTTTCTGGGTGTTCACTGCAGTAGAGTATATCAGAAAGGCCCCTGAACCCTGAACTCTCCACTAGTTTCTTGGGAGCGACCTACCTCACTACGCGGGGTTGCTCATCAAAGAAACGCCGCTTAATTCGGGGACACCTTGCCACAAGGTGTCCCCGAATTAAGGGAACCTTTCGCCTTAACTTAGCAGCGGCCACACATTGCACCGTGCAATATTCGTATTGCAGTTTTCCGAACATTTTCCCCATTTCCGCACTACGGTAGGATTCTTCCGAGTTCATCCAGAGCGCAGACGAGGACTTCAGAAATCCCCCTAACCCCCTTTGCAAAGGGGGTTAGGGGGATTTTTCCGCTATGCCGCTTGAACATGTTTCTCTCACCCATAATCTCCGCAGAAGCCAGAGTATTTTGCCAAAGCGATTGGCATTGTGTTTGCACAAATGCTAGCCGCTTATTCGGGGACACCTTGCGACAAGGTGTCCCCGAATAAGCCAACAATGTGGAATGATTATCATTCGGAACGGAGGAAAGAATGATGTTAGAGGACAAGATTCGTCAGATGCTGGCCAAAAGCTTGAGCTTGAAACCCGAAGAGATTACTCCCAACGCTCATTTGATAAATGACCTTGGGGCGGATTCGTTGGACCTTGTTGAATTAGTCATGAGCTTCGAAGAAGAGTTCGGAGTTGATGTGCCGGATGAAGACGTTCAGAAAATCACCACGTTTTCGGGCATCCTGTCTTATATTGAAAGAAGGCTTTCGCAGACGTGAGGAATTCCCGCGTCAACATCCCAGAAGTTTCTCCGACGTCGGCCGCCTCCTTGCAGGAGGAGCGCACAGCAATGAGCGGCGCATCTGATCCGTCAAACGCCTTCGGCCGTGTTCAAGAGTTTGTTGCGGAACTGCTGTATCGCTTGCTGAAGATTGCCGTGAGTCCCATAGTCAGGTCTTATTTTGGGCTCAGGGTCGAGGGAGCGGAGAATATCCCTCTCAAGGGCGGGTTCATTTGCGCCGCCAATCATGCAAGTTTTCTCGACATCTTCGTCATCGGCACTTGCACTTCGCAGCGTCTGTTCTTTTTTATCAAAGATAAGTATTACAGAATGAGTTGGCTCCATTGGTTCTTCAAGCTCATGGGGTGCATTGAGATCAAGAGTCAGGGGCCGAATTACAGCGCATTGCGCAAAGGCGCCGGCTATCTCCGTCAGAACAGAGTTCTCCATATCTTCCCGGAAGGCACACGAAGCGGGTCCGGCGAATTGAAGCAGTTTCACAAAGGCGTTGCCTTCCTATCTGTTCACACCGGAGTTCCGATATTACCCGTTTATCTGCATGGCACTCATGAAGCTCTTGGCAGGCATTCGTGGATTCCGAAGCCCTCACCGATTGCTTGTTGCATCGCGGCCCCTCTATCTCCAGCGGGGCGCTCCATCGATGAAGTAAACTCCTCTCTCGAAGAAGCAATTAAAGAACTGGAACAGAGGTGCGTTCAGATCCAAGGGGGACACCTTGACTCATTATGATTCAATAGACGGAATCGGAATCGATGTTGGCTCGACGAGCGCGAATGTGATTGTAATGGACAAGGAAGAAGATGTCGTCAACCAGTATTGTCTTCGTACCAAGGGTCGCCCTATCGAGACAGTTCTGTCGATTCTCGAGGAGAACCTATCCCCTATCATGAACGGGCGAGAATATTTTCTTGCTTTCACCGGCTCTGCGGGGAGATTCCTGGCTGAATTGGTCGGCGCGCCTTTCGTCAACGATGTCATTGCGCAATCCTACGCGACCATTCGATTGCATCCCGAAGCGCGGTCCGTCATAGAGATTGGCGGGGAAAGCGCAAAGCTGATTACGGTCGAAAGCTGTGACGGGGAAGAAGCGGACATAAAGGATTTTTCCACGAATTCGCTTTGCGCGGCCGGAACGGGGTCTTTCCTTGATCAACAGGCCTCACGGTTGGGACTGACGATAGAGGAGTTTGGCGAGCTTGCCCTGAAATCCGAACGTCCGCCGCGTATAGCCGGTCGATGCAGTGTCTTTGCGAAATCAGACATGATTCATCTCCAGCAGATTGCCACGCCTGACTATGACATAGTTGCCGGTTTGTGTTATGCGGTCGCACGCAACTTCAGGAGCAACATTGCTCGCGGGAAAGCTTTGGGAAAGCCCATCGCTTTTCAAGGAGGCGTAGCCGCTAATCCCGGCGTTCGCAAGGCGTTTGCGGAAGTCCTTGGTTTGGGACCGGGAGAGATGATAGTCCCGAAGTACTACGCTTCCATGGGGGCCATAGGGGCTCTCCTGGTCTCAAAAAGAGAAGGGAAGGGCCGCAAGGCCGCCTACGACCTTGAGCCATTGAAGAGCTATCTTCGGAAGCGGACATCGAGAGAAGATTCCGCGCTTGAACCATTGGCTTCAGCAACGTGCGTCCGCAACAAGACAACTCCTGACAAAATCGAAAATCGGCCAAGCGCCGAAGGCAGCCGCTTTTATCTCGGCATAGATGTTGGGTCCATCAGCACGAATGTGGTGGTCATTGACGACAGCCACAAAGTCCTGGCTCGCTGCTACCTCATGACCGCGGGGCGGCCCATCGAGGCCATCCGGCAAGGGCTCAGGGAAATCAACGAGGTGCTTGGGAACGTTCCTATTGCAGGAGTTGGCACAACCGGCTCAGGCCGCTACCTTGCCGGAGGTTTCGCGGGGGCCGATGTGATAAGGAACGAAATCACGGCGCAAGCCACCGCCAGCCTGCAGATCGACGCCAATGTGGATACGATTTTCGAGATTGGTGGACAAGACTCGAAGTACATTAGTATACGAAACGGCGCGGTTGTGGATTTCGAAATGAACAAGGTCTGCGCGGCCGGCACGGGCTCCTTTCTCGAAGAACAGGCGGAGCGATTGGGCATCGAAATCAAAGACACATTCGGGAAATTAGCGCTCGAGGCCTGCCGTCCTGCGCCGATGGGTGAACGGTGCACCGTGTTCATCGAGTCTGACCTGACTCGCTACCAGCAAAACGGGGCCAAAGTGGATGACCTTGCGGCCGGCCTGAGCTATTCCATCGTGCACAATTATCTGAACAAAGTCGTAGGGCGGCGGCGAGTGGGAGAGCGGATATTCTTCCAAGGCGGAACGGCGGCAAATCAAGGCGTAGTGGCCGCGTTCGAGAAGGTTCTCGGCCGGCCCATCACCGTTCCCCAGCACCACGATGTGACCGGCGCCATCGGGGCGGCCATCCTTGCCAAGCGCGAGAATACGAAGGGATACAGCAATTTCAAGGGATTCGATCTCAGCAATAAGCAGTACGCGATCTCCACATTCGAGTGTAAAGAGTGCTCTAATACCTGCGAGGTCCGAAAGGTCAGTGTCGAGGGCGACAAACCGACGTTCTACGGCGGCCGATGCGAAAAGTACGAGGTTGATAAAGCCAAGAAGAACACCGGCGATATCCCCGACCTGTTCGCCGAACGAGAAAATCTATTATTGAATATTTTTCCGGATCGAACAGATTTGCCGGCGGATGCTCCCGTGATCGGAATCCCACGGGTGCTTTTCCTCCATGAGCAATTTCCCTTTTGGAAAGCGTTCTTCTCCGAGCTCGGTTTTCGGATCGTTCTTTCGGAACGAACCAACAAGCGAATCATCCAGCAGGGCGTGGAAACAGTCGTCGCAGAGTTCTGCTTTCCCGTGAAAGTCGCTCATGGACATGTAATGGACCTCATCCAAAAGGGAATCCGGCGCCTGTTTATACCCAGCGTGATTGACATGCAGAGAACAGGGAAGGCGCGGAACAGCTTCAACTGTCCCTATGTGCAGGCCTTTCCCTATACGGTGCGTTCGGCGATAGACTTCGAGGAAATGGGCGTTGAAGCGCTTTCACCCGCCGTTTACTTCGGCAGGGGCGAGAGGTTGTTAAGCAAGTCGCTGATCGATCTCGGGGGCCGCTTAAATCGGTCTGCCTCAGCCGTGAAGAAGGCCACGAGGACAGCACAGGCGATGCAGCGCAATTTTTATCAAACACTCGTCAAGAGAGGAAAGGATGCTTTGGCCGAGCGGAGACAGGAAGAGCGGGCCATGGTTGTCATCTCCCGCTCATACAACGGATGCGACGCTGCGATCAACTTAGGTCTTCCCCAGAAACTGCGACAACTCGGAGTGCTTCCGATTCCGATAGATATGATGCCGTGGGAAGAACTTGACGAAGCGAGACAGGAGACTGAGCTTTACTGGAAAGCGGGCCAACGAATACTCCAAACGGCCCAATTGATCAAGGATGATCCGGGACTTCATGCCGTCTATCTGACAAACTTCGGCTGCGGACCGGATTCGTTTGTCTCACATTTTTTCAATAAAGCAATGGCTGGCAAGCCATACCTCCACCTTGAGATCGACGAGCACAGCGCTGACGCGGGAATAATAACCCGGTGCGAGGCTTTTCTGGACAGCCTGAAGAATTACTCGGCCGAGAACAGCAGCCGTAAACACGAGCATAAGCGAATCCGGAGTCACATGGCGAAACAAAACGGGCGCACGGTGTATGTCCCATACATGTGCGATCAAGCCTATGCGCTATTGGGAGCCTTCCATGGATGCGGAGTCAACGCCAAGCTTATGCGCGAATCCGACGAAGAAACCCTTGCTCTCGGAAGAAAAATCACCTCGGGTAGAGAGTGTTACCCATGCATCTTGACTACGGGCGATATGGTTCGGACCGTCAGATCGGCGGATTTCGATCCGGACCGCAGCGCCTTTTTCATGCCTTCGGGCAGCGGCCCCTGCCGCTTCGGACAGTACCACCGCTTTCACAGGCTGGTCCTCGATGAACTCGGCTACGAGCAGGTGTTGGTTCTCTCCCCGAACCAGGACTACGACTTTTACACGCATCTGAATATGGTAGGCAGAGATTTCTCGCGTCGGGCATGGAACGGTATCGTCGCGGTCGATCTCCTGGAAAAGATGCTGCTCGAGACACGGCCCTACGAGACCATCCCCGGCAGGGCCGAAGAGACCTACCGGGAGCATCTCCATAAACTGTGCGCTGCCGTCGCCTGCCGGGATGACCTTGCTGAAGCGCTGATGCGGGCATGCTCCGAAATGGCGAGCATTCCCGTTCGCGCAAAGGGCCAAAAACCGGTCGTCGGGGTGGTCGGAGAAATCTATGTCCGCAACAACCGGTTCAGCAATGGGGACATTATTCGAAAGATTGAGAGCCTCGGCGCAGAAGTATGGATGCCTCCTTTGGCCGAATGGCTTTCATACATCAACTTCTGTTCGAAGCGTCACAGCCTGGAAAGACGACTGTATAGAGAGCACCTTCGGACAAGGATTCAAGGGTGGTTCCAGCGGCGGGACGAAGCCAATCTTTACAAGTTGTTTCGCGAATTCCCCGCGAATCTCCACGAGCCTGCCACAGAGACAGCGCTTGAATGGGCGGCGCCGTTTATTCACCCTACATACGAGGGAGAAGCCGTGCTGTCGATAGGGAAATCGGCGGACTATCTCCGCAAGGGAGTGGCGGGCATCGTCAACACCATTCCATTTACCTGCATGCCCGGGAACATCGTGACGGCCGTCTTCAAAAGATTCCGCGAAGAAAACGACAACTTCCCTGTCCTCAACATGACTTATGACGGGCAGGGTGAAACAAACGCAGGCAGCCGTCTTGAAGCCTTCATGTATCAGGTCAACCAATACCACAGGAAAAGGGTCATACGAAAAGATGGGAAAATGGGGACATGATGCCGCATCGTGTCCCCATTTTCCCATCAGTTTCGAAAGAAGCGCGCAATGCCGACCGCCGCGATCGCGACGCATCCCGCGACCAGATACATGTGAGCATAGCCTATCCGGCCCGCGAGCGCGCCGTAAGCGAACGAGCCCGCCGTCGCGCCCAGGTCGAATGACGACGTGAACAGCGCGAGCGCTTTTCCTCTGTCCTGCGTCTTCACCCTGTCCACAATGGAGGCCGCAACCGCCGGAACGGTGAACCCTATCCCCATTCCCCAAAGAAGCCCGCATACCATCAACTCCCAGCGGGAATGAAACAGCCCCAGCCAGAGCAGCGCGACGCTGCCCGTAGCGAACGCCGGCATCGCCACGAGGCGGCGGCCGTACACATCGGCCAGATGACCCAGGAAGAGCCGGATAACCGCTCCCGCCGCCGAGCTTGCAATGAAGAAATAGGAAACACTGATGCTCAAAGAACCCAGGTAGACGGCTATGAAATTGAAGAGCGCCCCCGCTCCAGTGCAAAATGTGAACAATGCGCCCATAGGTATCAGCAATTCCACCTGCCGCACGAGCGTGATAAACCCGAAGGGAGAGAATTTCATGCTATCCGGCGGCCGCGCTTTGATGAACCTCGAAGTCGTCAAGCTGCACGCAAGCGACGCGACAGCAACCGCGAAGAGCGCCTTGAAACCAAAATGGTCAATGACGAATTCCGCTCCGATCGGCACAAACGCATACGTGCCCATCCCTGAAAGCCCGAATGTGCCGATCACTTCCGCCCTGTGAGCTATCGGAGCGTCATCCACAACGATTGTGAAGATGCCCGTGATGTAGCACCCGAAGCCGACTCCGTGGATTATTCGTATCGCGACCAGAACCCAGTCGAGTTCCGCCACGAGAAAATAGCCGAGCGTCGTAATCAGCATCAGCGAGACACCGAAATAGATGATTCGCTTGCGGCCATACTTGTCCACTGCCGAGCCGACTACTGTCCTTGCGGCGACCGACCCGATGCCGAAAATCCCCATGTAGAAGCCAATCTGCGCCGCGCTTGCGCCCAGTCCTTCGAGATACCGATTGAAGAACATGAAGAAGACAAGATTCGAGATGACGCACACATTGCAGAGAAAGCACAGGAGAAAATTCCTGCCGAATGTTTTCTCGGAAGCTTGAATGGGGTGTCCTCACTTTCAGCGCGCATTGCGCAAGGGGGCGCATGTCGTTTTGAAAAACACAGATATTATACTCTTTCTGCTTTCAGGATGCGTTGCTTAATCGGGGACATGATGCTTCATCGTGTCCCCGAATTAAGCAGGACGCGTCTCAAGCAGTTTAACGGAAAATTTCCCCTTTGAAACTGTCCCGCAATCTTGCGGGTGCGAATTTATTCGCAGTCGCAACACAGAAAGAGCCCGAAAACGTTATGCGAATAAATTCGCACCTACAAAGGGTTACGTCGCTTCGCCAATTAGGGGACAGTTTCCTTTCCCCTTTTGCAAAGGGGGGAAAAGACGAAAATCGGGGACATGATGAAGCATCATGCCCCCGAATTAAGCGCACAAAAATTGGGGACACGATGCCGCATCGTGTCCCCAATTTTCCTGTTCAGCCCTGAACCCTGACCTCTAAACTTTGAATTCTGAACTGGGCCGAGTTTACGGCCATGTGGGCAGGGTCGCCGACACAGCT
>CAYVDS010000215.1:0-7395 GCA_964450145.1 uncultured bacterium
GATGTTCGAGGACAGCCTTCGCCTTCAGCATCTTGACCGCTTTCACGAGGACCGTGCGCTCGGTAATGAGAGCGTCGTTGTCGTTGAGGTCAAAGCGAGTCATCAAGTCCGAGACAAAGCCGAGCAACAATTCCCTGACCGTCTCGGGCAGTTCCACTCTGAGCAAGATATCGCGGTCGGCCTTCAGGCTATCCGACGAGGCAGGCACTATCTCGGCGTCGTCAAAGTCGTGAGTCGCGTAAAAGTCGACGACCCTGCGCGCCATCTCCCACTGGTTCTTCTGTATCAGGCCGACAACGCGAAGCTGAAGGGTGAATCGGTCGAGGTTCGCCATATCAAGCGGTTCGTTGTAATAGTCGTCGCGAGCCGGGTTGCCGGTGGCAATCGTCGTCAAAAGCGGGATACGTTCTTTTCCGAATTTTCGCTCGTTCAAGACCCGCAGGAGCACGTTAAGCGCCTCGCCGGGCGCCCGCGAAATGTCGTCGAGCACGCAAATATCAGCGGTCAGAATCCGGCCCTTCATGATGTCCTGGCGTATCAGCTCGCTCTTTTCCTCCCGCTCCCGATGAATGATATAGTCGCCGACAAGTTCGGAGAGGCGCGTGTCGCGGTGAAGCTGATAGAAGAAAAAGTCGAGGTTGGCGGCCTTCGCCGCTATTTCGGCGAGCATCGTTTTCGCGGTGCCAGGCGGGCCTTCGATGTAAACGTGTTCGCGCGCGATAAGGCCGAGCAGGATGGCCTCTTTGATGTCATCGTGCCCGATGACAAAATGATCCATGCATTTCTTGATATGGCTTAAGGTTCCGTGCAATTTTTCCATTATTTTTCCAGACTTTCTGCTTTGGGAGGGCGCTGTTTCATAATTGCAAATCTATTTAAGTTTAGCACGCTTCGACGAGCAAATGCAAGCGAACCAAGTTAAGAAAGGCGAAAGGGGAAGGGCGAAAGGCGAATGGGAAAATCAGCCGGGAAAAAAGCACGGGCGAAAACAGGGACAGACCCTATGCAACGGGTCTGTCCCTATTTTTCGGCGCAACCTTTCGGAAAGCGCTACTTCATAAACCACCACGTCTGACCGCTCGTAATAATTCTGGCAGGCGTGCGGCTCATATCGCGGCCGCGCACTCTCCAATATACTCTTCTTCCGGGAGTAATCTGGTCCCACGTGGACGTGGGCATCGTCCAGTTCGTATCGGTGAGTGTCTGGTGCAAGTCTTTATAAGTGGACCAATACGCGCTGAAGTTTGCCGAATAACTCATTTCGACTGAGAAGACATTGTTCACGCCGCCAGTCGCCGTCCATGCGAATGTCGGCGGTGAGGTCAGCGTGAGCCCTTTCCACGGAGACGCCAGATCGATCTCAGTCAAATAGGACTCCGCGATTCTAAGCGATACGTTTATCTCTTGCGGATTATTGGCCACGCCCGAAGCGCTGACGGTAATCGTGGTGTTGTAGTTGCCGGGCGCCATTGTGGCGGTTGTGTAGTTCACGGTTATCGTATCGTGTTCGCCCGTGGAACTACCACTCGTGGGGTTGAGGGCCAGCCAGTACACGGTCTCGCTTACTGTGTAGGAAAGAGTCGCCTCGCCGGAGTTCCACACTTCAAACGTTTGCGCCAACGCGTTGGTTCCATGCATCGCGGCGTTATCGAGGGACGTTGCGCTGAGCCCAATCATCGGCGCCGCTTGCGCCGTGATGTCCGCGCACTTCGTGTCATTTCCGCACACATTGGTGGTTGTCAGACAAACCGGATACGTGCCTGCGTTTTCGAATGTGTGAATCACATTTTGCGAATTGCTGACCGGCGAACCGTCTCCGAAATCCCACTCCCACGTGGTCGGAAGCCCGGTCGAGGTGTCGGTGAATGTAACCTGCAGAGGCGCCTGTCCGGCGCTCGGAGCCGCCGTAAAATCGGCGACCGGTGTAGCGCTTACTTGTATATAGCTTGTCTCGGTCTTCGTGTCTGAACCGACGGCGCTGGTAACGGTCAGGCTGACTGTATATGTGCCCCAATTGGAATAGGTATGCTGCGGACTCGGTTCCGTGCTCGTTTGCCCATCACCGAAATTCCATAGCCAGCTCGTCGGACCGCACTGCGACAGGTCGCTGAATTGCACTATCAGCGGCTCACACCCGCTGGTGACATCGGCGGAGAAATCAGCCACGATCTGACTTACAGTGATCGGCTTACACATTGTGTCCGAGCCGGCATCGTTGCTGACCCTGAGACACACCGTATAGTCCCCTTGACCGGCATATGAGTGAGAGGGATTCTGACTGGAACTCGTGTATCCGTCGCCGAAATCCCACGACCACGAGATCGGCCCTGAGGTCGATAGGTCGTTGAACTGCACGGTCACTCCTACGCAGACGTTACCGGACGGAACGCTATCGAAATCTGCGTGGGGTGGAGATGTGACGGTTACATAATCCATCATGGTGAGTGAATCGGACCCGCCGGCATTCGTTACCGTCAGTGTAACCGTGTATGTGCCAGCGTCGGTATATGAATGCGCGGGATTCTGTTGAGTGCTTGTTTCACCGTCGCCGAACTCCCATAGCCAACTGGTGGGACTGCACATCGAGAGGTCGTTGAATTGCACATTGAGCGGAGCGCTTCCAGTCAAAGGAGTTCCGCTAAAATCAGCCACGATCGGACTGACAGTAATGTAGCCTGTCCTGGTTATGGAATCGGCGCCGCCGTCGTTGGTTACCGTGAGACTTACCGTATACGACCCTGCAGCGGCGTAAACATGAGACGGGTTCTGCAAGCTGCTTGTCGCACCGTCTCCAAATTCCCAAGTCCAACTGGCTGGTTCACACAGCGAAAGGTCTGTGAATTGGACAGTCTGCCCCACGCAGGCGGTACCGGCAGGGTTGCTGCCGAAATTGGCGGTGGGCGGCACTGCCAGCACTGAAGTCGCAAACGTAACGGACGTAGTGGCAGACGGACCGGGGCCGTTGTACGGCGGGTCCAGGGGGTTGCCGTCAATGTTGGTTCGGAAGGCGTAAATTCTAAAGGTGATCGTTTTTCCCGTGAGGAGAGCAGGACCATCGAAAAACAAACTGGTGGAATCGGCAGGCAAAGGATTTTGGGCTAGCGGCATAAACTCGCCGTAGATGTCGGCCTCAATCCAGTAGCCGCTTTCGTTCTCGCTTATGTACGGCGTATCCGGGTTGTCGTGGTTGGTGTCAACCCACGTCAGGAGAGCCTGACGAGTGGGATTGCTAATCTGCTCGTCGCATGCCGTGCTGTTGAATTCTTCCACCGCACTAAGCAGCGTGGCGTTTGTTGCATTAAACACATTTGTGTTGATGGATTCAGTCGAACGTGTCCGGATTCCATCGGAATCGACGAACCCTATTCCTCGACGAGTGAACGGATAGGCCTGACGCGAGCTTATGGCTTCGTAGGGCCGGAACTGATTAGCGTTGATCGTATGCGGCGCCGGCGCAGCCGGGCTATCGGGTCCCCAACTTATTATGGCGACGGAAAAGTTGTCAGAAGTCGCATCGAAGTTTGCGCTCGTTCGGATGACGAGGAAGAAATCGTCGCCAGCGTTGGCGCCTATATCAGTCGCAGGGATGAGCTGTCGGTTCGCTGCGGACGAAAATACCATCAGCACCTGGTTCGCCTCTTCACCGGCCAGCCCGATCCGCGACGGATTTGGCCCCAAGAGCGGAGTACTGTCCATGGGAACGAGTGTCTCGACGGCGGCTCCGTCGAATCTGCCATTGCCGTTCGCATCCCGGTAAAGTTGGATTCCGCTGTTGACGGTATTGGCCTGGTTCACGTTTTCAAACGGCCGCAAATCAGAAGCGATATTGAAGCTGTCGCGAGTGCCGTACTGCAGGAATGCGACAATGATCTGTTCGAAATAGACGTCAACTCCTCCCAGGGCGGCAGTGGGACGATTTGTGTACATATTTAACCCGATGACGGGCGTGTGGGCACTGCTCGCGTCCAGCATCTGTTCCGGGCTAACCAAGTCGTGCAATATGACGGGGACGTTGGCGCGGATGCTCACGATTTCCGAATCGGGCCACTCCGGGTTCCACAAGTCAACACTTCTAACAGTCGTCATTCCATTTGAGAGTGCGAGACCCCCCAATGGGACCTCGATCTTGATTTCGTCATCGTAGCTGATTGTATCCGACGCCATAACCGCGACAAAGTAGTCTGCCCCCGCATAGACACTGTCTCTCGGTATCAAAAGGCCGGGGGAGTAAGGGCTCTGAATCTGTTCAAAATTATCAGTGAAAACATCAATTGATGCGTCGCTCTCGATATCATCATGCGGGTAGATGCGAGGTGGAATTTCTGGCATCAATACCGCGTAATTCTGCCCGCCTTCGTTTTGCCAAGTCCATGGCGTGACGGCGACGGGCGAATCCTCGTCCGGGTTCGTCGCGTCACCGAAGACGCCGTCCGGCGGCGGCAGATTCCACAAATCGTTGAAGATGTCGTACGCTCCCACGGACCGGCCTTCTGACACAAATGGGCTCTTATCGTCGCGCACAAGAAGTATCGAATCGATGTCGGTTGGCTCGAACCCGTCGCCGGAAAAATTGAGCCTCACTTCTGTCAGTGTTAGTGGCTCATCTATGAGGTTCAGCTGCGGAACTTCGCTCGAGGCGGCGTTTATGGCCAGCAAGGCGGTCGGCATGCTAGCTGCATCTATCCTCTGCTGAATCGTCTTGCTCGAATCGTTCTCCGGAAGGTCCGTTCCGAAATCAAGGCACAAGTCCTGCACGTCGACCACGGCGTCGATTTCATGAACCTGCCGAAAGAATGAGGGATCGGCAGAGTTGTCCGTAAGGATAGTGAGTCCATCCCGCGGGTCTGCTCGGCGGAAAGCCACGGGAGGGGTCTGAGGAATACCATCTGAATTGAAGTCGGGCAGGTCTGCGACGCCGTCGAAATCCAAGTCTTCCGCTCTTTCAAGCGAAATTTTGAAGTCGGCCCCAAAATTAACGGCGGTGCCATCGCCCCACTGCAGATAGTCATCGTACCATCCTGAATCGGGTCGAATAACAATAAAGAAATCGGGTTTATGGTCAGCATTGACTTCAATCGCTGCTTCACCCGGGCAGAAACAGAGCCGGACTGCGTAAACGGACTCATCAAGATTGTGGTTATAGTACGCGCTACGGGGCAGCAGCGGAGAAAGCGATACAGAAAAATCAAGAGGTTGGTCACCGGTGTACGGGTCGAATTGGTGCGTTTCAGGATCGAGAGTCGGCTCAGTGTACTTGCCGTCGTTGTTCGAATCTTGATAGACGGCTATTCCGCTGAAGAACGGGTCCCTGTGTGAGCTAACGGAACTGCCCCTCAACGGGTCCAGTGCGAAATCAGGGTTGAACTCATGAAGTGATACAAAGTCACTGCCGACGTTGCTCAAAGTGAGCGTCAGGCTCGTGAGCCCCTCCGGGTCATTGGCAGTGCCACCGGCAACGTCGAGTCCGATCACAGTTTGCCGGCGCTCGAGCCTTCCGATAACAGGCTGTTCAAAGGGTCCATGGAAACCCTCATATGTGTTTTCACCCATGCCGGTAAATTCGCGATCACGCTCACCGAGATACCTCATTCTGAGGCTCTGAGCCGGCACCTCGTAATCATAGCGGTTGCTCCCGTCGGGTTTATCGAAGGAGGCGCCGGGAGGCGAGGTGTACTCTGTCAGGTAGTCGGTCCTGTCCATCGCATAAGGCCACAGGGAAATTGCGAGCGCTTCGGTTGTAATGACGGAAGTCTCAATCTCCGGCTGGTCGATTGCTGGGAAGTGTTGCAGCGAGCCGCCCGTCCCTATTACTGATAGGGAGAATGGCTCAATTACGAACTTAAAATCGTCAACGGGGTTGTAGTTGTATCCGTTGAAATCCGAATCAATGGTGTCGCTGGTGCGGATCACGACAAAGAAATCATTGCCGGCGTTGGAAGAGGCATTGTCCAATGGCAGATACGCAGGCCAAATCCAGTCCGATTCGTTCAGCCCGATAAACAGATAGAAAGGCGTATACATTTGCTCCGGATTAAGATACATGTCTGAGATCGCCACTTCGCCTATCAGGAAATCAGGAGACTGTTCGCCACCGGGGGGATTGAACACGCCGTTTTGGAGAGGGTCCGTGCTTGCAGTATCCCTATACACCTGCAAGACCATAAAATCAGAAGCGGTAATCTCATCTAGACCATCAACCGGAACTTCTCCTTCATCCTCCACGCGGACCCAAATTTGAGATAGTCGTTGTGAGGCCCCTACCACATTAGCGTCGATCCCGAATATTTCCGTCGGACCAGAACGCGGAAGGATGCCCTGGCCGTTTCCAACAAGAGCCGCCACGCTCAGGGTCGCTTTCGGAGACTTCACTATCGTGAGCAGATACGTCTCCTCACTGACCGAGGGAAATGGCCCAGGCTCAATCGTAGGACTGCCACCCACATAGCCGACAATCACCATGGTCCCTTGTTGAATCTCAGCCGTAAAATCATCACCTGTGGACGGGCTATCGCTCGTCGTGACAGCTACGAAAATGGTGTTCGGGACTGGAATCTGGAAACTTTCGAACGCTGCCAGATAATTGCAATTTTCATCATCCTCGAGATCACCGCCAGACACTTGCTTTATAACCGGGCCATCATCTGCCGAACTGAATATTCCATCCCCGTTGTCCACGTACAGGGCAACTGCACTGATGTCAGTCGGTTCCACGTCGCAAGGTAGCGCACCGGCGTGAATAACGATCTCGAGACCTTCTACATACGTTTCATAAGGATTAGCTGTGGTGACTTCAGCGCTGAACATCGGAATGGGAGACGAGCCTGTGGGGATCACCTGCCCCGAGTAAGTGAGATCCGTTACTGTAACGGTTGTTTGCGCAAGGGCAGGTTGCGCTGCAAGGAGGAGTACGAACGCAGTCACGAAGAAAATGACACCAACAGGACGTCGAATCGAATGATGATGCAACAACATGATAAGTTCCCTCCAACCCTTCGACAACTCCCATTTGTAGCTTAATAAACAAGAATCCCCATGTTGGCGAGCGCGTAGCGGTTAACTCGCGTCGCCAGCATGGGGTTCATGAGCGTCATGACTCTCCTGCTTTTGCTTTTTCCGGTTGGATGTTTAACCTTCAGGATAAGGTCGTGTCAATATATTTATCACATCAGACTTCATTTGTCAACAACTTTTATCGATCAAAAACCGGCTTCCAAATCCACAATAATATCGTCGCCGATGGCAAGATTCGTAACAAATCTGCGAGTCAATGAAATTTTTCTTGGGGATGTCTTTAGGGGAGGATTTTGTCGCAAAGCGGGAGTGTCTCTACCGCTTCTTTAGAGCTTCGGGGACAGTCCCGATTCTACGGCGCAAAGCGCCCGTAAATCTGGGACA
>CAYVDS010000216.1:0-7325 GCA_964450145.1 uncultured bacterium
ACCTTGCCGCAAGGTGTCCCCGAATTAAGGGAAACAGGCGCCAGTTTCTTAGGAGGACCGGCCACAATGCCGAACGACACCATGACTGCCGAGCAGAGACTTCAGAAGGTGATAGAACGTGGTGCGCCGGACCGCGTGCCAGTTGCGCCGATGATTTATTATTTCGCCGCGTTCTATGCGAATATCACTGTGCACGAGTTATGGTCGGACCCGAGGAAATACTCATACGCAATCGAGAAGTGTTTTCGCGACCTCGGGCCGTGGGATGTCTACTATCCCATCAATCCGGTCAATCCGACCGCGTATGTGTTCGTGCTCCCAATGAAAATCAAGTATCCGGGCATCGACCTGCCGCCCGATAACATCTGCCAGGTTATCGAAGAAGAGGTCATGACCGCCGGGGAGTACCGCGAACTCACTGACAACAGCGTTCCGACGGCATTCCTCAAGTATCTCAACTTCATGCTCACGCTCGCATGCCGCGTGCAGCGAGAGCCGGTAAAAGGCATTGCGGCCAAGCTCGGGATTCTCCGAAAACTGCTTCAGCAGATACCGGCGTGGCGAGAAGAGTTCAAATGGTGGCAAGCGCAAGGAGTGGCAATTCAGCATGGGCTGTGCGCCGAGGCGCCGTTTGACACATTCTCGATGTCGCGCGGCGTAGTGGATTTCTCGTACGACTTGATGGAAAAACCCGACACCCTCAGCGAAGCCGCATCAATTCTCTCGGACGGGTATGTTGGAGTTGGCCGGTTCTTCAGCAAATGCACCGGAGTCCCGCGCATACTTGTCTTCTGTCACAGGACCTCGAACGATTTCATGTCGCCAAAGCATTTCAAGGAATATGCGCTTCCGGCGCTGACAAAGATAGTCAACGGGTTTGTGTCGGCCGGCATTACGCCGTTCCTCCACTGCGACGGCGATTGGGGAAAGAACCTCGATTTCTTACATGTGCTCCCGAAAGCGAAGGTAGTGCTCCAATTCGACGGCAGGACCGATATCATACGCGCGAAGGAGATCATCGGCGACCACTGCTGCATATTCGGCGATGTGCCCGCGACGATGCTCGCGTTCGGGGGAAAAGAAGAAGTGAGCGACTACTGCAAGCGGCTGATTGAAGTTGTGGGCAAGGACGGCGGCTTTATCCTCGGCGCCGGTTGCGAAATCCCGCCCAACGCGCGTCCCGAAAACGTGAAGGCCATGATAGATGCGGTGAAGAAGTTTGGATATTATTGAAGAACTATCACCACGGGGAGCACGGGGAATCACGGGGAAAATAAAGAAGAACGTGACAGATTGGTTTACGTGCAGATGCCGAGACCATGTCTGCCGGCTTCAACGAAAAAGGGATTCTTCCCTTCGCTCAGAGTGGCAAGGAAGCGCTGCCAAGAAAGCGGCAATAGTTTTGCTTAATTCGGGGACACGATGAAGCATCATGTCCCCGAATTAAGCGAAGCATCATGTCCCCGGATTAAGGCAGCCTCTTCCTGCGTGGGCCCGAATGGTCTGATCTCAGTCGCGTTTATCGACGTGAATCGGCGGTTACAGGTACGGCTCGACGAGTCTCTTGAACTCGGTTTCGGAGACGATCTTGACGCCGAGTTCTTTCGCTTTGTCGTATTTGCTTCCCGGCTGGGCGCCGGCGACGACGTAATCGGTCTGTTTGCTCACGCTCGAGGAGGCTCGGCCGCCGAGACGCTCGACCAGTTTCTGCGCCTCGTCGCGCTTGAAATATTCGAGCGCGCCCGTGAACACAAACGTCTTGCCAGCGAGAGGAGCACCCGCCACCTTTTCCTCGCGCTTCAGCGCGACGCCGCCCTTCTTCAGCTTCTCGACGAGTTCCAAATTCTTGGGCTGTCGGAAGAACGTGTGAATGCTCTGGGCGACAACCGGCCCAATCTCCATTGCGTTTTCCAGCTCTTCCCTTGAGGCATTCGTAATCTTATCGAGCGAGCCGAAATGGTCGGCAAGCACTTTGGCCACGTGCTCGCCGACGTGACGGATGCCGAGCGCGTAGAGGAACCTTGCCAGCGTAGTTCTTCGGCTTCTGCCGATGGCGTCAATGAGGTTTTGAGCAGACTTGTCGGCCATGCGTTCGAGTTCGGCAAGCCGCTCCTTCCTGAGAAAGTAGATGTCGGCCGCGTCTTTAATCAAACCTTCATTGACGAATTGCTCAACCCGCATCCCGCCAAGGCCGTCGATATCCATCGCGCCCTTCGACGCGAAATGGATGATATGCTCCACCAGTTGAGCGCGGCAACTCGAGCCAGTGCAATATGAGGCCGCCTCGCCGGACGTGCGCTCGACGGCTGACCCGCATATCGGGCACTTCTTGGGCATCACAAATTTCTTCTCTTTGCCCGTGCGCTTCGAGGGAATGGATTTGACTACTTCTGGGATGACTTCGCCCGCGCGCCTGACAATGACATGATCGCCGATGCGAATGTCCTTTCGCGCGACTTCGTCCTCGTTGTGAAGCGTAGCCCGCTTTACCTCGACTCCGCTCACATGCACGGGCTTTAGGAATGCGACCGGCGTAACCGCGCCCGTCCGGCCGACGTTGACGCCGATATCCTCGACGACGGTTTCCTCCTCTTGCGCCGCAAACTTGAACGCGAGCGCCCAGCGCGGGCTTTTCGAGGTCGCCCCAAGCGCGTCCTGAAAATCATATCTGTCGACCTTGATGACGGCGCCGTCGATCTCGTAAGGCAAGTCGTGACGTTTGCTTTCCAGTTGGTTACAGCGGTCTATCACCTCTTCAAGCCCCTTGGCGCGGCGCATCTCGGGGAGGTTCACGCGCAAGCCCCATTCGCGAAAAGCCTCCATCGTCTCCCAATGCGTTTTGAACTCGCGGCCCTCGATCATGCCCCTTCCATGTATGTATATATTCAGGGGACGCGCGGCGGTCACCTTCGGGTCAAGCTGACGCAACGAGCCGGCGGCGGCATTACGCGGGTTTGCGAAGAGCGGCTCCCCCTTCTCAAGCCGTCTCCGGTTCATCTCGTCGAAGTCCTTTTTGTTCAGGATGACTTCTCCGCGCGCTTCGAGGCGGGAGGGCCAGCGCGAGTCCTCCTTGAGCCGTAACGGAACCGCGCGTATCGTCTTCAGGTTCTGCGTGACATCTTCTCCGCGAACGCCGTCTCCGCGCGTCGAGCCGCTCACGAAGACGCCGTCCTCATACACCAGTTCGATGGCCGACCCATCGTACTTGGGCTCGACCACGTAGTCGATCGTCTTCTCTCCAAGCGCCTTGCGAACGCGCGCGTCGAATTCCCTGATTTCGTCGTGCGAAAATGCGTTGGCGAGGCTCAGCATCGGAATGCTGTGCTCGACTGTGCCGAACGCCTCGGCGGGCGCGGCGCCGACTCGTTGGGTGGGAGAATCGGGGCTCACATACTCCGGATATTTCTCTTCGAGCTCGATGAGCCGCCGCAGCAGGCGGTCGTATTCAGCATCTGATATCTCCGGACTATCGAGGATGTAATAGAGGTAATTGTGATGATTGATCTGGCGCCTGAGGTCTTCCATCTCGGCGCGCGGGTCTTCCTTGGCCATACGAGTTATCTCTCAGTGCTGAGTTTCCTAATTCCCGTGACATATCTTGTAGGGGCGACTCGCGAGTCGCCCGCATGGAGTTTACGCGAATACGTTACCATACTTATGAAAACACGTACTTAGAAATGGATTCCCGCCTTCGCGGGAATGAAAAGACTGTGGCGATTATTGCTTAGCGCATCGGAGGTTCTTAACTAGGAACCATGAACGCGAAACCATGAACCGTTTAATCACTACCACCGGCCGCCGGAATATTTCACGTCGAACGCCTGAAACTCTCCGCTGTAAGGTTGATGCGCCACTCGCACGTTTGTGACATGCGCTCCCGGCGGGCCGTGACGGCACCACTTTACCAAGTCGTCTACTGCCTCTTTGGGCCCTTCAGCCACCAACTCGACCGTGCCATCCGGCCTGTTCATCACCCAACCTGTCACGCCGAGCCTGTCCGCCTGCTCACAAGCGCTGTAGCGAAAGAAGACTCCTTGCACGCGTCCCTCCACCACTGCGCGAACCCGAACCTTCTCTGCCATTTCCCAGTCCTTATCATTCTACCCGGCAACCTCAAAGCCCCGGCTTTCTGACGCATCGACCTTTGCGAATAAATTCGCACCTACATCGGACTGACGAATTCGCTATTGAGTCGAATTCATTCGGCAGCATTTGATTGCCCGACAAGTTCCTCATTCTTGTTTGACACGCAGTTCGTTGACAACCCCCTGCACGCCCCAGCAGTCCTTGGCGATCTCATGGGCGAGGTCCTTCTCGGCCCCGCTATGCACAATGCCGGTTAGCGTCACGATGCCGTCCCCGCTCGATACCTCGATTTCGGAAGAATCGATGTTGCGGTTCACCATTAAAGCTGCTTTCACCTGTGCGACAACCCGCGCATCATCCACTTTCTTCATCAGAGGCCTGTCTGCGGCTTCCTTGTCGGGCGCTTGGCTCCCGAATTCGGTTTCGACAGAAACCACGCCGTCGACGTCCTCGGCTATCTTGCGGGCAAGCTCGGCTACTGCCGGCGATTCGACGTTTCCCCCCAGTGCGACTGCCCCTCGGTTTGAGCTTACTTCAATATTATGCGCCTTTATGTTCTGATTGAGCAGGAGCGCCGTTTTGACAGACGCCACGATGGTGAGATCGTCCAGTTTTTCGCCGAGAGTCCGTTCCCGAGCGCTGGGTTTCAACGTGAGCACTTTGCTAATCACGAGGTCATTCCGGATTCCGTTGACTCCCTTAATGCTCAGGGTAATTTCTTCGGCGAGCTTCTTCTGGATTTCAGTCTCCACGGCGCCGGAGAGGGTTACTAGTCCGTCCGAAACTGCAACATCTATTTCCAGGTCCTTGAGATGGCGATTGAGCGCCAGCGCCGTTTTCACCGACGTTGTGATGCGCGTCTCGGCGACCACAGCCGTTACGTCCCTTCCGGATATGCCCTTGCGCGCATAGAACTTTTGATATGAAACATATGCCAGAGCCAGAGCGGCAAGCGCGAAAATAATGAAGAGAAGTTTTCGGAACACTCTCGCCTCCGGTCGTTGCGGGACGTTGAAACAGGTCAATAGTGATTCCTGATGAGCGAGGGAAGTTTAGCAAAACGTTTCAGGGAATGTCAACGAACATGCGATTTGGTTTTTTTATTTTGGCTAGACGTGTACCAGAAATGACAAAAACGTCGAAAATTGTGCCGATTTCGAGATTTTTTTGCCGTGCTCTCGGATTCAAAAATGTGTGTTCTGTCGGAATCAGGTTTCTGTCCACTTATGTAACACCAATATTGATAACAAGTTGCATTAATTACTCAGTACTGCGAAGAAAATCCTTTACATATTGGCGTTCTCATGGTATGGTTTATGCTGTGCTTCTGGTGAAATCCGATTCGACTTTCGACGGGCTGAGTGAGAGGGAGGAAATGTCCATATGAAGATCGCGAAGACAGCTTCAGTATTCCTGGTTGCGCTTACGTTGATTGCTATTTTCATTCCCGACGTCATGGCTCAAATGGGGAATGCCGAATCCATCACTGTCACAATTGACCGCAAGACATATCCCAATATCATCTTCCATCCGAGGCTTTGGAAATCGCAGCCGGAGACGGTGACGCTGCACGATTTCGTGATTCGCGACTACTACGGAATTCCGATCGATGCTTTTATAGTGCAGACGGCGTCTGGTCGCACTGAGATTCCCATCGAGCAGGTTGCGCAAATCTGCACGAAGGGATGGATAACGAGGGCGAGCAAGGACATTGACCTGGCCGACAGCGTCATCAAGGCCGACATTGTGCTAACCGACGGGACTCAGATGGAGAGCTTGATGAACCTCGATTTTGGAACAATCGAGGGGAAGTCGGAACTCGGCGATTTCTATCTCAATGATCCCCACACGGTCAGGCAACTCGTGTTCAACCGCGGGGAGCAGGCTGTAGAGGCGCCCTTGGGCGCGGCGCCTGCGGTCACTGAAGCTGCGCCGGCTCGTGTAGCGCCTGCTGCCGGCCCGGATAGCGACGGCGACGGCGTTCCGGACAGCGCAGACAAATGCCCTGATACTCTCAAGGGCGCGCCTGTCGATTCGGCAGGATGCTGGGCGTTAAAAGGCATAACTTTCGACTACGAGAAGTGGAACATCAAGCCGGAATTCTATCCTGTGCTGGACGAGGATGTCCGTGTGCTCGAGATGAATCCCGGCGTCAAAATCGAGGCGCAGGGCCATACCGACAACATAGCCACGGAGCGATTCAACCAGAAGCTCTCCGAAAAACGGGCTAAGTCCGTAAAAGATTACTTTGTCTCCAAAGGCATAAGCGCCGATAGAATATCCACTCGAGGTTTTGGAGAACTGTGCCCGATCACTTGCAACGACTCACCCGAGGGCAGGGCTCAGAACAGAAGAGTCGAGATTAAGGCGGTTGGCCAGTAACACGCCGGCCGAAAGCATACAACACCGGGCCATTCGGCCCCCCCAGAAGGGGTCGAATGGCCCGAGCCGTTTTTTTCTCGCTGAAGTCTGTGACCGAAACCCACGCCGACAGCCATGCAATATTCTATAGGATATCAACTTTGGACTCCCCCCTCGTAATCAATCCTCTCCTTTGCAAGCAGTCCAAATGATGAAGGGTTTCGAATAGCTCAACGAACTGCTCGACGGGATCAGAATCCGCGTACACCAGCATGCACTTTTGCGACAAATGTGTTGTTATATGCAACACAACAGGCCGCTTCGTTCCATAAGCTCGCGCGTATACCAACTTTTTTTCACTTCTTCCCCCAAATCCACACGATTTTCCCATTCGGTGACGATTATACTGCGGTCAGAAGAAATCATTGCCACTACGAACCAACGGGAAGCACTGAGAGCACAGGCGGGGTAGAACCGCAACCGAACAAAAGAAGAAGAAGCAATGACGGAGCCACAGATGCACACAGCGCGGCCAAGGAGGTGTCTGGCGCAAGAATCAAGGAGGTATGCCGATGTCCTTGAGGATATTCTCAAAGGATATGGGAGAAGTGCAAATTGGGTTGTGCCGAGAAGTACAAACATGATGCGCGTCTTTGGCTATTGTGCGTCGCGCGATGCAATGCAATAAGCAATGTCCAGTCCTATCTTGCGGGCATCGAACATCAGACTAGAGTGGCGGGATGCTACATTTCACGGATTTTGGGAAAAAAAAGAAGATGAAGAAGATTTGTGGCCACGAAATGGCGCGAGATTGAGGAAATGGGGGCGGGCGTTGTTATAAACTAATATGCATATATATAAAATAGGTATTATGTCCC
>CAYVDS010000217.1:0-7322 GCA_964450145.1 uncultured bacterium
CCGGCGTGAGCGGCGCGGGGCAACTGCGCGAAGTGCTGGCGCGGCTCGACACGCAACAGCAGGCGCTCATCCTCGGCCATGCCGTGCCGATGCCGGTCGTGGTGAAGACGCGCGATTATGACGAGAAGTTGTATGCGGCGGTGGAGGGCGGAGAGGCGGGGAAGGAAAAGAGGAAGAAGGATAAGGCGGCGTTGTATGGGGAGTAACAACTTGAGAACATAGCGTTTCAATGCTGTAAATGCAGGAGGCATAATGAGCAATTCAGTCGGCGCTCAATTCTACCCAGTTGATTTTCACGTTCATACACCTGCGTCGCAAGATTACAAGGACAAGCATGCAACGGCTAGAGAAATAGTAGACGTTGCTCTACATGCCGGCCTCGCGGCGATTGCGATAACCGATCACAACACGCTTACCGGCATAGATAAAGTCCGTGAGGCAGCCACAGGGACTCAACTCGTTGTATTTCCCGGGGTCGAAATAACCGCACAAGGAGGGCACATCATTGCACTCTTTGATCCATTAGCACCAACAGATGTTGTGGAGAAAGCACTATATGATGCTGGCATACCTAAATCGCAATGGGGCCAAGAAACAGCATTGGGAAAGGACTTTATCACTGTCCTCAGTGCCATAATCAACAACGGTGGGCTTGCAATTGCAGCCCATGCCGATGGGCCGAAAGGATTCCTTACTACTATTCAACAGGGCCAGACTAACATAAAAATTTACAGCGATCCAAATCTGGCAGCTATAGAGCTTGTAAGCCTCGACAAAAAGGATCAATATATTGAAGGCAAACTACCGGGCTATGACAGAGCCATCGCATGTGTGCAAGGCTCAGATGCCCATTTATTGTCTCAAGTTGGTTCGCGTTGCGTACTGGTTAGAATGCACCATCTTTCTCTGGAGGGAGTAAGACAAGCTTTTGCTTTCCCGAAGATGAGAATCCGCTTCCCCAGTGAATGGAGCATTCAAAAGTATCCGTATATCGTTAGCTTGACCGTCAATCAAGGTTTTCTAAAGGGGCAGACACTCGCTTTCAATTCTAACTTGAACTGTATAGTGGGTGGCGCGGGGAGTGGTAAGAGCACGGTGATTGAATTTCTCCGATTTGTTTTAGACCAAGTCTCTACACTGGAGCATATTGCGGAAGACAATTCTGGCAAGCTCAGGGATCTAGCGCAGTTAGGGGCAACGATAGACGCAATTGTAGAACTGGAGTCCGGAGAACAATTATCTATTAGGAGGACCTTCAACGATGCGGACAACCCCATCGTTGTTCGCCGTATTGCAGACGGCCATTTGCTTGATGATGTGGATGTTCGAAAGATGTTTCCAGTGCATGCTTATAGCCAAGGGGAAGTTATCAGTATTTCACGAAGCCCTCTCGCACAACTCGAACTTATAGACAAGCACCTCGATTTACATCAGTTCCAATATGAAATCCGGGATGCCTACAGACAACTCGGAGAACAAAGTGTTGGTTTAGCAAGGTTGGAAGCAGTAGCGCGAGATCGGGAGACTTTCGAGAGAGACATAGCAACGGTAAAGGCGCAGATTGATAGCCGGACTTCAGAACTTAACACTCTGTTGGAAGCTCAACAAAACCCAGTCGTCGTATCACATCAACTCTGGATTGCGGAAAAGAATTATCTTTCGGAACTCATAAATACAGGACTTCCAAAGGCGAAACGTGAAATTGAAGAAAGGATGGACGATATTGATTTACATTCAGTGGATCTGGCGCTGCCATCGGAAAATATACCAAACAGAATATTGTTGGAGGAGTGTAGGCGGGCGGCTTTGCGTATAAATGATGTGCGAAGAAGAGTAAGGGAAGAATTACTTAGCACCCTTGCTGTCGTTGAGGGTGAAATTCGCAATAAAGCTCAAGAGTGGAAAGCACAACACGCGAAACATGAGGCTGAATACCAGAAGTATCGCGATCAATTGGGTGAAACCCGTACCGAGAAAATAAATGCCCAACTTGAAATGCATAGGGACAAGATGCATAAATCGCAAGTGCATCTTGAAAACATCAAAGAGGCTGAGAAAACCAGAAGCAAGCTTTTGCAGAAGAGGGCAGAATTGCTTAAATTGGTGAAAGATCGAAGAGATCGAATATTTACGTTGCGCGAGCATAAAGCTAAAGAAATAGTCAAGAGAATTGGTGATAGAGTTGCTCTGAAAGTCGTAGCAAACGGAAACACGGACGAATACGCGCAGGCCGTCTCCGAATTATTAAAGGGTAGCCATGCTCAAAAAGAGGTGGTACAAAAGATTTGTTCATGTATTCTCCCTGACATATTGGTAGCTCTCTTACGAGAGGAGAACTTTCAAGAGATAGACAATCAAGCACAGATTGGCGAGAAATGGGCGAAAGCTTTAGTGGAGCAAGCAAAGGGCAAACCCGAGTCAGTCTATGATTTGGAAGCAGCCTCTATAGAAGACAGGATCGACATCTCTCTCAAAATTGAGCAGGGTAAGTACCGCGAGTTGCATAGACTATCTACGGGACAAAAAGCAACCGTCATAGTTCTCCTGAGTATGGTTGTGGGGAAGCATCCGATTATCTTTGATCAGCCTGAGGATGCTCTTTATACGCCATTCATATATACTGATGTAGTCAAGACTTTGAAAGCCGAAAAAGATCAGCGGCAGTTTGTTCTTGCGACCCACAACCCTAATATATCAGTAGCGGCAGATATGGATTTGGGCATCGTATTGGAAAGTACGGCTACAGAAACAATGGTACAAGCCGTTGGCGGCCTCGATGATAAAAACACTCAGAAGCTGATGGTATGGCACCTCGAAGGCGGCGAAGAAGCATTTCTCAGCCGACACAAGAGGTATGGATTGAGTTAGACTCCCATGCTCATCCGCCTCCTCCACTTCGCCGACCTCCACATCGGCATGGAAAATTACGGCAAGCTTGATCCCGTGCTTGGTATCTCCAGCCGCGTGCGAGACTTTTTGGATCGGCTAGACGAGGTGAAGCAGTACGCCCGCGAACACGGCGCCGACCTGGTGGTGTTCGCGGGCGACGCCTACAAGACGTGCGATTACGATAAAAATTTCTATGCGGCTGTAGGCTTTGCGGAAGGCGAGGCGTTGAAGGAGAAGCGGAAGAAGGGGAGTGAGGCATTGTTTGGGGAGTAAAATATAGGCACTTTACAGGGCGACTACATGATTCGTAAATCCAAACCATCCCTCGATGATTTTATCAAGACATGCACTCCCCTGCTCAGGATCCCGGAGCTGGAGAATGAAATGCGCGTGCGGGTTCGAGAGATAGTTGCAGAACTGCTCAATTTTGAATCCGATGAAGATCTTGGTGCCAGCCTGAAACAGTTTCTCAAACGAGACGAGAATTTCTTGGGAATTCTGTTGGCGCTAACAAATTTATCGCAGGAAAAGTTTTTGTGCATCTTAACGGCTCAGCGTTTTGCTGAGAAAGACTTTGGTAAGGAGTGGGGGCCAAAGAAAATATATGGCATGCTCCGAAAAGACGACACTTTTGCTGAAAGAATAGCTCGTCTATTTCTCGAAGGCCGTAGTAGTCAATTGCTTGCCGAACAGGTGGCAGATTTCTATCTTGACCAATTGTCGCTACCTGTAAATTGGCCAGAAGTGATCCGCGATCAAAGCCTTATTGGAAATATAGTTCGCAAGAAATTGACAGGTGAGTATACTGATAGAAAGGGCGAGTACGTGGAAATAATAATCCGCACACGACTGGACGCTTTGCAAGCAGAATGCGGGATTACACACGCTAAAGGGCAGGTAGAATTTTTGGGAAAGGAAGTTGATCACGCTATACCATCCCTTGACAATCCATACGTGATGATTATGACCTCGTACATGGAAACAACGTCGAGCAATCAGACGACGCGGGCGAACGAACAAAATACTATGTATGGGAAGGTTCAGGAAAAAAATAGGCGGTTTGGCGAGAAACGGGCTTTTGTCAATGTTGTTGATGGTGCGGGCTGGTTGGCGCGCCGTTCTGATCTACGGAAGATGCACGAAGGATGTGATTTCTGCCTCAACATGAAGACTTTAGATCAGTTAGACGCTATAATCTGTCAGTATGTGCCGGACCAATTTTTTACAAAAAAACCACGTCCCATCGTGCAAGAGGAGTAATATCTATGCTCAAGAAACATCTTGACCATGTCATATTAGGTGACTGCCTTGAGGTTATGAGGGGAATTGAAGACAACAGCGTGGACATGTGCTTTGCCGATCCGCCGTTCAATCTCGAAAAGAAATATACAAACTACAAAGATCAACAACCACCAGAAGACTACATGAAGTGGTGCGAGAAGTGGTTGCACGAGCTTTGGCGGATTACCAAACCGACGGGCTCAATCTTTGTCCATAACATCCCTCGTTGGTTAACCTATTATGCCGCCATCCTCAATGAATTTGCATATTTCCGTCATTGGATTTCTTGGGATGCGATGAGTAACCCCTTAGGCAAGACTCTTTTGCCAGCACATTACGGCATACTCTTTTACGTCAAACAGCCGCTTGGTTTCAAGTTCTATGACGTTCGCACACCACATAAACGCTGTCGCGTTTGTGATTCGTATATAAAGGATTATGGCGGCAAGAAAGACCAAATGCATGCTTTCGGTACGCTCGCTAGCGACGTATGGACAGATATTCATCGCATAAGGCATAACGTGCGCCGTGATGAGCATCCTTGCCAGCTACCTATCCCTTTGTTAGAGAGAGTCGTATTGATGAGTACCGATCCGGGTGACATAGTTCTCGATCCGTTTCTCGGCACAGGTACGACGGCGATTGCTGCAAAAGCATTAGGGCGTCATTTTGTTGGAATTGAACTCGATCCTGAATACGTCAGGATAGCCAAACAAAAATTAGCACACGTTCAACCTTCAACTTATGAGAGTTTCTTTGTTTCTATGTATCTTGGTAAGATTCAAAGCATTCGCGATGTTGACGCCGCCAAGATATTCCCTCCGCAGCTAACGTCTGTTGAAAAGAAACGACTGCGCGTCGAAAACGGAAATGGAAATGAGCATGGAGTCAAAATTCAACCGAAGTTGCTAGAAAAGTCTGGCCAGTATGTTACGCGTGCAAAAAATGGGCGTAAGGTCATGGCAAAGACACGCTAAGAAGAGGAAGAAGATGGCTGACGGTTACAAGTTAATGCGAGATGAACCGCTAGACGATGAGGATCAACTCTCGATTGTTGAAAGGGTATTCCCTAATCCCGATACTGTTTGCGAAGGTGAGTACATTACCATATATGAGTTCCTGCTGAGTCCAGATATAAGCAACGATCCCGAAATGATTGCTAGCGTCCTCAGAGAGTTTTCCGGTTGGGCCCAATTTCTCTTACAGCGAATGCAGGAATCTGGCCTCATAGACAGTGCTGAAACGGAAGACTGACTCTGTCTTCATCAGAGCAGAACAATCCTGAATACGCGCACGAGATTGACTTCCTGTTCCGCAATGACCCTCCCCACTCTTGCCAACCTTAGGCCGTCACCTCGCCGTCTCCTCGCCGTCACCCTTACGCCCCCTTCTTCTGCCCCTCAATAAATTCAAATATCCTCCTCCACGTTTCACTCCGCGCCGTTCACAGTATAATTCCAGCCGTCGCCCTTAGCCAACCTTTCTCTATTCATTTGCTTTGGGATTTTGGATTTCATTATGCCCATCCGCCTCCTCCACTTCGCCGATCTTCACATCGGCATGGAAAATTACGGCAAGGTTGATCCGGAGACCGGCATCTCCAGCCGCATCCGCGATTTTTTGGATCGGCTGGATGAGGTCATCGCCCACGCCCTCGAACACGACGCCGACCTCGTCCTCTTTGCCGGAGACGCCTTCAAGACGCGCGACCCCGATCCCACACAACAGCGCGAATTTGCCAAGCGCATCAAACATCTCGCCGACAAAACGCCGGTGTTCATGCTGGTGGGTAATCACGACATTCCCGGCATGGCATCGCGAGCCACTTCGATAGACATCTTCCGCACCCTTGAAGTTCCCAACATCACCGTCGGGCGCACGATTAGCTCTCAAGTGATCCAGACGAAACGCGGTCCGATCTTTCTGGGCTGGGTTCCGTTTCCGGTGCGCGGGCGATTGCTGGCGCAAGAGGACCACAAAGGCGCGTCGGTAGAGCAATTGGATAAAGCGGTGGAGGCGTTGGTGATTGGGGAAATGACCGACCTGGCCGCATTAGCCGCCGACCAACCCATGCCCCGCGTCCTCGCCGGGCACTTCTCCGTCGGCGGCGCGACGTTTGGCTCCGAGCGATCCGTCATGCTGGGCCGCGACCTCGTCGTGCCAAAATCCTCGCTGGCCGATCCGGTGTGGGACTACGTTGCGCTCGGACACATCCACAAGCATCAAAACCTTACGACCCCCACCCCGGCCCTCCCCCGTTCGGAACTACACCGAACAGGGGAGGGAGATTCCCCTCCCTTGTCGGGCGCTTCTCCCGACGGGGGAGGGGTTAGGGGTGGGGGTCAATCCCCTCCCATCGTCTACTCCGGTTCGCTCGAACGCATTGACTTCGGCGAAGAGGTGGAAGACAAAGGTTTCTGTTGGGTCGAATTGGAGCGCGGCAAAACGCAGTGGCAATTCGTCAAAGTGAACGCCCGCCCGTTTGTCACAATCAAAGTGGATGCGCGCGACTCGGACGACCCCACCGCCGACGTGATCAAAAAAATCGAAACGCGCGGCCCTTCGACAGGCTCAGGGCGCAGTCTCAAAGGCGCGATTGTGCGCGTGGGCGTGCAGTTGCGCGAAGCGCAAGCCGCCAGCCTGCGTGAGCGCGAGATCGAGCGGGCGCTGCGCGAAGCCGAAGTGAGCAGTATCGCCGCCATCGCCAAAGACGTGGAGCGCGAGACCCGCGCCGCGCTCGGCGGCGCCAGCCCCGAAACGCTCACCCCGGCGCAACTCGTCGAGCGCTATTTTTTTTCCAAAGGCAAGTCGTCCGACGAAGCGGCAAGATACGCGCAGGCCGCCGAGAGCCTTTTTAGCGCGGAGTGATTTCACCCTTCGCGGGCTCCTTTGTTCTTGACGAAGCCTGCGAAGGTTATACTGAGTTGACTGGCGGCTGACTTCCAACGGATTGCCTCCGGCGAAGCGGAAAAACGGATTCCGCCACTTTTATAGCCACGTGCGGCCTCAATGGGCAGCACCCGCATCCGTTTTTCCGTTTAACATCCGTTGGAAGAAAAAGCGCAGTTTATGCCCGTTGGGAGTATGGAAGTAGCGAATGATTCCGTTACGGCTCGAACTCCAAAACTTCCTTCCCTACAAGGACCCCGACC
>CAYVDS010000218.1:0-7322 GCA_964450145.1 uncultured bacterium
CCGTTATCTTCGTAAGGGTTATGCGAGGCCGAGATAACGACGCCGGCGTCGGCTCTCAGGCTGCGCGTGATGAGCGCGACCGCGGGCGTGGGCATCGGGCCGACGAGAAGCACGTCCACACCCATCGAGCAGAGGCCTGCGACGAGAGCGCTCTCGATCATGTAGCCGGAAAGGCGGGTGTCTTTTCCTATGATTATCCGGTGCCGCCTGTCATTTTGTTGAAAAACATGTCCCGCCGCGCGCCCGACCTTGAGAGCCGTCTCGCATGTCATCGGTTCCACGTTGGCGACACCGCGTATTCCATCGGTTCCGAAAAGCTTGCGCATTACATTACCTCGACTAACACCTGTGATTCTCGTGTCCGCTGGCGAAAGAGGGGATTATTCGGGGACACCATGCCGCATGGTGTCCCCGAATAATCCCGAACCGCCCCCGCAACATGGAGACATCACATCAGTACCCCTTGCCCATAATCGCGTCGGTCATTTTCGCGACGCGAGCCATTTGTTTCACATCATGAACGCGGACGATATGGGCTCCGTTGGCGATGGCGATTGCCACCGTGGCCGCGGTGCCTTCCATCCGGTCCCACACCTCCGAATCGAGCACTTTGCCTATTGTTGCCTTTCGGGAAGTTCCGACGAGGATGGGCCTGCCGAGCGCCCTCAACTGACCCAACCAACGCAGTATGCCGAGGTTGTGTTCGACGGTTTTCCCGAAACCAATGCCGGGGTCGACGACTATCTGTTCGAGTTTGATTCCCGCCTGAAGCGCGAGATCAATCTTTTCCTGCAGGAAATGAATGATTTCAGGCATCAACGCGTCGTAACGCGGCTCCTGCTGCATGACTTTCGGAGTGCCGAGCATGTGCATGAGGATTACCGGGCATCCGGCCTCGCGAGCGACCTCTATCATTGCGGGGTCAAACTGAAGCGCGCTCACATCATTGATGATATTCGCGCCGGCTTCCAGCGCGCGCCGCGCGATTTCCGCCTTGCAGGTGTCTATGGAAATCGGCGCACGGAGCGTTTTCGAGAGGTGTCGCACGACGGGCAACACGCGCTTTGCCTCTTCTTCGAGCGGCACTGCGTCGGCGCCCGGCCGGGTGGATTCTCCGCCGACGTCAATGATGTCGGCGCCGTCCTCCGCCATTTTCTCACCGTGCGCGAGGGCGGCGTCCATATTCAGGAAGCGGCCGCCGTCGGAGAAGGAATCGGGGGTCACATTGAGGATGCCCATTACCTTCGTGCGTTCGCCGAGGGTGAGAGAGCCGTCCCGAAGGGTCAGAGTGAATTGGTTTTCCTTGTGCCGGTTTACGGCGGCGACGAAATCCCGGCAGCCCAGAGCGCCTTCTTCCGCGGCGCCGGGCTGTATCTCACATACCTGTTCTCGCGAGCCGATGTAAACGCAAAACTCGGTTCCACCTGCCTTGAAGATTGTCACGATTCCGTTTGACTGCTGGGCGGTGCGCTCGAGGGACCGGATTTCTTCGGTGGATGGGTTCTCGACTGTGAACGCTCCCACTCGAGCGGTATCGAGGATCGGCATGACTGTCGTGTGAATGTTTGAAGGGAGCCATGGAAACGGCTCTGAAATATCGCCAAGGTAGAGCACGTGGCGCTTATGAAGCGGGTCCGTCCTGCTCATTGAGGATTTTCTCTAATTGATTTCCCTCGATGACCTCAAGCTCTACGAGTCGCCGGGCGAGTCTTTCGAGCTTGTCCCGGTTTTCGACGAGCAGTCTTCTCGCTTTTGAATGGCATACTTCGACTATGCCTCGGACTTCCTTGTCGATCTCAGCGGCGATTTCCTCGCTGAAATTGCGTTCCTTGAGGAAGTCGCGTCCTAAGAAGACCTCGTCGTTTTCGCCGAAGGAGATAGGGCCAAGTTTCTCGCTCATTCCCCATTCGCATACCATTCTGCGAGCCAACTGGGTGGCGTTCTTGATGTCGTTACCAGCGCCGTTGGTTACGTCTTTCATGATAAGCTCTTCGGCGGCGCGTCCGCCAAGCATCATAGTGACCAGGTTGAGGAGGTAGGTGCGAGAGTATGTGTGCCTGTCCTCGATCGGGAGATGCTGCGTGAGTCCGAGAGCGCGCCCGCGCGGAATGATGGTCACCTTATGCAGAGGGTCCGTGCCCGGGAGCAAGTAGCCCACGAGCGCGTGACCGGCCTCGTGGTAGGCGGTGTTCTTTTTTTCATCCTCGCTGATGAACATGCTCTTGCGCTCCGGTCCCATGAGCACGCGGTCTTTGGCTTCCTCGAAGTCCTGCATGTCAACGTGTTCCTTGCCCCTGCGCGCGGCCAGCAGGGCGGCTTCGTTGACCATGTTTGCGAGGTCCGCGCCCGAGAAACCTGGTGACCCTCTGGCGAGGACTTTCAAATCGACGGTCGGGCTGAGCGGTATTTTGCGGGTGTGCACGCGCAGGATTCCTTCGCGGCCGAAAATGTCAGGGTTGTCGACAACAATCGAGCGGTCGAATCGGCCCGGCCTGAGGAGCGCCTTATCGAGCACGTCCGGCCTGTTGGTCGCGGCCATCAGAATCACGCCCTCGTTGCTGTTGAAGCCGTCCATCTCGACGAGCAGTTGGTTGAGGGTCTGTTCGCGCTCGTCGTGACCGCCGCCGAGACCGGCCCCGCGCTGGCGGCCGACGGCATCGAGTTCGTCTATGAATATGATGCAGGGCGCGTGCTTCATGCCGGTTGCGAAAAGGTCGCGCACGCGCGCGGCGCCGACGCCGACGAACATCTCGACGAAATCGGAGCCGCTGATGCTGAAGAACGGCACCTTGGCCTCGCCCGCGACGGCGCGCGCGAGGAGGGTTTTGCCGGAGCCGGGCGGTCCCATGAGCAGCACCCCTTTAGGAATCTTTCCCCCGAGGCGGGTGAATCTCTTCGGGTCTTTCAGGAACTCGATTATCTCCTCGAGTTCCTCCTTGGCCTCTTCGACACCCGCCACGTCGTCGAACGTGACTTTGGTTTGCGATTGTGAATGCATGCGCGCGCGGCTTTTGCCGAACGAAAGCGCCTTGTTGCCGCCCGATTGCATCTGGCGGTAGGCGAAATACCAGATGAGCAGTATTATCAGGCCGAAGGGGAGCACTTGTATCAGGATAGTCTGCACGAGTTTCGGCGCGAAAGGTTTCTCCGAATATTGCACGTTATTGTCTTTGAGAATCTTGTGAATATCCGCGTCCGTGGTGAAGCTCTCGAACGGCCGATTGCCCGTTCGCTCACCGCGCAGAATCACCCCCGAGTTAATTCCGCCGGATTCGTTGGCTTGCAAGGTCACTTTCGTGACCTCTCCGTTTTTCACGTAGTCCAGAAACTCCGCGTAGGTAAGTTTTTCGGGCTGGACCTGTTTGTTTTCGCGGAGCAGAAGGATCGCGACCAACAGTACTCCCATGACGAGCCAGAAGGCTATGGTCTTGTATTTATTACTATTCATCTGCAAAACAACCTCACTTCTCTAAAATACAGAATTATGACACAAAACACCTTTCACCGACTAATAGCTGCGCGTCGGCAAGGAATCCGACAGTTTTTCACCACTAATATTAGCATAAAGCGACTGAAATAACAACAGCGCTAGTCCTTTTCGGACAACATGTTAATTACATCTTAAGCACGCAGATGTCTTGGAGTTCGCGGTAGCGTTCTTCGAAGTCGAGGCCGTAGCCGACGACGAAAAGGTCGGGGATGGTGAAGCCGACGTAGTCGGGCAGGATGAAGTCGGTGCGCCTTAGGGAGGGCTTGTTGAGGAGAGTGCAAAGTTTGAGGCTGGCGGGTTCACGAACGGACAAATAGTTTGTCAGCGCCTGATACGTGAGGCCGGTGTCGATAATGTCCTCGACGATGAGGATATCCTTATTGCGGACGCTCGAAGAGAAAATGGGGGCAAGCTCGACCCGGCCCTTGCTGTTAGCTTTGTGGTAGCTGGAAGCTGTGATGAAATCGAGTTCGACATCGATCGAGAGGTTCCGGATGAGGTCGGATAGGAATATGACGGCCCCTTTGAGCACCCCGATAAGCAGCGGGCTTTTCTCGCGGTAGTCGCGCGAGATAACAGCGGCGAGTTCCTTGACCCGCTCGGCGATTTGTTCTTTCCGGAGAAGCACTTCCAAGTGGTGCTCTTTCACAATTGGCCCTCGCTGAGACTGCTCCGTAGTTGCGATTCAAAGGGCGCAGCATGCGCCCCTACATTGCATCCGCAATAAGGGGACGCTTCATAGTCAAGCATGGGTCAAAAATCGGGGACACGATGAGGCATCATGTTCCCGATTTTCTCATGTCCCCGATTTTTCTCATATGCGAATGAATTCGCACCCACACCAAATAGACGAAAGGAGCAAGGCGAAAGGCGAAAGAGAGAAAGAAGTCGCCTGCGAACAAGTTCGCATCTACATCAGGTTCTCTTTTCATAATCTACTCTAAGGGCTGCCTTCGATGTCGGCTTGAGTCTAAAGTTTCTGTCTATAGCGTAGCCCATGACCCACATGAGCTTGCCGTCTGAGAAAAGCAGGGGGATATAGTCGCGGAGGAACCGGGGCACCTTCTTGTCGATAAAGTAGTCTTTCAGTTTCTTGCGGCCGTCGGCGCCGAGCGGGCTGAACGAATCGCCAGCGCGTCTCGTGCGGATTTCGAGCGGCGTCCTCGTCGCGTTCATATCAAAATACTGGCGATTTGTGTTGCAGAGCTTTATGAGGCGCTCTGGCGCGGAGACGGTCGTCATGAGCTTTGACTTCACTACGATGTCGAAATTGGGGATTACCGTGGTCCCGCCCAGTTGGACGGCAAATGCCGCTGGCGAAGCGGTGCGACGCGTCGATGCTCGCGAAATAAGGCCGGTCCTTTCGCTAACCTCGAAACGAAGCTTGCCCGGCAGGTCGAGTTTGCCTTTGCCCGCGCAGAGCAGCGCGTCGGCCTCCTCATAGTGCGAGGTTTCGAGCATGGGCGCGTCGGCCCGCGCGAGGCGGACGAGATTCAGGATTATTCGTTTTCGCAGAGCGGCATGAAGCGTCCCGAGGGCGACCGCGTTGAACGCGACCCATCCTGGTTTCCGTTCGAGCAGAATTTCTTCCGACAGCAGCCGGGCTTCGGTCTCGACGAAATCGCTCTCGGCCGCGAGCGCGGCGGCAGCGTTCACGAGGCGCTGCTTGATTTGCGGATTATAGTTCGCCTCGAGTTCGGGAATGAGCTTGAGCCGGATTCGATTACGGAGATATTCCAGTGACAAATTGGTTTCGTCTTCGCGATATCTCACGCGGTGGGCGCGAAGATACTCCATGATTTCGCTCCGCCATATGTTGATGAGGGGACGTATAATGACGGGGCTGGCGGAACCGCTTGCCCGGCGGACAGGCGGAATGCCCGCGAACCCTTCGGGCCCTGAGCCGCGCAGAAGGCGCATCAGGATGGTCTCTGCCTGATCGTCGGCCGTGTGGCCCACGGCGATCTTGTTTGCGCCGATAGAGCGCGCCGAATGCAACAAGAACTCGTACCTCAACTTTCGGCCAGCGGCCTCGATTGAGAGTTTTTCTTTTTCCGCCACTTCTCGAACGTTGGCCGAGCTTGTGGTAAACATAAGCCCTTTTCGTTTGGCGACCTCACACGCGAATTCGACATCCTGATCGGATGCTTTGCCACGCAGCTTGTGATTGAGGTGCGCTATGCCTATGATGAGCGAGTAATCCTTGCGCAGTCCTTCGAGGAGTTCGAGCAGACACGTCGAATCCGGCCCGCCGGAAAACGCCACGAGGATGCTGTCGCGGGGGCTGAGCATTTGATACCGCTCAATGGTTTCTTGAAAGACTTTTCTTATATTCCTTTTCACAGCAAAACTATACCATATTCACAAAGAGGCATCAAGACGCGCACAAGGCGCGCATTTGATTTTGGATTTTAGTCCCGCCTTGGCGGGATTGGATTTTGGATTAAAGAACAGCGTTGTCCAAGAAGAATCTGACCGCAGAGTGCGCGGAGGAACGCGGAGGAAAACAGCAGAATGTCAATAACCTCCGTACTCATCGCCAATTTCTTGAATTCTTATCGTGATCTTTATAACACACCGTATGAAACTCACACGGGCGCAATGAATTACGCCCCTACAGGCGTATACGGGAAATTTCTGTAGGGGCTCGATTCATCGCGCCCGATATGGCGATGCAAAGATTGCTTCGTCGCTACGCTCCTCGCAATGATAACCTTTTTGGTTGGTTGCGGCTACGCCGCGCTATGAAATCTGTGGATAATAAAAGTCTTTTTCCTATGTGCTCCGTGCTCTCCGTGGTTGCCATTTCTTTAATCTAGAATCCAAAATAGGCTATTTCTCTTCTTCTTTGTGCCATTTGCCTTTGGATTTTTTCCAATGCTCGATTGTAAAGGCGACGCGCTTGACCCCTTTGGACCGAAGGATGACTGTTTCGAGCAACAGCAGCATTCGCGTGATTTCGCGGTCATTCATCCAAGTTCCGGTCAGTTTTTTCAGCGCACCGCGGATCGTCACCGAGCCCGATGTAGTGCTCACTCCCAGAAGGGAAAGGTCAAGATTATTCTCGACGAGAATCTTGCGTACTCGTGAGTTTATCTTAAGGTCTTCTTCAGACATCGGGACGGTCTTATCTAACCAGAAGCCAGAAACCAGGAACCCTCTACTATAGCAAGTACTCCATGACGAGCACGTCTACGAGCTTGTCCTTTATTTTGGCGTGGCGCCTGAGCATGCCTGCTTCCTCATATCCCAGGCGTTTGTAGAAACCCATCTTCTCCAGATTGAAGTAATAGGCGAAGAACATGAGTTTCTTGTAACCCTTTTTCCGGGCGGCGGAGAACACGTTCTTGGCGAGTTTACGGCCGATGCCGTTCCCGCGAAAGTCCTTCTCCACCCATATCGTTGCTACGCCGATATGCGAATAGACTTCATCCTGCGAAAAAGGCTGCAGCGCGCTGAAGCCGACGACGCAGCCTCCCATATCCGCCACGATGACGACCTCGCGACTAGTCAGGTTCTTAAACCAGGCAAGCCGCTGATTGAGCGGGTAGGGCGTGATGTCGAGCACAGACTCGCGGTCGACGATGCCCTGGTTGTGAATCTCGGTAATTCTTTGGACGTCTTTGAGGATCGCTTCGCGCACGCGGACATCTGATCGGGCCCTTTGGACACTTGTAGTTCGCGCCATTTTCCTACCCCCCTCCGCCAGTAGTCGGGCAGAGACAAAAGGCGAGGAGCGGCCCTCTCACCCTTTTTCGACTGCGCGCCGAACGGGCTCCCTCTCCATTGAGCGCAGGCGCGCCTGAAAGCATATACAATTTATCATCCAAAG
>CAYVDS010000219.1:0-7210 GCA_964450145.1 uncultured bacterium
AGCAGGTATCGTAGCCGCAGTTACGGCCGCCGAGGGCGGGGCGGATGTCATCATAGTGTCCAAAGGCGCCTACGGCTGCGGCAATACCCGCATCTCCGGCGGCCTGGTGTTGCGGCTCGGGATATCCCCGAAGGACTCCGCCGAGTCACTCATGCGCGACATGGTTGTGGGCGGTGAGTTCCTCAGCGATCAATTTCTGCTTGAAAGCTACTGTCAGCGGGCGCACATAGCAGCCGAACTCATGGAAAAGTTCGGCCTGATTTTCTCGCGTGGCCACTCCGGGAAACCGGCTCCACTCCCCATCCCAATAGGCGGACATGGTCTTCCCCGCACTCTCACCACTTATTCCGAAGGAATCCCTCTTGGAACCGCTCTGAGAGGCGCGCTTGCCCGGACACGTGTAAGGGTCATGGACGAGACGTCGACCATCCGCTTGCTCCAAGCCGGCAAAACCGTGACCGGAGCCTTGTGTTTGAGATGGCTGACCGGCGAGATGCTGGCCATCATCGCGAAACAGACTATTCTGGCGACCGGCGGCCTCGGCTGGATTTTCTATCCGCACACGAGCAATATGCGCGGGGCCACGGGCGACGGCTATGCGCTTGCGCTTGAAGCCGGAGCGGAGTTGGTTGATATGGAACAGCAACAGTTCATCCCATTCGCGCTCACACATCCGGATTCAATGGTCGGCGTCATTTGCGGCGAGCCAGCCGTCGCCGGGCCGTACGGCAAACTTCTCGATGCAAACGGCAGCGAGGTGCTCACCCATGTCAGAACCAGAACGCGCGCTGAAGTGGCGGCGGCCATGTCGCTTGCAGGCGAACAAGGCTTTGCCACTCCGTATGGAGGCATGTTACTCGACCTCTCCCCCAATCTGCGGAAGACAGTCGGCGTGAAAATGCTCGAATTCCTCAAGCAAACTTTCCCATCAATGATAGATGGCGTCGAGCGCGCGTATGGAGAGGAAGCGGCCAGTGGCCGGCTTCCTTGGGATGTTTTCCCGACCGCTCACTACCAACTCGGCGGGGTGCGAGTACGACCGGATTGCCGCGTGCGAGGCCTCGAGAACGTCTTTGCCATAGGAGAAGTGCAGGGCGGGCTTCACGGGGCTAATCGCATCAGCTCTACTGCGCTGGCCGAAACCTTCATCTTTGGCAGCCTTGCGGGAAACGCGGCCACCTATGCCGCTGCGGAAATGGAAACGCCGCCCTACGATTCCAACGGCGCAAGCGAGAGTCTCTCTCGTTCGCTGGAGTTTCTCGGCAAGACAGGACGGATTCGCCCTGTCGATCTCATCCGAAAGCTTCAGAGGACAATGTGGGAGAAAGTCGGCCCCGTACGCGATTGCGAACGCCTCGACGGGGCTATCAACACTATTGTCGAGATTTCGGAACAAAATGCGGAAGTGTGCGTAGCGAGCCGGAAGGACTGCAATCCAGAATGGCTCGACGCTCTTGACCTCCAGAAGATGCTTCGCGTGGCCGAGGTTGTAGCGCGCAGCGCGCGCGCAAGGCAGGAATCCCGCGGCGGGCACTTCCGGCTCGACTGCCCCAGGCGGGACGACAAGAACTGGTTGAAGAATATTGTCGCGCGCATGGAAAGAGGGTCCCTGAGCGTTGAAACCTCGGAGGTGGCTCTATCAAAATTCAGCTTGGACACGAAAGGCGGCCCCAACCATCTTCGCGACCGCATTCAATTCATGATCCTAGCCATTCTCCCCCGGCACATGCAGGCAAAGCTTCTCAACTCTCGGCTGAATTTGGGCGGGAACATTTAATGCAAAACGCGACCGTGTTTATTGAGCGATATGATCCGGCACAAGCCAAGTGCGTTGAATATGCCTATTCGCTTCCGCTCGGGGATGAGGCAACCGTGCTTCAAGCCCTCCTCTATATTTATGAGAATCACGATTCAACGCTGGCCTTTAGATATGGGTGTCGATGCGCCAAATGCGGGGAATGCGCAGTCGACGTGAACGGCCATCCACGTCTCGCTTGCATCACGAAAGCGACCTTGAATATGCGAGTATCCCCGCTCAAGAATCTGCCACTCGTAAGAGACCTCATCGTGGACCGGGCGCCCCTTGACTGCGCTTTAGAGGCGCAAAGGCTTTACGTGTCACCCATCGTCGCCGAGGTTCTTGGGTCGATGCAGATTCCTGAGGTCTACCGCCGGCTGGCAGGTTGTCTGGAATGCTACGGGTGTGTTTCGAGTTGCCCTCAATTCGACTGGAGAAACAAGGAGTTTGGCGGGCCGTACGTTTTCGTCAGACTCGCGCAACTGCATCTCGACCCGCGCGACAAGGAGGACAGGCGCGCGCAGGCGGCCTTACTCGGCGTCCATCGATGCCTCAATTGCCGCGAATGTAGATGCGTCAAAGGAATAGCAATTCGTCGTGACGCCATCGGGACGCTGCTCGCAGAGAGACGAGGGGAAGGCTGATTCCACTACGTGGAGCGCAGGACGGTTTCAACTTTCGTATAAATCTGAGAGAGAGTAAAAGGCTTGCACAAGAAACCTCGCGCCCCTTTCACCGTCGCCTGCTCCACCGTCCGGAGGGTAAAGAACGAAGACAGATATATCACCGCTATCGATGCTGTAGCGCGATGGGCGCGTAGTCGCTCATGCACCTCGAGCCCGCTCATATCGCTCAGCCGTATATCCAACAGAATGAGATCAGGGGCGTACTCGATAGCGGCCCGTATTCCGTCCGCGCCCGTCTCGGCGGTCACTACATGGAACCCTTTCTCGCCTTCTAGATAATTGTGCAACAGGTCCGACGCAGTGGGGTCGCCATCAATAATCAATATCGTCGTCTTAGGCTTTGGCTGTTTCTGGTGAGAGCGATGACGGTTCTTGGGACCAGGGTTCATGGGAATTCCCGCGCCGAAAACACGTGCCTTCAGGAGATCAACAGCCACATCATATCACTTAGAAAAAATTTGTCAACAAAAAAATTTCTTTTTGCGGGAGCGTTCCTCGCTAACGAGACTTTGGCATCAAAGATGCTCCTTTCCCTCTCCGAAAACTACTGACGTAAACACGAATAGCTTTGCATCTTCCTTGTAAGCATCTGGCGGAAGTCCCGCCTTGTGGGCGCACAGGTTCCTCAGAAACTCCTCTTTCGTCCAGCCGGTTTCAGTCGCAACCTGCGGAAGAAACACGCCTCCTCGCAATCCTTTCGCAACCACAACTCCGTGTTTTCCGAGGATTATCTCATCGGGACTCGAAACCGGTCGCAACGGAGAATTGACGGATATCTCGACGTGGATGTCGTCCAGTTCCTCCGGTTTGACAGGAGGGAAGCGCGGGTCCTCTGATGCTGCGGCTACGGCCATTTTAATCACCGTCTGGTACAAAGGCATCGTTGCCTGCATTTGTCCGATACAGCCTCGCAGTTGTCCGTGTTTTGTGAGAGTGACGAAGGCGGCGCCGTCTTGTCGAAGAGTCTCGCTTGCCGGCGGGTCGACCGCAAGAACGCGGCCGTCCCGCACAAAAGACTCGAGTGAACGCCTTGCCAATCGGAGAAGTGTTTCCTTGTCGCCGTCGGAGAGAGAGTACGAATCGGACTCGCTCCTCGAGCCCGGAGCGGAAGGCGCCCGATCAGTAGCCTTGCCCGACCCGGGTGTCTTCTTCTTCACAAAGGCTATAGCGGCATAACCAACGACCGAGTCCTTGCTGCCGGCGGTGTCGCCTGAATTGGCATACTTGAGCAGCACGGGCTCCGCCCCCTTACTTTCAGCGTACGACAAAACCGCAAGCACCGGCCCCGGGCCGCACAGTCGGTCATAATGCTGGGTGACGTATCGCGCCATCTCTCTGGGGTTGCCTTTCAGAATCTGGTTCACGGTTTCCGCATCGATTGCGTTCGCTCTCGAATACGGATTGTAGTGAGAGAGGTCGCTTGTGCCGACTACCAGTACACGGTTTTTCCGCGCAATTCGCTCCAGTCCCGCTGACACCGCCTCGACCTCCTCGAAGCCCTGCTGCCCGAAAACAATAGGAACGAGCGGAGTGTCAGGCAGAATGGTCTGGATGAACGGGAGTTGCACTTCCGCGGAATGCTCCCCAACAAATGCGCCGCGCACGAACGAAATGCGTGGATCAGATGCCATAAATTCGCGCGCCACCGTTTCGTTCACCGGTTGCTTCCCGAGCGGCGTCTCCATGGCCCCGCGGTGATAGACCGATACTCCCTTCGCAGCGCCCCGATGATTGAAAGCTACGACCACGACGGAATCGAGCTTTCTCTCCGCGTCCCGTGCCTGTTCGGAGATGGCCTTATACGCATACGCTGCGATAGGCCCTGAATACGGATATCCCGCATGAGGAACAATTACGGCAATGATTTCTCCTTCGATCTTGGGCGGATTGGCGGATTTCAGGTAGCCGGCTATGTCGGTGTTGAGCGCGTCGGCGTTTGCCGGGTAGAACGAGCCTGCCACTGACGGCTGAATGACCGCAGGCATCTCCACCTTTTCCGAGGATGCAGGCCCCTGCGGCTCTGCGTTTAGCTCGCCATACTGGCGGCCACACCCAACAAACAGAAGCACGAATATCAAAGCAATCCGGAGAAGCTTTCTCCGCATATCACTACTCCTTCTTCAGGTTCTCGAGTTCCTTGACAATTTGGTCGACGTGGGTGGCCGACCAGAAAATGCGCGAACAGTTGCCGCACCTTGAGAATTTTCCCTGGGTGACATACACGTAAGGCGGAACGAGGGATCGGATCGATTCTCTTTCGACGACTGCGAGCGGATGGTTGCAGGTTGTGCATACGGTGAGAATCGATTTGCAGTTGAGCCCTGCGTCGACGTAGACCTGCTTCAATTGCTCGCGCCAATGATCGCTCTTGACAAATATGCACGAGCGACAGCGCTTCCGTTGCATCAACGAGACGTCGCGGGTCAAGAGAATTCGTTCCTCTGACTCGGCGAGCGCGACAATTTCGGAATCCGAAAGATCGAAAACATATCTCGTGTCGTACCCCAAGAGCCGAAGCCACTTAGCCAGCCGACCCAGCATCTCATCGGCAAGAAATCTCGGTTGTGTTGTGGTCGCAAGGAGGGAATCCCGATTCACGTTTTGTCCGAGGGTGGCCGGTATTTCAGGTGCTCCTCGTATTGATATACCAGCGCTTTTTGGCTCTCCGTCTCGATGGAACAAGGTCTCATAGACCTAATGGTTTCAATCGCCTCATCCGCCGTGTTGCCCGATTTCACAAGGTAACAGGCAAGCATCGTGCCGGTGCGGCCGCATCCCGCGCCACAGTGCACTGCAACCGGTTTCCTTTCGGCATTCACCATTCTCTCTATGAAATCTATGCATTGATTCACTTGCCTAATCGTGGGGGCCGTGAAATCATCGATAGGCACATGAAGATACGAAAACCCGTGCTCGCTTACGACAGATTCCTTGAGTGATATCTCTGACAGTGACAGAATTGCGCCGATTCCTTCAGATTTAAGAAATGCAAGGTCCTCGGTCAAAGGCTCTATCGTCCCGGGTCTTGCCATACCCGCGAGCCCATTGGGAACCACGAAACTAAAATTCAGTATGGCGCGTTTATAATCCATTCGTCCCCTTCTCTTCTGTCACCTTAACGCTCGCTAGAACGAACGTTTGTATTATACCACAAAATCCGCCTCGCTTTTCAACCACATGCGCCATTGGCTTTGAATCATCTCATGTGCGCACGTTCGAGTGGGCGTGCAATATATAATGCAAGAAAATGTCATTCCGAGCGAAGCGAAGAATCTCCTTTATCACATTGGCGCTTTTGTCGTGAAGAGATGCCTCGCTTTGCTCAGCATGACGTGAAGACGGTTGCTCATACGCCTGTTGGCCGGAATCCTTTTCATGTTGCACGCCTCCTTCCAGTTTACCGAATTTACACGAGTTTACCTATTGACTATTTCGCCATAAGCTTGTATCATAAAGCGCCTTGGGCGGTTGAACAGCAGGGCTTCTACTGATTCCTCGGAGGATAAATGAAAGACCGCAGCAAGCTCTTCTACGGCTGGCTCGTTGTCGCCGCAAACTTCCTCATTCTCTTCTCACTTCATGGCGTTATCATAAACACGTTCGGTGTGTTCTTCAAGCCGGTCTCCGAGAGCATGGGATGGAGCCGTGCTACATTCGCCCTTGCGCTTGGCATCGGGGCGCTCGCGATGGCGCTCGGGGCGCCGTTTGTCGGCCGACTGCTGGACGTGATAGGCGCGAGCAAGACAATGCTCATTGGGGCGCTCCTTTGCGGCATCGGGATGGGTTTGCTCGGCGGAGCGACCGAGCTCTGGCATTTCTACGCGCTCTTCGCGATTGTCGGGCTCGGACTATCCGCCTCGACGTCGATCCCGGTTTCTCTCGTCATCGCCAATTGGTTCGACCGCAAACGAGGGCTTGCTATGGGGTTGTCGTTCACGGGCACAAGCATCGGCGGCATGATCATGAATCCCGTCAACACGTTCTTGATACAAACCTTCGGATGGCGGAAATCGTACGTTATCCTCGGTATCGCTATGATTCTGATTGCGGTCCCCCTCATCATTCTGATCATCCGCACGCGCCCATCCGACATGAATCTGCTGCCCGACGGTGACGAGCCGGCGGAGAAAGAAATAAAACCTCTCACAGGGCACACGTTGGCGGAAGCGCTTCGCACACCGGCCTTCTGGTTCATAGCGGCAAACATGTTTCTCATTAACTTCATGGCTAACTCCATCGGTGAACATGGGGTGCCCTATCTGACCGACATTGGCCATTCGGATATGGCGGCGAGCATTGCCGTCGGACTGTCGATGGGGTTTATGACGTTGGGGAAACTCGGTTCGGGGCTTTCGGCTGATCGTTGGGGTGCACGCTCGACGTTTGTCGCGAGCTGCATCATGACGGCTGCCGGAATCCGTGTCCTCATGTTCTCGTCGAATCTGTGGATGCTCTGGCTTTTCGCATTTATCTACGGGTTTCCGCAGGGCGCGCCTCTCACCCTTACTCCCTTGGTCACCGCAAATCGCCTCGGCCTCACCAACTTCGGACCCATTTTCGGCTCGCTGACACTCTTCTCTATTTTGGGGGCCGCTGTAGGACCTGTGATTGTTGGGAAAATGTACGATGTCAGCCATTCTTACGAGAACGCTTTTCTCCTCCTCATCGCAATCACATTAGTGAGCGGATATTGCATTCACAGAGCGCGTGCCGCTGAAACGGAAAC
>CAYVDS010000220.1:0-326 GCA_964450145.1 uncultured bacterium
GGATTGATGTCGATCTGCCAATTAGTGAGGCGAGCACCGACGGCTGGCGTGACCGGAATATAAACATAGCTTCATTCGGGTTCACCGGTTCGGGCAACGCAAACAGCAACACCATCAACAGGCTCTCTACCAGCGTTGATCGGTTCCTCGTCACGGATCTGAACACGATTCTCACCGGCAGCGAGTCCGGCTCGAGCACCGTGGTGGTCATGTGGGACCAGATTTCGACGAACATCACCGAATTCAGCCATGTTCCCGCTGGACAGAACGTGCTGTTCATGGACGGTCACGTCGAGTTCTTCCGTTATGACAGGTCCTCGGACCGG
>CAYVDS010000220.1:336-1001 GCA_964450145.1 uncultured bacterium
GTTCCACGACGGACGGCTGGTCGTCGGGCTATGGGACCGGTTCCCCGTGTCTCCTCTGTACGCAGCGGTCAACGGCGGCGTAGAGAATCCCGATTTGGCGTATTGTCCAGGTACTGACTAGTTGTTTGGTTAAAGCGTTCCCCCCCGAATGCCTTTCAACCAGTAGTATGGAAAGGGGAAGTCCTTGCGGCCTTCCCCTTTTCCATTTACGGAGTAAGACGCCAGTCGCCCCTCACAGCGACTTGCCGTCGCCTTGGAGGCAAGAAATGAGAGACCATTGGGTAGTGGCCTTGATGAGAAACCTGCGACAGGTATCTGATGAAAACATCGCAGGAGGCATGACAAAGCCCGTGCACAAGCGAGAGTTTAAGAATGCCATAGAGAATATGAGTAAATACCGGCTCCCGCTGCAAAAAGTGATAGACCCAAAACCTTAGTGCTCGTCCGATACGGGCGTGGGAGGAACCAATGTCAGACCTGAAAGGAAAAGTTGCAATCATCACCGGCGCCGGCCGTCCGCGAGGCATTGGCCGCAGTTGTGCGCTCCGGCTCGCCCGCGAGGGCGCAAACGTGGTCATCAGCGACATCTGCCGCAGGTATGAAGGGGACCTTGCGTCTTACAATGTAGGCGACTGGGAGCAACTCCAAAAAGTCGTCGGTGAGGG
>CAYVDS010000220.1:1011-3992 GCA_964450145.1 uncultured bacterium
CGCCGCGCTCGGCCGCAAGGCGCTCGCGTTCAAGGTCGACGTGACGAAAAAAGATGAGATTCAAGCAATGGTGGGCGGCACGCTGAGCGAGTTCGGCCGCATTGACATTCTCGTGAACAATGCGGGAAGCGGTGTCGGCGCTGGGCCCTTCCTTACTATCAGCGAGGAAGCGTGGGATAAGACGTTTGCAGTGAATGCAAAGGGCACGTACCTGTGCTGTCAGGCGGTGCTGCCGGCAATGCTCGAGCAGAAATCCGGGGAAATAGTCAACGTCGCCTCGACGCTGGGCTTGCGCGGTTCGGCGTCGTTTGGAGCATATGCAGCATCGAAGTTCTCGGTCGTCGGCCTCACGCAAGTAATTGCTGCTGAGTTCGCCCAGTTCAACATCAACGTAAACTGCGTCTGTCCCGGAATGGTTGAAACCGATATGGGGTTCGACGAATACGAGTTCCTTTCATCTGTGAACGGAGGCACCGCGGAGGCGGCGCGACAGGCGATCATTAACACGATTCCCCTTGGGCGTCCTGCCGTCGCAGATGACATAGCCAATGTCGTTTCTTTTCTCGTTTCTGAGAAAGCGAGTTACATGGTAGGTCAGGCGGTGGCGGTCACAGGAGGTATGGAGTTTCATGACTGAGACGGAGGGGCCGAGGCGCTCGGACGTCCAGCGCGCAAATCCATGCGTCAATGTGTGAACCAGAAACCCAAAATCGACAGAAGGAGATGATACCTATGGCGCAGATTAACGGAGGAGAGCTTCTTCTTAAATGTCTTGTTCAGGAGAAGGTCAAATACATTTTCGGCGTTCCCGATGCAGGCTATGATCCCCTGCTCGGCAAACTGAAGGATTACGGCGTCAGATGGATACCGCCGCGCCATGAGGCGGCCGCGGCGCATATGGCCGACGCGATGGCGCGCCTTACCGGCCGGCCTTCTGTGTGCATGTCGGGAGCGGGACCGGGCACGGCGAACTTACTCTCCGGCATCATCACGGCGTATGCCGAGGGAAGCCCCGTCGTCGCCCTGACGTGTCAAAGACGCAGAGGCGTCATTTATCCGGACAAGGGAGGTTCGTTCCAATACTGCAACCAACTCGACCTTTTCAAGCCCGTGACCAAATGGAATGCCGTCGTAAACGAATGGGACCGGATTCCCGAACTCGTGCAGAAAGCGTTCCGGATTGCGGCGTCAGGCAAGCCCGGACCGGTCCAGATCGACATCCCGGATGACATCTTTTTTGCAACCGGGGACGAAACGTCTGTCAGAATTCCTCCACCGGAACGGTACCGCCCCATGTACAAACTTGCGGGAAATCCCGAGCTCGTCGAGGAAGCCGCTCAGATGTTGGTGAATGCGAAATATCCGCTGGTGCACATCGGAGGCGGCGTGAAACACGCGAAGTCAGCAGCAGTGGTGTGCGAACTGGCCGAACATCTCGGCGCGGTGGTCTCTACATCGCTCGGAGCCCGCGGCTGTATCTCCGAAGACCATCCGCAGTACTTCCACTCCCTGAGCCCGGCCGTGCGCGAGGGTCGGAAAGAGGCCGATGCGGTGCTCGTGATAGGCACTCAATTGGCCGAAACTGAATTTCGCGGTCAGTACCCCGATTGGGCAAGGCCCGAGGGGCAGAAGATAATTCAAATTGATATTGAGCCGACGATGATAGCGCTCAATCGGGAGGTTGACCTTGCCATCATCGGCGATGCAGGCAGAGTGACTGAAGACATATTGAGGCGAGTTAAACAACTCACGAAGAAGCGAAACCCGATTGCGGCGATCGAATCTCTGCGGCAGATCGATACTGCGTGGATGCAGGAGTTACTGCAGAATGCGAGCGACTCAACGGATTCGCCGGTTCATCCGGGCCGCATGGCGAAAATCGTCAGAGAATTCTTTCCACGCGATGCCATCATGGTCATGGACGGCGGAAACAATGGGCTATATACTACTCACTATCACGCCATCTTCAACCCGGACTGCGTGCTGTGGACCTCGAAATTCGGCCACCTCGGCACGGGTATTCCGTACGCGCTCGGAGCGAAACTGGCGCGGCCGGACAAGACCGTGTATGTTGTCACCGGTGACAGCGCCAGCGGCTTCAACCTGATGGAGATGGAAACCGCCAAACGCGAGAAACTTTCCATCATAGTAATTATTAACTGCGACTACCAGTGGGGGATGGAAGCGCCCCGACAGATAGTGGAATTCGGCGGGCCGGAATTTATGGTGGGTGTCGCGCACTATCCAATCCGTTATGACAAGATCGCGCAGGCGATGGATTGCCATGGCGAGTACGTCGAGAATGTGAGCGACTTGAAACCGGCGCTCCAGCGGGCGCTAAATTCGGGCGAACCCGCGGTGATACACGTGGTCACGAACAAAGAGGCCAACACATGGCCGCCCGGCCTGGACCATGTCGCAAGGTTTTACACGGGAGAGAAGTTGGGTGAATAGCGCGACGATGAGTCGCCTGTTGATAGGGCCGCCTTTTTGTGGGTGGTAAGGAGATTGCCCCCAATTTATGTAAGGTCGAATTCATCACTAAAGCACCATTGCTATCGTAGGGCTATTGAATGAAATGAGGGATAGCCATGAAAAAGTATGGACCGGCTGATGCGCTCAAGTCGCCGCGTTTTTGTGGCCAAGCGACCTTCATGAGGCTTCCCCAGATAAGGACGACCGAAGGTGTCGACGCTGTAATTCTCGGGATACCCTTCGATACTTCCGGCACCTACCGAGTGGGCTCCCCTTTTGCTCCAAACCAGATTCGAAACGCCTCGCGAACCCTTCGTCCATATAATCGTGTCCATGACATAGAGATTTTCAATTACTGTTCAGTCGTCGATTATGGGGATGTAGATATTATTCCCGGCGTCACTGAAAAATCTCTCGCTAGAATTGTCGAAGCGATGAAACCGATATTCAACGCCAGGGTTATCCCGATAGCGATGGGAGGCGACCACTCCGTAACACTGGCAGAG
>CAYVDS010000220.1:4002-7205 GCA_964450145.1 uncultured bacterium
GTATGGGAAACTGGCGCTCGTTCACTTTGACTCCCATTCTGACGTGTGGGATGAATATTTTGGCGAGAAACTCACCCATGGCACGCCGTTTCGGAGAGCTTTTGAAGAAGACATCATTCGAACAGAGAATTCCATCCAGATCGGCATCCGCGGGCCACTCTATTCATCGAGTGATCTCAACATGGCGAAGGAGCTGGGATTTGAAGTTATCACAGGATATGAGATGACCGACATGACAATAGAAAGCATCGTAAGTCGAATTCGCCGGCATGTGCAAGACCATCCGGTTTTTCTGAGCTTTGATATCGATTTTGTGGACCCAGCTTATGCCCCAGGCACTGGTATCCCCGAAGTCGGAGGGCCAAGTAGTCGTGAGACGCTGAAGATAGTGAGAGGTTTAACAGGCCTAAAGTTCGTGGGATTCGATGTGGTAGAAGTCTTGCCGCAGTATGACCATGGTGAGATTACTTCTCTGCTGGCATCTAACATTATGTACGAATTTCTATCTCTGGTGGCAAGAAACTTTCGTGAAAACGTGAGAAGCGTTGGTTGACAAACGTCTCGAAAGCTTTGTCAAATCAAGAGGAGGTTAAAAGGGGTTGGCAGATGAACAGGACCACAGATGAGTTACTGGCCGCACGAGAGAAGAACGTGCCCCAGGGTGTGTTTAACATACATCCAATATTCGCGAAATCGGCCAAGGACGCGACAGTAACGTCAATTGACGGAAAGGAATATATTGATTTCGCGGGGGGCATTGGAACAGTTAATGCTGGTCATTGTCCGGATGCAGTTTTGAAAGCGATCAGTGACCAAATCGAGAAATATCTTCATACGTGCTTCCACGTGGTTATGTACGAGCCATACATCGAGCTTGCGGAAAAGCTAAACGCCCTGACACCTGGAGGATTTGCCAAGAAAACGATGTTCGCTAATAGTGGCGCCGAGGCGGTGGAAAACAGTGTGAAGATTGCTCGATATTACACACGCCGGACGGGCGTGATCTGCTTCGAGCAAGGGTTTCATGGCCGAACTCTTCTGGCCATGAGTCTCACAAGCAAGGTCAAGCCATACAAGTTTGGATTTGGTCCCTTTGCCCCCGAGATATACCGCATGCCCGCAGCTTATTGCTACCGGTGCGCGTTCGGCCTGACTTATCCGTCCTGTGAACTGGTCTGTGCCAAGCGTCTGGAGGATTTCTTTATCAATAATGCCGCCGCGGAACACATTGCCGCGCTCATTATCGAGCCGGTAGCCGGGGAAGGCGGGTTTATCGTTCCACCGAAAGATTATCTCATTCGGCTGCAGGAAATCTGCAAGAAGAATGGGATCGCTTTCATCATAGATGAAATCCAGTCGGGAATTGGGCGCACCGGAAAACTGTTTGCATCCGAACACTTCGGGATCGAGCCAGATATTATTCTTACAGCAAAATCGCTTGCAGCAGGAATTCCGCTCGCCGGGGTGACGGGCAGGGCGGAGATAATGGACTCGCCTCATGTTGGCGGGTTGGGTGGAACGTTTGGCGGGAACCCGGTTGCGTGCCGCTCAGCTCTGGCCGTGCTTGACCTTGTGGAAAAGCACAACCTGTTGGAATGCGCACAAGCAATTGGAGAAAAGGTGAAAACGTGTTTGGAGAAATGGAAAGAAAGTTACACCATCGTAGCAGATGTGCGCGGGCTTGGCGCAATGATGGCAGTCGAACTCGTAGAAGACAGGAAGACGAAGGAGCCCGCTGCCGATCGGACAAAGTATATTGTAACCGCATGCCGTGAAGAGGGGCTTTTGACACTAAGCTGCGGAAACCATGGAAATGTGATAAGAATATTGGCTCCGCTTGTTATTACGGACGAACAATTGGAAAAGGGCCTCCGTATCCTCGAAAAAGCAATCCGAAAGGCGAACGAGGGCCTCTGACCGCTAGATACACCAAGGGCCTTCATTTGCTCCCCGATTCCGTGCGAGGGGAGAGATACTATGATCAAAACGCCGAGTCCAGGCTACAGTATGCTTATCCGAATGGAGATATCGAATCGGCCAGGAATGCTTGGGAGAGTGACCTCTGCCATTGGAAGGGCGAGGGGAAGCGTCGGCTCGGTGGATATCATCGGATTTGGGAAAGATACCATTATTCGAGATATCACCATTAATGTCGTGGATATTCCCATGGGGCAGAAGGTCGTCGATGAGCTGAAGCGAGTAAGGGGAATCACGATACTCAATGTTACGGACCGAACTTTCATGGCTCATCAGGGTGGCAAAATTGAAATAAGAAATAAGATTCCCCTGAAAACGCGTGAGGACCTCTCCGTGGCCTACACCCCCGGTGTGGCAAGGGTCAGTATGGCTATCCATAAGGAGAAAGAACGGGTACATGACCTCAGCATAAAAAAGAATACAATCGCCATCGTCACAGATGGAACCGCTGTTCTTGGGCTTGGAGATATCGGTCCGGAGGCCGCGATGCCGGTGATGGAGGGAAAGGCGATGCTGTTCAAGGAGTTTGGCGGTGTCGACGCCTTTCCCATCTGTCTGAGCACAAAGGATCCGGAGCAGATCATCTCCATCGTGAAATGGACAGCGACCGGATTTGGCGGAATCAATCTCGAGGACATTTCGTCTCCTCGTTGTTTTGAGATTGAAGAACGACTGAAAAAAGAGTTGGACATACCCGTATTTCATGACGATCAGCATGGAACAGCAGTAGTGGTTTTGGCAGGCTTGATTAATGCGTTGAAGGTCGTTGACAAACGACCGCAAGATATCTGCGTCGTAGTGTGCGGTCTGGGCGCCGCAGGAGTCGCGTCCATCCGCCTACTTCTCTCTGCTGGCGTGAGAAACATTATCGGCTGCGATAGGAGCGGGACTCTTTATCAGGGGCGAAAAGAGAACATGAATCTCCTGAAGGAGCAGTTGGCGGAACAGACAAATCTCGGGAAGGTCAAGGGGCCCATATCGAGGGCAATGAAGGGCGCGGATGTCTTCATTGGTCTCTCCCAAGCGTGTGTGATTCACTCGAAAGACATCCGAAGGATGGCCAAGAACTCAATTGTCTTCGCCATGGCCAATCCTGACCCTGAAATCATGCCTGAAGAAGCCCGGCGCTATGCAAAGGTGGTTGCTACGGGAAGGTCGGATTATCCCAATCAAATCAATAATGTGCTCTGTTTTCCCGGTCTTTTTCGAGGAGTTCTGGATTGTCA
>CAYVDS010000221.1:0-334 GCA_964450145.1 uncultured bacterium
TCAGGGACACCGTGTCGCATGGTATTCCTGAATGAAAGTGTATTTCGTAAGAACACGCGAACCTTTGGCGGGCAGTTTGCGGAAGAAACGGAAAGTTGGGGACTGGAGGCAGGATTATCTGACGTTTCGCCTTTTCCCCTTTTTCCTGGGTCCCCCAATTTCTTATGTGGTACTTAATTTACCTTTACGTATTTATTGCCTCGGCGCTGCTTTCTCTCTCGCTGACCAAGCTCATGATTGTGGTTTCGAGCCGCCTTGGGGTCTATGATTTGCCCGACGGCCGCAAGAACCACGAGCACCCGATTCCGTACCTTGGCGGCGTGGCGATTTATTT
>CAYVDS010000221.1:344-7122 GCA_964450145.1 uncultured bacterium
ATTTGTCATTTCTAGGAATAATCGCCGCCCACATGTGGGTTCTTCACGCGTACGGCGCCAGATACCCATTCCTTGCCGGGGTCGCCAAACAGCTTCACTACACGGCTGCGATGGGGGAGAAGCCCGCAGTGCTCCGGGCATTAGGAATTGTGCTTGGGGGCACGCTCATCTTTGCCGTTGGCTTAATCGACGATCTGCACGCTCTCCGGGCAAGAGCGAAGCTGGCCGCCCAGATAATCGCGGCGGTGATTCTGGTGGCTTTTGGGGTCAGGCTCGAATTATTCATCCATTCTCCGATTATCACGTCGGTCGCTACTGTCGTGTGGGTACTGCTCATTGTCAATGCTTTTAATTTCATGGACAACATGGACGGCTTATGCGCGGGAGTGGCCCTGATCGCGACGCTCATTTTCTTTTTCGTGGTGTTTCCGCTCCGGCAGACGCTGACTGCGGCGATACTGCTGGCAATGGGCGGCTCGCTTCTGGGGTTTCTCGTTTACAATTTCAGTCCTGCCAAGATATTTATGGGCGACGCCGGGGCAATGTTTGTTGGGTTCGTGCTCGCTTCACTTTCAGTCGTTAGCGCCTTCTATATGCCCGATCACATGAGCGAGTGGGGCCTGTTCACGCCGCTGTTTATTCTTGCGGTTCCTATCTTCGACACGATCGGCGTCATCTATCTGCGTTGGCGGGCGGGGATACCCATTCACATAGGTTACAACCGCCATTTCTCTCGCCGGCTCGTTCATCTCGGGATGAGCAAGCGTGATGCGGTTATTTTTATTTATCTCGTGTCTTTCGCCGTGGGTTTGGGCGCTACGTTGTTGCGGGATCTTGGCCGGAGAGGAGCGGTGACCCTTTTTGTTCAAACTCTCGGGATATTCGCTATCATCATACTCCTCATGATAGCTGACCGCGAGAAGCGGATAAGGGAACAGTCGAACAAATCCGAATGAGCCGCACGACGAAAAAGAGACGCGCCGAATCCGGCCCCGCAAACGCGCGCTCTACGCCGTCGCCCAACCGGGATGCAATCTACGTGTGGGCTGACAACCTGCTTTTTTCAGGCGTTCTTCTCATCCTGTTTCTCAGGCCGTTTATTGACGGGCGCACATATCCGCATTACAATCACTTTTTCCATGTCGGCGTCGCGTTGCTGACTCTGTTGTGGTTCGTGAAATGCGCGCGAACCCGGCGGCTGGAACTTCACGACCGGCTCACAACCGGCTTCGTGATGGCTTTTCTTTTCATTTGCTCGCTCACCTTCTTCACGAGTATTAACCGTGGGCTTACTCTCCGATATATCTACGAGATTCTGAGTTATACGCTCCTGTATCTGGTGATTGCCAATAACTTCAGGGAAGCAGCCGCCGTCAAGGTCGCGGCGGCGTGCATCCTCGCATCCGCGCTCCTGGTGAATATCTATGGTTTGTTCCAGCATTATTACACACTCGAGATGACCCGAAAAGTTATTGAGGATGCGGTCAAATCGGGAAATCAGGAACAGCTCTCAGGGATTCCGCTCGGGTACGGGATTCTCCACAGACTCGAATCCACTCGCGTTTTCTCCACCTTCCTCTTTCCGAACGCTTATGCAATGTTCCTCGGTTTCGCAGGAAGCCTTACGATCGGATGGGTGTGGAGCATGTGGGGCGACATGACGCAGTTTCTCCACAGCTCTCTGAATGCTGTTCTTAACCGGGATGCAAGACCATCAAACTCATCGGTTGCCGACTCGGTCTCGTCAGGAGTCACAGAACACGATGTCGGGGTGGGCCGCTTGCGGGTTCTTCTTCTCCGCTTCAAGCGCCTAAAACCGGAGTCGCGCGGAGCGAAGGAATTCTCGTCCCGGGTCTGGCGGCTCTTAGGAGGAATCGGTGGACTTGTATTAATAGTCGTGTTCGTTGTGTCGTGTATCCTCATACCTTGGGACCTGTGGCTCACCTATTCGCGCGGGGGCTGGCTGATTGCCGCTCTGATTGTGGCTACGTTCCTGATCACCAAATTTTGGAAAGGGAAGCCGCCGTCGGGCGCGACTGTTGCCCTGTGCCTTCTGGCGGCTCTTTTCGTGCCTCTAATTGTTTCGCCGGATGCGGTTTCTGAGGAACTCATGCGGGTACGGCCCGCCTCGATACTCGACAGGATAAAGGACACGATGACCGTGCTACAGCGGCTCTCATACTGGAAAGCCACTTTGGCGATGATCAGGGAGAACATGTGGTTTGGCGTCGGCTGGGGCGCGTTCGAGAAGGCATACCCGCGCTATATGATTCCGGGAGGTTATCCCGTAAAGCTCGCACACAACAATTACCTGCAAGTGTGGGCGGAAACCGGGATCATTGGCCTCAACGCCTTCGTGGGACTATGGCTCGTAGTCGTGTACACGTTCTGGCGGAAAGCGCGCTCCTCGTCGGTCGGTTCACTCCGCGGAATTGCGTGCGGATTTGGGGCTGCGGTGATCGGGTTCCTCGCGCAGAGCCTGACCGACTTCAGCCTTTATCTCCCAACTCTCGCATATCTTCTCTTTGCGATGCTCGGCCTGCTGGTCGCCGTGCCCGATAATGAGAAAGACAAATTCTCGATCCGGTTCCCGAATCTTGCTGCAAAAGCTGCAGCGGCGCTAGTTATTGTCTATATGATATTCCTTTACAGGTCATTTGCCGGATTGAATCTCTATCTCCGTGTGGAGGCGGAGAGGAACAAAGCCTTCCCCACAGAACTTGCGCGGCGTCAGGGTTTCAAAACCGACCCAAGGCTGCAGCATGCCGTATTAAGGAATAGCGTCCGCCTTCTTAGGCGGTCTGTCCAATACTTTCCCCTGGATTCGGATTCTCGACACATGCTGGGCGACTCTTACCTGCGGCTGGCCCAAATGGAAAACGCGCCCTTATTACTTGGCGATGCGATACGACAATTGGAGCGAGCCGCTGCGCTCGACCCGTGGTCACCTTACGTTTTCCAGTCGCTCGCGGTCGCATATTGGGTGGCCGGAAATGCCAAATCCGAACAGCAAATGTTTCAAAAGGCGCTTCAGGCAGAACTCCAAGCGGCTAAGAATTTTCCCGTAAATCCCGAGTTTCATGATAAACTTGTTCAGATTTATAAATCGCTCGGAATGGAGCAGGAATCAGCGAGAGAGGCCGCTACGGCGGAGGAGTTACGAAAACAGTACAAGGAATTCTGATCTTTTTTGTCATTCTGAGCGAAGCGGAGAATCTCCGACAACATCACAAGGAATTCTGAATTGGGGGAGAAAACGATGAAGGTACTCGTCATTCACGGGCCGAATCTTCAACTCCTTGGGAAACGCGAGCCGGAAGTCTACGGCTCGAAGACCCTGAAGCAGATCGACGACGAAATCCGCAAACACGCTAAGACACTCGGCGTGACCGTTACAACCTTCCACTCGAATCACGAAGGCGATATCGTCGATAAGATAGGCGCTGCCATAGGCCAATTCGACGCGCTCGTCATAAATCCGGGTGCATTTACGCACACGAGCGTGGCGATCCGCGACGCTATCTCCGGCGCCGGGATATCTGCCGTTGAGGTTCATCTCTCGAATGTTCATGCGCGCGAGGAGTTTCGGCGGCATTCGTATATAGCCCCTGTTTGTAAAGGGAGCATTTGCGGATTCGGTTCGATGAGTTACATACTCGCGATTGAAGCGCTTGCAGGTAAATAAGAGGCAAGAGGCGGAGTATTGGTTTACGGTCTGCGGTTTACGGTTTTCAGTTAAAACCGTGGACTGTAAACCGTGAACCGTAGACTGCGAACAAGAGGTCCCGCCCTGCACGCAGGAAGAGAGTGAAAAAATGGGCAACCGTATCGACGCACTCAGAAACAAGCTGCGGGAGGCCGGCGCGGACGCATTCGTCTGTTATAGCTATCCGAACTATCGCTACCTGTCCGGCTTCACGGGTTCGCTCGCCATTTTGATTATCTCGCTTGACCGGGCAATCATCATGAGCGATTTTCGATATCGCACCCAAATCGCTCAGGAGGTCACCGCTCTCGATTTCGTCGAAATCAAAGGCCCTTCCGAGGAGACGGTCTTCTCGCAGATAAAGGAACTGAAAATCTCGAAGCTCGCGTTCGAGTCTGCCCATTTGACGTATCGTCACTACGCGCTTCTCAAGGCGATAGAATCGCTCGAGCTTGTGCCGACCGAGAACTGGGTCGAAGACTTGCGCGCAATAAAGGACGGCTCCGAAATCGAGCTCATTGAAAAAGCCGCCTGGATCGCGGACGCCGCCATGGAAAAGATACTAAAAGAAATCAGGCCGGGCATGACGGAACAGGCGGTCGCGAACAGCATCAATACGTTCATTCGCTCGCTTGGCGGAAGGAAGGAGGCATTCGACCTCATAGTGGCCTCTGGCCCGCGCTCGGCGATGCCGCACGGCGCGCCCTCCGATCGCGAGATACAAGCAGGCGAGTCCGTCGTTATTGATATTGGCGCTCAATTCAAAGGGTATCACTCCGACTTGACAAGGACGGTGTGGTTGGATAAAATCAAATCATCGCAAGTGCTTGAAATATATAATATTGTCAAAGATGCGCAAGCGGCTGCGATCGGGGCGATTCGGGCGGATATGCCCTGCGTAGACATTGACGCGGTTGCTCGTAACCGGATTGCCGAAGCTGGGTACGGCGAGCAGTTCGGTCATGGCCTCGGCCACGGTGTCGGTTTGGAGGTGCACGAGCAGCCGACCGTCTCCCGGCTAGGAAAAGGGAGCATCAAGCCCGGCATGGTTTTCACCGTGGAGCCGGGCATTTACATTCCGGATGTCGGAGGCGTTCGAATCGAAGATATGGTCGTCGTGACTATTCAAGGTTGCCGGAAGCTGACCGCATCGGCGAACTATTTCGAAATCGGACTCTAAGTTCACGTTTTCATAAATACGGTGACGTATCCGCGTAAACTCCATGCGGGCGACTCGCGAGTCACCCCTAAAAAATACGTTACAGGAATTAGGAAACTCAGGACTAAGTAGAGAGAGAGGGAAGGCCGGCAATGGGACTCATTAAGTCAGTGATCCTCATACTCATCGCGGGAGTTCTGTTCCTGTTGTCTATCTGCTTGATGCTCGTCGGCCTCATGGCATTCAATCAGCAGTTTACCGCAATTGTCATCCACACGATCACGAAGGCAAATGTGCCCATATTGTATTTTGGGGGAGGGTTACTTGTTTTTGTCGCAAGTTGGATACTTTATGGCATCGCCGGTCAATCACCCGACTCCTCTGCCGCCCTCGCGTTCCAGGGGGACAAAGGGCCGATCAATATTTCGCTTCGCGCAATCGAGGATTTTATCTCAAAGCGTTTTTCGGAAAAGGGTTCCATCGTGAATAGTATTCGTCCTCGTGTGACGACCTCGCGCGACCGCAAGAGGCTCCGCATCCGCGCATCGGTGAGCGTATGGTCCGACCGCGAACTCAAGAATGTCGCAGAGTCAGTACAGCATAACATAACTCACTGCCTCAAAGAAGGTCTTGGCCTCGACAATGTCGAAACGGTCCTTGTCTCCGTGGATAAAATTGTTCCGACCAAGTCCTCCTAAGAAAGTAGGTTCAACGTTCAAGGTCAAAGGTTCAAGGGCAAAAGAAACAAAAGACAGATTCTTCGCTCCGCTCAGAATGACATGATGGGTGTCAAGCTTCACCTTTCTTCCACAATTAATCACGCCGAGGCGTGGTCAGGCGCTTCTAAAGAAGGCGAAAGGGGAACGAATCCGGGGGAATAGGGGCAAAGGCTAAAAGGGAAAAATTAAACCGCAAAGGCACAAAGCTCGCAAAGAATAAGAGAAGAGTTGAATGCGAACTATATACAGCGGGATCGAGTAAATACGCATGCAGGACCGGTCCGCGTATGAAGTCGTTCTGACCGAAGCGAAGAATCTAATCCAAAATCTAAAATCCAAAACCCAAAATAAGACTACCACCGGCAGTGAGCGGTCGACAGTTTTTTTTGGATGGTCTGAGAATGCATCATGCTAGCGAAACGAATAATTCCCTGTCTCGATGTCAAAGACGGACGCGTCGTCAAGGGCATCAATTTTGTCGGCCTTCGCAACGCCAGCGACCCCGTCGAGATAGCCGAGCGATACGACGAAGAACAGGCCGATGAGCTTGTGTTCCTCGACATAACGGCTTCGTATGAGAAGCGCGGCATTATGCTTTCCGTGGTGAGCAGAACGGCCGAGAAAGCGTTCATGCCTCTCACAGTCGGCGGCGGAATACGCACAATCGAGGACATACGCGAGCTTCTCCGCGCGGGCTCCGACAAAATTTCGATCAATACGGCCGCAGTCAATGACCCTGAATTCATCAGGCGCTCGTCTGACCGGTTCGGGAGCCAGTGCATCGTGGTAGCGATCGACGCCAAACGGACTTCGAAAGGGTTTGAGGTATTTATACACGGTGGGCGCACACCGACCGGCATCGAGGCAATAGGATGGGCTGAGCGCGCGAATCAACTGGGCGCCGGCGAGATATTGTTGACGAGCATGGATTACGATGGCACCAAGGATGGTTATGATTTAAACCTGACTAAGAGTATCGTCGACAAAATTAATATTCCGGTAGTTGCCTCTGGCGGCGCAGGAAAGTTAGAGCATTTTTACGATGTGCTGGCGAAGACCCAAGCCACTGCTTGTTTGGCTGCTTCCATATTTCACTATCAAGAATATTCAGTAAGACAAGTAAAAGAATATTTAGCACAGAGAGGAGTAGCAGTTCGGATATAAGATGAACTTAAATCCTAAATCCCAAACACT
>CAYVDS010000222.1:0-6971 GCA_964450145.1 uncultured bacterium
CGGCACGGCCAGAACCCACTTTACGGATCCCAGTCCCTGTTTCGAATACGAAAAATCGGCGATTCGGACGACATCAGCATCGTCCTCCTCGATCATATCGGTTCCTGCTATCCCAATGTCGAGCACGCCATGCGCCACGTAGCGGGGTATCTCCTGCGCGCGTATCAGGAGCAGTTCAATCTCGGGGTCATCTATGGAAGGGTAGTATGACCGTTCGCTGAACACAATCGTATAACCAGCCCGCTGAAACAGCTCACGCGTCGCCTCTTGCAGGCTGCCCTTGGGCAATCCTATCCTGAGTTTCATTTCTTCAGCTCTCTATGAAAACGAAGGCTTTCCCTGCGGCCTTCTACCGCAGCTTCTTCTTATGCCGATTCGCCCGCATCTTCTTCTTGCGCTTGTGTTTGGCGATTTTCTTTCTCCGTCTCTTGCGAAGACAAGGCATACTTGAACCTCCTTTCAAACAGCTTATTATTATACGCGAAAAAGAACCAGACCGTCAAGCGCGAACGGTTGAGACAAAGGCCTGTGTCAGGAGGCCTTTTCTGTCTTGTCGAGGCTTATGCATGCATTGGAACAATTCTTGCTTCTTATCGCTATTGTAAGACGAGCGGATACCTACTGCGGAAGGCCGAGCAGCCCGCCGCAGAGGATGCCGGAGGTTATGATGAAAGCGGATGAAAGAAGCCGGTTTCGTCGATACTATGCGCCCGCATGGCTTATGGCCGACGGAGAGTTCCCGTGCCAGAGGCGATACTGCCTGAAAGTTACCGAGATAAGCATCGACGGTCTCCGTTTTGTCAGCAATGTAGATGTTCCCGGAGAAATAGTTTTCGGTCTTTCGTTCGAGGCGGCGCTCAAAGAAGGCCAACGAGTTCGGATAAGCGGACAGGCAGCCATCCTTTGGCATACCTACGATGGGATAATCAAGCTTTACACGGCAGGAGCTCAGTTCCTCCGGTTGGAGGATTCCGACCGGGAACTTTTGCGGGAATTCCTCGAAACTATCGAGCTGAGAAGCGGCAGCCGAGTTGAATGGGACTCTGCCCATCAACAAAATTGTGTGGCAAGATCGGAAATGTGTTCGAGGGCTTCATCAGAGGAGGCAGCCGGGCTGAACTCGAAACCGATTTCGCCGTTGTAACCGAGGGAGCGGAGCAGCCGAAATATTGACGAAAAGTCGATGGTTCCTGTGCCGGGTTCATGACGCCCGGGGAAATCGGCCGCGTGGAAGTATCCGATCAGGTTCAGGTTGGTTTGGATGTCCCGGAGAAGGTCCCGCCCCATCGCCCGCATGTGGTAGATGTCGTAGAGGAGGCGCACGTTTGGATGGTTGACCCCTTGAATGATCTCGAACGCGAGATCAGCATCGTCGAGCCAGTATCCCGGGTGGTCTAGGAGGGTGTTCAGCGGCTCAAGGAGTAATCGCACATCTTGCTTCTCCCCGAGCAAAGCCAGTTGCGAGAGCGCGCGCACGCAGTTTTTTGTCTTCTGCCACACGGGAACGTCGGGATACGAATTGAGCACAGTTCCGTCCGGCCCGAGCGGATTCGTCAAGAGCATCAGGTTCGGGCAGGAAAGCCGTTTTGCCGCGCCGATGGAGGAAATGACTTCGTTGGAGTAGGCCCCGAATTCGTTTTCGTCTAGGAGCGAGCCGCCGGCCCGCTGGCCGCTCATGTTGCTGATCCGCAGCCCGAGCTTCGCGCAACGTGCGGCGACCTCGCTAAGGTTCTTGTTCTTCCAGTCCCAGAATTCGACAGCCTTGAATCCCGCCGCCGCGACCTTTTCCAGCCTCTCTGCCGCCTCCAGTTCCGGGAAAATCATTTCGATACACAGGGAAAATGAGATGGCCATATAGGAACATATACTACCATATAATTCTCTTGCTTTTGAAGGTATTTCTGTAATATTCTTGCGGTCACGATTATTCCATAGCATACTTAAGCAAATAAGTCGATTCGTGTTATAGTGCGCGACTACGCATCGGTGGAACCATGCGCGGAGACGAAGCACCGGGAAAGCACAGAAGGAGGGTAGGAAAATGAAAAGGTTATGCTTCATGATGGCGGCCGTGTTGTTAGGGATGGCGCTTTTCACCGGGCTGTGCAGTGCGCAACCCGTTCCAAAAAAATTCCCGCCGGGATATACGACTGACTTCAGACTGGACGCATGCACTTTTTCTACGAGAGGGAGCAACGAGTACTTCATCTTGGAGCCGGGATACCAGCTTAACCTGGCCGGAGAGGAGAACGGCGTGCTAACGGAACTCTCCATAACCGTTCTCAACGACACGGAAATGGTCGGCGACGTTAGGACCAGGGTCGTCCAGGAAATGGAATGGCAAGACGGCGAACTGGTCGAAGTCTCGAGGAACTTCTTCGCGATCTGCACCGAGACCAACAGCGTTTTCTACTTCGGCGAGGAAGTTGACATATACGAGGGTGGAGTCATCGTCAGCCATGAGGGCGCCTGGCGCGCGTTCGAGAACGGCGCCCAGCCCGGGTTGTTCATGCCGGGGATAATCCTGCTGGGGGCAAGCTATTTCCAGGAGATAGCGCCCGAGGTCGCAATGGACAGAGCCATAATTATAGCGATGGATGCAGAGTTCGTAACGCCGGCCGGCGAATTTGAGAACTGCCTCGTAACGTTCGAGACAACTCCTCTCGAACCGAACGCAAAGGATACGAAGATTTACGCTCCCGGAGTCGGGCTGATAAAGGATGGACCAGCGGAACTGGTCGAAATAGTGACGCCGTAGGGCAGGAATCCCGCGGCGACATCATCTTGCCAGCATCCCATAAAAGGGTTCACCCGGCGCGAGCTTCGTAGTCTCGATGTGGCTGAAACCGCTTTGTTTCAGTTGCGCAATGAGTTCTTCGATGTCCGGAAGAGGCGCGCAGCCGATTGTCGATTTAGCCCCCCTTGCATCATGGCAAAACGGTTTGATAGAATCGTGACACTGTAGTGTTTTGAGGCGACAGGTCGCAAGGTTTCAGCCCCGAATAAGGCAAAGGAGACAATCGGATGAAGACCCTGCTGATAGGCGCTGACGGACAACTTGGGAGCGATTTGTGCAAGGTGTATTCCGTACAGGAGCTTATCCCGCTCACCATTAATGACCTCGATGTATGTGATTATGCTAAGGTCCGCAAAATACTAACTGAAAAGGCTCCTGATGTAGTGATCAATACCGCGGCATACCACCGTGTGGATGAATGCGAAGACTATCCGGAAAGAGCCTTGCAGGTAAACGCACTCGCGGTAAGAAACCTCGCCCTCGCTTGCAAAGAGATCAGGGCAACTCTGGTTCACTTCAGCACCGACTATGTTTTCGACGGGGAGGCGTCGAAACCGTACACCGAAAAAGACGCTCCGCGTCCCGTCAGCGCTTATGGCATCTCCAAGCTGGCCGGCGAGCACTTCATCCGATATCTGTATGACAGCTATTTCGTCTTGCGGCTGTGCGGCCTTTACGGTGTCAGGGGCAGCATGGAGAAGGGGACTAATTTCGTCGAGACAATGATTAAGATGGCTCGAGAGGGAAAAGACATAAAGGTAGTCGCAGATCAGACACTCACGCCGACGTATACGCGAGCGCTTGCGCCTCGCATCAAGGCGCTCGTCGAAACCAGGCGGTACGGGCTCTACCACATGACATGCGAAGGCGAGTGCTCATGGTATGAATTTGCGAAAGCTATCTTCGAGCTTTCCGGCCTCAACGCAAATCTGTCGCCAACGACTTCGGTAATATATGAGACTCCCGCAAAACGACCTCGCTACAGCGTGCTTGAAAACGAGAACCTGAAATCTGTTCCTTCGGTCGAGCCGATGCCCTTCTGGCGCGACGCGCTTAGGGAATACCTCGAAGAGCGGAAGACGCGAGTTCGGTAATGAGGAATTCAGATTCCCGGGATCAGGCGGCAACCATCAAGGGATGTGAAACACGCTCACTTATGAGCTGGTTTCTTATATTTGAGCAACATCCGTCGAACTTCGGGCGCTAACGCCTCCGCCACCTTCCGGTTTCCTTCAACGCTGTAGTGTTCAAAGAAGTCAACGAAGTTCGTCTCATCGAGCAATTCGATGAAATTCACACATTCCGCGCATCCGGCGGCGCTTTGTCCAATTACCGTCTCAACCGAACGGCGGAAGCCGGCTGCGTCGAAGCTTTCCCGCTTTGCCATTTCCGTCGTATGTATGGGAGTTATGTAGAAAAGAAAAGGCGTTTTGCGTTTCCACGCGGTGTCCGCGATGAGCCGCAAAGTCTTAACCCGGAGATGGTCGGCCGGGACAACGACAGGATAGGTGGCAAACAACTCCGAATCAGGCCAGTTGGCAAGCATCCCTTCCCAATTCTGCACATTATCAGGTATCGTTCCGGCAGGCGTCGCCTCGCGGTCAACCCTTTCCGGATACCACATCGAAAAGAAGCGGGAACGCGCCCATTCTTTGAGGCCCTGCATGTAGAGCTTCGGCACATCGAACAGATACAGGAACTGGTCGGTCAGAGGTATGCCCTCGAGGTTGACCGGACTGTCGGGCCCGAGGGCGATTCGTTCGCGCGCCGGCACAAGTCTGATCAGTTCGGGGAATTTGTAATTCGCCTTCCCATCTACGGCGCCGAGCGCGCGCCAGTTTACCGGCGCGATCACGAGCGAGGGCTTATATTTTTCCACCGCGAAGAGCATGCAGTAATAATGAAACGGGTGCGCCCCGATGAAAGCCCACTCGACAACCGACACCCTCCCCAGTTCGGGATATCGTCTGTTAAGCTCGCTCTCCAGCATGCTCGGAATATGAAGCTCGCGTGCGAGAGCAGTGTCCCCTTTGACAGTCACGACGGAGGAATCGCCGAAGAAGAAGATTACGTCGTCAACCGACCTGTCCCCGTCTGCGATTTTGACCTCGTTCGCGAAAATCATGCTGTAAGGAGAAATCTGAGCGGCATAATACAGAACGGTTTGCTTTCCCAGAAGAACTATCGATATAAAAACAAGCGCAAGAAAAGACGACACGTAGGAAAGCAAGACATACGCTGGTTTTGCCCTTTGTTCCGTCAGGAGGCGGGAAGTCGGTTCATGGTTCATGGTTTAGAGTTTATGGTTGAACATCTGAAAAAAACGGCCGTTGGCTGTTCAGAACTGGAAATAAATAAACCTTTCCTCGGTCGTGAAAACCACGTATATGAGCAGGGTGAGGCAGGCGTATGCGAACCCTTGCACCGGTGCGGGCAGAGAGATGAAGGATTTTTCCAGCTTCCACTTTCCACGCAGTAGATGACTTGAAGCAGCCACCAGCAGCATCGCCGCGGCGCCCTTGCCTACGATATCGCCCGAAAGGTCAAGCGAGCCGAGCCTGTGGAAAATGGCGAGCGCCTTGCCGAAGGACTCCGACCGGAAGAAAATCCAGCCTACGCACACAAGGTGGAACGTTACAAACGTCTGGAAAATCTGCCGCGAGAAGGAAGGATTCTCGACGGGTTTGAATCCGGCGCTTTCACGACGGAAATGGTTTACTGCTATGAGCAACCCGTGATATGCGCCCCAGATCGCGAACGTCCAATTCGCGCCATGCCACAGGCCACCAAGGACCATGGTCATCATGAGGTTTATGTAGGTGCGCCCGCGTCCAACACGCGAACCGCCCAGCGATATGTACAAGTAGTCGCGAAGCCAGGTCGAGAGCGAGATGTGCCAGCGTTGCCAGAATTCCCTCACGTTTTTTGCTAAATAGGGCAGATTGAAGTTATCAGGAATATCAAACCCGAGAAGTTTGCCGCAGCCGATTGCGACGTCAGTATAGCCCGAGAAGTCGAAGTATATCTGGAACGCGTATGCGTATACGGCTATCAGCGTGGACACGCTGTTGAACCCCGAAGGCGCCGTGAAAACTCTCTCGACGTGCTGACCCAGATAATCCGCGAAGACGATTTTCTTGGTCAGGCCCTGGGCCACCATGAACATGCCGAACTGAAGCCGCTCCGAATCCACAAGGCTTCCTCTCCGCAGTTGGGGCAGCAGGACACCGGGACGCACGATCGGACCGGCCACCAGTTGCGGAAAGAATGAGATATAGAGCGCGAAGTTGCGGAAAGAAGGCTCAGGCTGCATGCCTCTACGCACGTCGATCAAGTAGCTGAGCATCTGGAATGTATAGAAAGAAACGCCAACGGGGAGAACCACTTCGAGCAACGGGAAACCAGGCGACTGCCACACATACCCGAGGGTTGCGTTCAGTGTGCCTAACAATAGGTTTACATACTTGTAGAAGCCAATGCTTGTGAGGTCGAGCGCAACTCCGACGAACATCCAAAGCCTGCCCCATCGCGGTCTTTCATAAATCGTTCGCGCCAGGTAGAAATTGGCGATTGAGAGGAACACAAGAAGGAACGTGTAGGGAGGATACGTGTAACTGTAGAAGTAGTAACTGGCGCCGAGGAGAACCCAGTTACGGACTTGAACCGGAGAGGTCCAGTAAAGTGCGAGCACCGCGACCAGAAAGAAACAAAAGTCTACGCTGTTAAAGAGCATGTGAACCGTCGGTTTTCTTTATGACGAAAGACAGGGTGCGTTCCACGAGACGAAACACGACACATAAAAGCGCGGCAAGAAACATCGGCACAAGGGAATCCTTTATGTTTGCGAACTCTTGCAGAGGATTCACCCTCAGCATTGTGAACAATCCCTCCTCCAGCGAATACAGCACGGGATAAAAAATGACGGATCCCGCCAGAATCACATAAGTGGCAAGGATGCCTAGTCTTGCAGCGGCTCTTAAGGCTTTTAGAAGATACATCGGGGAGTCTGACTTCCGGAGCTATCCTCAAATCAAATTGGTTTGGCTATACGGCTAGAATTCATTATACCATGCCGCGGGTTCACGGCAAAATGACGTTGTGTGTAACGCCCGTAACGCCCCAGCGATTCCGCAACCCGATAAGAGATTTCCGCTTAACCCATTGAATTCACTGA
>CAYVDS010000223.1:0-6926 GCA_964450145.1 uncultured bacterium
GAACTGGAGATTGTGTCGCCGTCCGATGCCGTAGTCGTTCGGGTCATGGGCTGGGGTTACCTTCACGATTCCGGTGCCGAACGAAGGATCAACAAAAGGATCGGTGATGACCGGCAACTCGCGGCCGATTACGGGAAGGACAGCGGTTTTACCGACGAGGTCGCCGTAGCGCTCGTCGCTTGGGTTCACGGCGACTGCAGTGTCGCCTAACATCGTCTCCGGCCGCGTAGTCGCGACTACGACGAATCTGTCCGTTCCCTTGACCGGATACCGTATAAACCAGAGGTTCCCCTCGTGGTCCTGATGGATCGCCTCTTCGTCGCTCAGGGCGGTTCGGCAACGGGGACACCAGTTTATGATATATTTGCCCCTGTATATGAGTCCTTTCTCGTGGAGTTTCACAAACACTTCGACGACAGCCTTTGAGAGGCCTTCGTCCATCGTGAAGCGCTCGCGCGCCCAGTCGCATGAACAGCCGAGGCGCTTCAACTGAGAGATGATAGTCGAGCCGTATTTTTCGCGCCATTGCCACACGCGCTCGACGAATTTCTCGCGGCCGAGGTCATGCCTCGTACGCCGTTCCTCCTTCGCCAGTCTGCGTTCGACCACGTTTTGAGTGGCGATGCCTGCATGATCAGTGCCCGGCATCCAGAGCGTCTCGTCGCCGCACATGCGATGGTAGCGGATGAAAATATCCTGAATTGTATTGTTATACGCATGCCCCATGTGAAGCTCTGCGGTCACATTGGGTGGAGGAATAACGATGCAGTACGGCTTCCTGTCAGGGTTCGGCTCGGAATGGAAGAAGCTGTTATCCAGCCAATATTGATACCATTTTTCTTCAACCGCATGCGGCTCATATACCTTGGGAATCGTTTTCTGCATTAAGTTGTCTCGCACTCCTTAATTCGATGACACAATACGCTCCTTAATTTGGGGACACGATGCGGCATCGTGTCCCCAAATTAAGGTGTTCAGACAATCTCACCAAGCAGTTTCGTGATGTTTTCGCACGCCGATTCAACTGGGACTTCCCGCGTCTCTCCGGTACGCCGGATGCGAACCTCAAGTTTCCCCTGCTTCAGGCTGCGAGACCCTACAGTCACACGCAACGGAATCCCGACAAGATCTGCATCCTTGAATTTGACGCCGGGCCTTTCGTCGCGGTCGTCAAGAAGCGCGTCGATTCCATGCGCGCGAAGCTCCGAATATATCTTTTCGGCTGCCGACATGATCTCCGCATCCCCAACGGAAACCGGTGTAACGATGACCCCGAACGGCGCAATAGCGGACGGCCATACAATCCCGTTTTCGTCGTGGTTCTGCTCGATTGCCGCCGCGACTGTGCGGGTAATTCCGATACCGTAGCACCCCATCGTGAAGGGCGTTTCAATCCCCTTCTCGTCGGTGAACGTGGCGTTCATCTTGAGGCTGTACTTCTTCCCCAGTTTGAAAATCTGGCCGACCTCGATTCCTCGGTAGTCGGTCAGCGCGCGCCCGCAGCGAATGCATTTATCGCCGGTCGTCGCGACGGTTATGTCAGCCACAATGTCGGGTGAGAAATCGCGCCCTGCGTTGACATTGGTCAAATGGTAATCGGTCTTGTTCGCGCCGGTGATGAAGTTCGTCATCTTCACGATGGTCCTGTCGGCCACGAGTTTGACGCCTTTCAGGCCGACCGGCCCCGCGTATCCTACTTCCGCGCCGGTCAAATCGCGGACCACTCCCCCATCGGCCATTGTCAGCAGGTCTTTCTTGAGCGCGCGGCGCAGTTTGGGTTCGCTAATCTCTCGATCGCCTCTAACCAGAGCCACCACTGTTCCGCCGTCCGCCTCGTAGAGAATCGTCTTCACCAGTTTCCGCGGCTCGGCTTTGAGAAACGCGCATACCTCCTCGACGGTCTTCATATTTGGCGTGTGGACCTCGGATAAGGGCCGGGGTTCGCCGTCAATAACGACTTCTTCTATGATCGATTCTGCCGTTTCGTCAGTGGCCGCGTAAGCGCATTCATCGCTGGGACAGCTTACGATGCGCGATTCGCCGACCTTAGCGAGAACCGTAAACTCGTGGGTGACATCGCCTCCGATTGCGCCCGAATCCGCCAACACCGGCCTGAACCTGAGACCGCACCTGCGAAAAATCGCCTCATACGCGCCGTGCATGTCGCGATAGGTCTTGTCAAGGCATGCTTCGTCGCGGTTGAAGCTATAGGCGTCCTTCATCGTGAACTCACGTCCGCGGACCACCCCGAACCGCGGCCGAATCTCGTCGCGAAACTTTGTCTGGATTTGATAGAGGGTAAGCGGAAGCTGCCGATATGAACGGACGCGCCCCCGGACGAGATCGGTGATAACTTCCTCGTGCGTCGGCCCGAGAACGAAGTCGCGATCATGACGGTCTTTAAGGCGCATGAGTTCGGGCCCGTAAACGTCCCAGCGGCCTGTTTCCCTCCATAACTCGGCCGGACTCAGAACGGGCATGAGCAGTTCGAGCGCTCCGATGCGATTCATTTCCTCGCGCACAATCTGCTCGACCTTGCGCGTGGCGGCGAGTCCGAGCGGAAGGAGTGTGTAGATGCCCGCGCCAACTTTCTTGATCATGCCGGCGCGCATCATGAGCTTGTGACTCATGATTTCCGCCTCGGCCGGGTCTTCCTTGACAGTGGGGATATATGCTTTGGTCCAGCGCATCAGGAATGTTCCTTTAGTTCGTCTATCTCGGAGATGAGGGCGTCGATTATCTTGGATTCTTCGACGTCTTTGCGCACTATTTTACCGTGCCGAAAGATGACACCCTTGCCACGTCCGCCCGCGACGCCGTAATCGGCGCGGGATGCTTCGCCGGGACCATTCACGACACAGCCCATGACGGCTACGCTAATAGGGGCGTTCGAGGGCAAGAGCCTCCGCTCAACCTCCGAGGCGATCTCCTCGACGTCTATGGTGCAGCGCCCGCAGGTGGGACAAGTGATAATTTCCGGCCCTCGCTCGCGAAGGCCGAGGGAACGAAGTATCGAGTGAGCGACCATGACCTCGCGATCGGGCGGCGCGCTCAGGGATACTCGAACGGTGTCGCCATACCCCTTCGAGAGCAACATCGAGATGCCGACTGCCGATTTCACGGCGCCTGTGACCAAGGTGCCGGCCTCGGTAATTCCGATGTGAAACGGGTAGTCGCACTCTTTCGCAAGTAATTCATGGGCGCGCAAGGTTGTCGGAACGTCGGTCGCTTTGAGAGAGACCTTGATGAGGTGAAATTCCAGTTTTTCCAGAATTCCGATATATTTGAGAGCGCTTCGAACCATCGCGTGCGCCGTCGTTTCGACAAGCTCCGCTCCCTCGCCCTTTATTGCGCCCTTAAATTCCTTTTCGATGGACCCGGAGTTGACCCCGATTCTGATTGGAGCGTTTGCGTCAGCGGCGGCTTTCACTACCTTCTCGACGTTCGCGCGCGAACCAATGTTGCCGGGGTTAATGCGAAGGCCGTCCGCGCCATTCTCGATCGCCTTGAGCGCGAGCCGATAATTGAAATGGATGTCGGCCACCAACGGAATCGAGATATGTTTCTTTATGACTTTAAGCGCTTCCGCCGCTTCGAGGTCGGGAACGGCCACTCTGATGATCTCGCAGCCCATCCCTTCGAGTCTCTTGATTTGGTTGATGGTCGCGACGGCATCGCGAGTGTCGGTCTTGGTCATCGACTGAACGGAAATTCGGTGACCGCTCCCGATCGCCACGCCGCCAAGATGAATTGTCCGTGTTTTCCTTCGCTTCATTTCTCTGTTTCTTTTCGCTTCCCTTTCGCCTTTGCCCTTTCGCCTATTCCAGGAATGAGCCCCCCAGCAAATAGTTGATGACCCTGAGTATGTCGTTGTAAGTCGCGATAAGAATGAGAAACGCAACAAGGGCCAACCCTACGCGCTGGAGCAACAGGAGATATTTCTCGTCCATCGGCTTGCGGCGAATGCTTTCGATGACCGAAATCATAATCGTCCCGCCGTCGAGTACGGGAATAGGAAACAGATTCACTATTGCAAGGTTAATTGTAATAATTGCCACCAGCTTCAGGTAATAGCCGACACCCAGTTTCAAGCTTTGTTCAGTCATAACTGCAATGCCGATAGGCCCCGCCATTTCTTTCGTGCTCACTCTGCCGGCTACAAGGAAATAAAGCGACTTCATTGTGAACCCGATTACGTCGCCAAACAGGCCGAAGCTCTTAATAAACGCCTCGCCGGGAGCAAACTTTTCGGTGACGAAAGGTGAAAAAAGAACTCCGATCATCCCTTTTTCCCTGATTGGAACGGTGACGGTTATGGTATGGAACTCACGCAACAGCCCTTGCGGTTTTTCCACCGTGAGTTTCAGCTCTTCAGCGTCAGAGGCGCGCACTTTTCGCTCGAGCCAATCCTCGTCGATTTGCTCTGGCAACGGTTTACCGTCGATTGCGGAGACCGTGTCACCCGGCCACAGGATCAAAGCCAACAACCCGGCGCGTCCGTCAACGTGCGAAACAACCCGGCCGTCGAACTCCACTCCTCTTATCGTCTTTTCCTTCTGCGGCTCAACCTCTACGTCAAGCGGTTTGCCGTCTCTGAGAACGGTCAGGACGAGCGGACGCCCGGCGCTTTCATTGACGGTCTCGATGAGCTTGCCCATGTTCTCGTTATCGGGCGTTTTGTGGTTATATGTGAGAACCCAATCACCCTCTTTCAGACCGCTCCTGGCGGCTGGCATATTCGGCAGGATGCGGTTCACAGCCACAGTTGACAGGGGTTCAATTCCTATCGTGGCCCTGCTCGAATCCTCGAGTCTGGCGGGTGTGACAATGACGTTTGTTTTCTCTCCGGCAAGGTCGTCCAGTTCCATCGTGAGCGGCTTATCCTTGCTTGTCCATATCTTCAACTGGAGGTCTTCAAATTTTTCGACCGGGGCCCCGTCGATTGTGAGCACTCGTTGGCCGGGTTTGATTCCGGCCTTTTCTGCCGGAGAGCCTTTATCCACGTTGCCAATACGGGTATGCAAAAAGGCTATGGGGGCCGGCACGCCTAGCACAAGGACCAGCCATAGCACCGGAAGCGCGAACAGCAAGTTCATGAGAGGACCCGCAAAACTGATTGCCAGCCGGTTGCGCACCGACTGCGTGTCAAAACGCCTTTCAGGAGGGATATCTCGCAATTCCGGTTCGGCCCGTTCCCTTTCCTCCTGCGTTTTCGGCAGGTCCTCCTGCCCCACCATTCTGACATATCCGCCCAAAGGAATGGCCGAGACACAATAGTCGGTTTCGCCTTTCTTGAATCCGAACAGTCTTTTGCCGAATCCGAGCGAAAACCTTACGACGTAAACGTTGCACAACTTCGCGGCGATGAAGTGGCCCAGTTCATGCACAAACACAAGAATGCCAAGCAATATGATGAATCGGCCTGCGCCAATTATGAAGTCTAGCGCGACAGCGACATGGTTCACTGGTAGCTCCTTTGGCTCGCCTTGACGCTTTCACGCGCCCAGCGGTCAGCAGCCATCACATCGCCGAGCGTCGGGTCGAATACGGTCGTATGTTCATTCATCACGTGCTCGATCATACCCGGGATATCGCAGAACCGCATTCTGCGCTGCAGAAACTCCTCCACGGCAATCTCGTTCGCGGCATTCAGCACTGCCGGCATCGTGCCGCCAACTTTTGCGGCCTCATACGCCAGCCCGAGGCACGGAAACTTGTCGAAGGACGGCGGAAAAAATTCGAGCGGCGAGGCCTCGGTTATGCTCAATCTTTTCACTTGAGACTCGATACGTTCCGGATAAGTAAGCGCATATTGGATCGGCAGTCTCATGTCGCTGTGACCCATTTGCGCGATTATCGAGCCGTCGATGAATTCGACCATCGAGTGGATTACGCTGCCCGGGTGAATTACCACATCGATCTTTTCGATATCGACGCCGAAGAGCCAATGCGCCTCTATGACCTCGAGCCCTTTGTTCATCAACGTGGCGGAATCGACGCTTATCTTCGCGCCCATGCTCCACGTCGGGTGATCAAGCGCTTGTTCCGGCGTGATATTATCGAGCGCCTCAGCGTCTGTGTTGTAAAATGGCCCGCCGGAGGCCGTGAGAATTATCTTGCGAATCTTTTGGTCTTCGTTCCCGCGCAGACATTGGAAGATGGCGCTGTGCTCGCTATCAACCGGCAACAACACGGCGCCTCGCTCGCGGGCGAGGGCGGTGATGATCCCTCCCGCCATCACGAGCGGTTCCTTGTTGGCGAGCGCTATGGTTTTGCCCTGCCTGATGGCCGCAAGAACCGGATGGAGCCCCGCAGCTCCAACAATGGCGGAAACGACGATGTCGGCCTCGGACGCAGCCGCCACCGATAATACGCCATCGGCTCCGCCGAGAATTCGCGTACCCGCGGGACACTTTGGCGCGAGCACCCGCGCCTGCTCATCATCAAGAATGGCCGCGTAACGCGGTTTGAACCGCTCGATGAGTTGCAAGAGCAACGATGCGTTTGCGCGCGCAGTCAGGCCCACAACATGAAAACGCGCGGGAAGCGACTCGATCACCGCAAGAGCGCTTCTCCCCACGGAACCCGTCGCCCCGAGGATCGTTACACCTTTAGTCATTATTTAATCATACCATGCGAGCCGGAAATCTGCAAAAAAAAGAAGAAACTCTGGAACACGAACGACGCGAATGAGAACGCGAATGGAAAAGAAGCTGGGATCACGAATATCGCGAATAGAACAAATCACATCTATAGAAACCAAGGGGCATTTCCAAACCACGGGGAACACTGGGACTCGCGGGGAAAACCGCTCATCACAAAGACACCAAGTCACGAAGAAAAAAAGAAGCAGAGGAAACCACAGAGTTGGGCGAGAAGAATCAATATGAACCGCAGATGAACGCAGATACACGCGGAGTGCGTCA
>CAYVDS010000224.1:0-6840 GCA_964450145.1 uncultured bacterium
GGCTCTTTGAAGCCTACCTGTAAACAGGATGGGTCCATTTCATTGATTTAGCTTCATAAATCGGGATCGTGTCCCCAATTGCCGCCGCGACCAAAGACCTGGTAGACAGCGAAGTTATGTATAAGTATCGCGACGTAAAGGCAGTGTTTGCGATAAAGGAACAGGGCAAAGGCTGGTATAATATCGTGAACGCCATATAGCGCATTTGGGGACATATGACAGAATCCAAACAACTTATGCCAAGGAAAATATAGGGGCCTATGTTCGAACAAGCCTTCAAAAATATTGATGACGTTCTCTGGAAAGAGGCCGGGTGCACTACCGAACTCGATTACACCGAGCAGACTTCGTGGTTGCTGTTCCTGAAATACCTCGACGGGCTGGAAGCGGACCGGGCGCTGGAGGCCCAGTTGCATAGTAAGAAATACACCTATCTCCTCGACAAACCTTACCGCTGGGAAACCTGGGCCGCGCCCAAGGGCAAGGACGGCAAACTCGACCACAACGCGGCCAAGACCGGCGATGACCTCCGCGATTTCGTCAACCAGAAGCTCTTTCCCTACCTGCATGGCTTCAAACAGAAGGCCAGCGGGGCGAACACGATCGAATACAAGATTGGGGAGATCTTCGGCGAGATTAAGAACAAGATCTCCAGCGGCTACAGTCTTCGCGAGATCATTGATCACATAGACGAACTCCGCTTTCGGTCGCAGGCGGAGAAACACGAACTCTCGCACCTCTACGAAGCCAAGATCAAGAACATGGGCAACGCCGGGCGCAACGGCGGCGAGTATTACACCCCGCGTCCGCTCATACGAGCCATCATCCAGGTTGTGCAACCGCGCCTCGGCGAGCGCATCTATGATGGCGCGGTCGGATCAGCGGGCTTCCTGTGCGAGTCCTTCGAATATCTGAGGCAAAATAATCCCAAGCGCAGTACCGCGCAGGACAAGGCTCTGCAAGAGCGCACCTTCTATGGCAAGGAAAAGAAATCCCTCGCCTACGTCATCGCGATCATGAACATGATTCTGCACGGCATCGAGGCGCCGAATATCCTGCATACCAACACGCTCACCGAAAACCTCGCCGACATTCAGGACAAGGACCGTTTCGACGTAGTGCTAGCTAATCCGCCCTTCGGCGGTAAGGAGCGTAAGGAGGTCCAGCAGAACTTCCCGATACGCACCGGCGAGACGGCCTTCCTGTTCCTCCAGCACTTTATCAAGATGCTCAAGGCCGGCGGGCGCGGTGGCGTGGTCATCAAGAACACCTTTCTTTCCAACACCGACAATGCCTCTGTTTCCCTGCGGAAGCTATTACTGGAAAGCTGTAATCTGCATACGGTTCTTGACTGTCCCGGCGGCACGTTTCAGGGGGCAGGCGTGAAGACCGTCGTGCTCTTCTTTGATAAAGGCGCGCCGACCCGTAAGACGTGGTTTTACCAACTCGACCCCGGTCGTAACCTTGGTAAGACAAACCCGCTCAATGACGACGATCTCGCCGAGTTCGTGAAGCTGCAGAAGACTTTCGCTGATTCGCCCAAGTCGTGGAGTGTGGATGCAAATAATATCGATAAGAAAACCTTTGATCTTTCCGTGAAAAATCCCAACGGCGGCGAGGAGGTAAAACACCGCAGTCCGCAGGCGATCATGGAAGAAATCGCCTCGCTGGATGCCGCGAGCGCGGAAGTGCTGCGAAGCATCAGGGGGCTGTTGTGAAACTGACGAAAGCTTTCTTCGACGACATTCGCGCGCTGATCGTTTCGGCTCGCAACACCGTAGCACGGGGCGTGGACCTCGTACAGGTCCATACCAATTTCGAAATCGGCCGGCGCATCATTGAGCAGGAGCAGAAAGGCAAGGGCCGGGCGATGTATGGGCAAGAGGTGATCAAGGCGTTGGCCGAAAGACTGACAGAAGAATTCGGCAGGGGTTTCTCGGCCAGCAATCTTGCGTATATGCGGAGCTTCTATATGCTCTACCAGGACCGAGGCCCAATTTTCCAGTCAGTGACTGGAAAATTGGCCGGCGCGAGGAAATTGCAAACGCTGTCTGCAGCATCTGCGGCCCGACCCTTCACTCTGAGTTGGACGCATTACGTCTTCCTCCTCGGCATCAAAAACCCTGACGAGCGCAGCTTTTACGAGATCGAGACCACCCGGCAGGGTTGGACCGTCCGCGAACTCGAACGCCAGTTCGACACCAGTCTCTACGAAAGATTGGCGCTGAGCCGGGACAAAAAAGGCATTCGCCAATTGGCGCGGGATGGAGCACTTATCGCCCGCCGGGCGGGCTATTGCTTCGATAAACGTCCCTTCCCCCCTTGCGGGGGAAGGACAGGATGGGGGGTTACATCACGCAGCTCCCCCCGCCTTGTTCCTCCCCCGCATGAACCCCACCCTACCCTCCCCAGCAAGTGGGGAGGGAAAAAGATGGGGAGGAGACGTGTTTCGTATCCTTGGTGCGCCGCCACAGGCGGCAAACCCATTGTTTTCGCACCCCCAAAATACAATTTCCCAAGATCTCAAGATCGGCAATATCACGCATCAAGACCTCGGCCAGATGCAGATGTACGTCAACTACTTCGACCGCTATGTCAGAACCAAAACCGAAAACGCGACCATCGGCATGATCCTGTGCAAGAAAAAGAACGATGCGCTGGTCAAAATCACCTTGCCCCGCGATGCCAACATCCATGCAAGGGAATATCAACTCTATCTGCCAAGCAAAGAAGAACTGCAACGGAAGTTGCAGGAATGGGCCAAGGAGGCGGGAGGTGAGTAGGGTTGCTAAGGATGTACCGCGGAGGAAGTGCGGTAAGCACGAGGGTGCGGGGGTCGATCAAGGCGCCGCTATGAAGAGTAGATGGCAAACAAGGACGCTAGGTGATGTTTGCTCTTTCGAAAATGGTGATAGAGGTACGAACTACCCATCACGATCAGCTCAAACAAGTTACGGCGTCCCATTTATTAATGCCGGTCATCTGACCGATGGAGGGATCGACATCAAGAATTTGAATTATATTTCGAGAGAACGGTTTAGTTTGCTTAGTAATGGGAAAATTCAGCGGGGGGATATTTTATTCTGTCTCCGTGGATCTCTTGGCAAATTTGCTAACGTTGGAAGCTTGTCCGAAGGAGCTATCGCGTCTTCATTAGTGATAGTTCGTCCTGGCAAGTCCGTTTTGGGCGGATATATGATGGCCTATTTTCAGAGCGCCCTGTGCACTGACATGATTAACAGGTATAAGAATGGTGCGGCCCAACCCAATCTATCCGCGCAGAGCCTTACCCAATTTATAATTCCTCTTCCTCCTCTCCCCGAACAGCAGCGTATCGTCGGCATTCTTGACGAAGCATTTGCGTGCATCGCCACCGCCAAAGCCAACGCCGAAAAGAACCTCCAAAACGCCCGAGCCATCTTCGAAAGCCATCTCCAATCCGTCTTCACCCAGCGCGGTCCGGGGTGGGTGGATGCGAAGCTGGATGATGTATGTAGATTTCAAAACGGCTTTGCGTTCAAGAGTAGTAGCTTCAAGCAGTCTGGTTGTCCGATTCTGCGTATCTCGAATATTCAGGATGGCCGGGTTGATACCGAGAAACTTGTGTTCTTCGATCCGAAGGATTACCGAGATAATCTCGATAGATATCGTATTGTTAAAGGTGATTTCTTGATTGCGATGTCAGGAGCAACGACGGGTAAACTTGGTTTCAATACCGAGAGCACAGTTTTCTATTTGAATCAGCGAGTCGGTAAATTTGAGCCGGGAAAAAAACTAAACAAGCGTTTACTTTATTACTTCTTGTCCACAAAAGTTAAGGAAAATCTCCGCATTTCAGCAGGTTCTGCCCAGCCCAATTTAAGCACGGAGCAAATCAAAGGATTCGTTCTTCCGTTGCCGGGCATCGATGAACAGGCGCGCATTGTTGTTGCTTTAGAATCTTTGTCGGAAAAAACACAACGCCTCGAATCCATCTACCAGCGCAAGCTCGCCGCGCTGGAAGCGCTGAAGAAGTCTCTGCTGCACCAAGCCTTCAGCGGAGAACTCTAGGGGCAGACCATGAAAAAGAAAAAAGACAAAGTAACAGTTCGCGTCCCTCCCCTTTGTAAGGGGAGGCTAGGTGGGGTAGAGGGGGGAAAGCAACTTCCAAAAGGACCCGATCTTTTACAAAATAAACTCCAAATCCACAACAGCGCCGCCGAGTTTCTGATCTTTACCCGGCAGGCGGGCGACGCCGGCATCGAGGTGCGGGTCGAGAGGGAGAAATCGTTAAAGCTTCAACTATTCGGAATTTCCGAACAGTTCAAAAAGAGGGCGGCCGGGATGTGACTCGGCTCGATGCATTGAAGAAGTCTCTGCTGCACCAAGCCTTTGCAGGCGCACTCTAGGAAATCACCAATGCCCAACGACACGCCATCATCGCCGCAATCCTCGATCATCCTCTACCAGACCGAGGACGGCCACACGCGCATCCAGTGCCGGTTCCAGAACGAGACGATCTGGCTGACGCAGGCGCTCCTGGCCGAACTTTTCCAGAAGGATGTCCGGACGATCAACGAGCATCTGGTGAACATCTTTGAGGAGGGCGAATTGAGACGCGAGGCAACCATCCGGAAATTCCGGATAGTTCGTTTAGAGGGCACGCGCGAAGTTACTCGCGAGGTCGAGCACTACAGCCTGCCCGCCATTCTTGCCGTGGGCTACCGCGTAAAGTCTTTGCGCGGCACCCAGTTCCGCCAATGGGCGACGGCACGCTTGAATGAGTATCTCGTCAAGGGGTTTACGATGGATGACCAGCGGCTCAAGAATCCGCCGGGCAAGGGACATACGGACTACTTCGATGAGTTGCTGGAGCGCATCCGGGACATTCGCGCCAGCGAGCGCCGGGTCTATCTGCGCGTGCGGGAGATCCTCGCGCTGGCCGCAGACTATTCGCCCTCTGAGCCTGAGACGCAGGTTTTCTTCCAGACGGTGCAGAACAAGCTGCACTTCGCGGCCACCGGCAAGACCGCGCCTGAACTGATTGCCGAACGTGCCGACTCTGCCCAGCCCAACATGGGGCTGACAGCGTGGAAGAGCGGCGTGGTTCGCAAAGGCGATGGGACCGTGGCCAAGAACTATCTGCGCGAGGCCGAGATAAACGAGCTGAACCGCATCGTCGTCATGTTTCTCGATTTCGCCGAGGATCAGGCCAGGCGGCGCAAACAGATCTTCCTGCACAATTGGCAGAGTAGACTTGAAGATTTTCTGCGATTGAATGATCGCGCTAGCTTGCCCGATGCCGGCAAGGTCAGTCGCGAACAGGCTGATGCTATTGCGGAACAGGAGTATGAGTGCTTTGCGGCCCGTCGCCGTGCCCAACTCGAAGACGAGTCGGAGGCCGACACACTTAAGCAACTCGAAGACGAGGTTAAGAAGCTGCCGAAGCCGAAAACAAAAAGGCGCCCGAAACCATGAACGAAGCCGAAACAAGAGCAGAACACATTGACCCCGCGCTGAAAGCCGCTGGCTGGGGCGTGGCCGAGGGAAGCCGTATCCGGCGAGAGTATCCGATCACGCTTGGCCGCATTGAGGGCTACGGCAAGCGCGGGAAGGCGCTGTCCGCCGATTACGTTCTGGAATACCGCAACACCAAGCTGGCGGTGCTGGAGGCAAAAGCTTGGGACGAAGAGTTGACCGAAGGCGTCGGCCAGGCCAAGGACTATGCGGCGAAGATGGCCGTCCGTTTTGCCTATGCCAGCAACGGTCAGGGCATCTACGGCATAGACATGGAGACAGGGAAGGAAGGCGAGTTGCCGCGTTACCCCGCGCCGGACGAACTCTGGAATCTGACCTTTGCCGTGCAGAACGCGTGGCGCGACCGCTTCGCCGGTGTGCCGTTCGAGGACAAGGGGGGCTCGCACCCGAGCCGTTATTATCAGGACATCGCCGTCGAACGGGTGATGGAGGCCATCGCACAGAACCAGCCGCGTATCCTGCTCACGCTGGCCACCGGCACGGGCAAGACGTTCATTGCGTTTCAGATCGCCTGGAAACTGTTTCACAGCCGCTGGAATCTAAGCCAGGAACCGTCGCGCCGGCCGCGTATCCTCTTTCTCGCCGACCGCAATATTCTTGCCAATCAGGCCTACAACGTCTTCTCCGCCTTTCCCGAGGACGCGCTGGTGCGGATCTCACCGGAGGACATTCACAAGAAGGGCAAAGTGCCTAAGAACGGCAGCCTGTTCTTCACCATCTTCCAGACCTTCATGAGCGGTCCGCCGAAAGATGGCAAGCCATCACCTTATTTTGGCGAGTATTCGCCGGATTTCTTCGACTTCATCGTCATCGACGAGTGCCATCGCGGCGGCGCGAACGACGAGGGAAACTGGCGAGGGATCATGGAATACTTCGCCCCGGCAGTCCAGCTCGGCCTCACTGCCACACCTAAGCGCAGGGACAACGTGGACACCTACGCCTACTTCGGCGAGCCGGTCTACATCTACTCGCTCAAGGAAGGCATCAACGACGGGTTTCTCACGCCGTTTAAGGTGAAGCAGATTTCCACGACGCTCGACGAGTATGTGTATACGCCGGATGACTGCGTGATGGAGGGCACGGTCGAATACGGGAAGCTTTACACGGAAACCGATTTCAACAAGATCATCGAGATCAAGGAACGGGAAAAAAAGCGCGTTGAGATTTTTATGGGGCAGATCAACCAGAAGGAGAAGACGCTGGTGTTCTGCGCCACACAGGCTCATGCGCTGGCCGTGCGCGATCTCATCAACCAGATGAAGACCAGCCCTGACCCGTATATGGACCCTTCCTGTTAGGCAAGGGCAATTTCAAGTTCTGGCA
>CAYVDS010000225.1:0-6762 GCA_964450145.1 uncultured bacterium
AGGGGTTTTTGCAGATTTTTGGCAAAACCCAAGCCCAAAGTGTTCAAAATGAGTTTGACGGTTGCTCGCTCATTCCCCAAACCGTCAGCCGACAGAGTCCCGCTTGAGGCATATTCTATTCCATACTTTGTTGCTAAGTCAACGGATTTGCGAGATTCACAGATTCTGGCAGGATTTCACGCTGGGCCATTGCATGAGGCAAGGCTTGTTGCCGCTACCAACGCAACCCTGAGACGTTTAGACTTATTCGAGACCAAAAAAAACCGGACTCTTTCGAGCCCGGGTACCATGAAGCACAATGGCTTCAAGGGGATGTCTTGAATCCCGCCAATCCCCAAGGACAAGAAGCAGGGCGACCATTAAGCGATTTCACCTTTCGCTTCAGTGCTTTGGGAGACGGAAACCACTCAATTCATGCCTTCGGCTCCCAGAATAGGCTCCAGTTCGGCAATCAAGGGAGGGAGTTCTTCGTTCACAGTCTGCCAGACGATATCAAGGTCCACATCGAAGTATGCGTGGATAAGCCTGTTGCGCATGCCGATCATATCAATCCACGCCATCTCCGGATTCGCGACGCGAAACTCTCGCGACACGTTATTGGCAGCTTCACCAATGATCTCCAAACATCGAACAAGTGAATGGGCAAACGGCCGGTCCTTCTCCAGATCCTCTCGCGTTCGACCTTGCGCGTAACCGACGGCTTCGCGCGCTGACTGCAGCATGTGATAAAGCCGCACTGCGTCTGCCCTACGCAGCATACTGCACCTCGGCTTCAGCGACCACTTCCTCGCGAAAGAGCTTGCTCAACTCTTGCGGCGTTCTCATGTCCGCATTCCGCCCTATAATCTCAGACAACTCACGCTCCATTGCGGCCAACCGCATATATCCCGGCTTACGGCCCGACTCAAATTCCACAAGCGCGTCCACGTCGCTGTCAGGGCCGAAATCATCCCTTAGCACCGATCCAAAAAAGGCGAGCTTACGAATGGCGTGCTTACGGCAAAACCGGGCAATCTCTTCTCTGTTGATTTGAATACGCAAGCTCATGGCGGGCTCCTTGAAATGTATGCGCAAACTCTGTCACAATTACACCCTTATCATACAAGAACAACACAACAGAGTCAAAATGCAGAACGCCAAATCCCTTAGAGCCAACACTTGACTCTCCATTTGTTTCTTCCGTGCATATTGAGACATTTCTATTCTGAAGCTCTCGATTATGACATCAGCGTCAAGAATTACCGCTATCGGTATGGATTTGGGCATCGTAGGTGTCGCTATCGTCGAATCCGTAGTCGAGCAGCGTCTCGGACAAATCTATCAAGCTGACATTCAAGTATTCGGCGAGCTTCGCTCGCGCAAGGTTGCCCTTCTTGTATGCCAGATATCCCAGACGAACAAAGCGCGGCGGAATCTCCGGCGGGGTCCACCAATGCGCGCGCATCGTTTTTTTGTCTTGCACCCTGAAATCCGGATCAGCCAGGATTTTCTGCGCGTCTTCTTCCTTGATCAGACGAAGTCTTCTGAGTCTGTATAAGAACATCGTGGTGGACACATCGAATTCTCTCGCCATTTCGATTATGTCCGTGAACGAGATCGTTTTGTTTTCGGGATCGAGGTGATTCGCGAAAACCATCCGGACTTCTTGCTCAGGCAAGAGGAGATGCGACGCGAAGCCTTCCGCCATCTTTTCCACGTGCTCCCACAGCGAAGCGTCTTCGCGGAGTTGTTGGGGCGGAACGGCGTCCCATGTAATCAGGTGGAAAAGCTCGTGCGCAAAGTTTGAATTTCGCCGCCAGGGCGCTTCGTTGGAATTCATGAGGATGGCCGGGCCAAAATCCCCCTTTGTTGAGGCCGCCGATCCGTCCTCCATAGGCATGTGCCAAATCTTCACACCGTACTTTTCTTCAAGTTCTCTTTCCAGAGCCACCGCCGGGCGAGACCCCAGACGCATTTGACCCGAGACGGAATGCGCCATTTTCTCTACGTCCGAATACTTCAAGCGCGTGGGGTCCACCTTAAACTGCGGCAGATCGTCGCTTGATCTGATTCCGCAAAGCTGCTCCAAACAATGGTATCTCTCGCAACACTGTAAAAACTCCACCGCTTTGACTTCAATGCCGGTGGAGGGACGTTGTCGCCATAGAACCTGCGCCGGAGACTTTGACTCCTCCACTCCCAACAACTGAGACATTTCAACCCTCAGAATTCGGCTCAGAGCGGACAATTCCCAAACCTTCACTTCGCGCCGCCCCTTCTCTATCTGCGAAATGATTTGATGCGACTTGAAACCGGCCTCTTTGGCCAGAGATTCCTGGTTCATTTTGAGCCGCTTTCGCGCCTCTGCAATTCTTTCCCCAAGTTCTTTTGACAGACCAACCTTCTTCATGACATTTACCCTCAGACCCCTCTTGACGGCAGGAGTTGCAATATTATGTGAAAATATCTGGAAGAGTTGATCCAATTATATCCTGATGCGGTCAGCAATGCAAGCTTTTCTTGCATTCAACATTGAAGTGTTCGAAGAATATTGCCGGTTGCATCGCATCACATAAGCCCCGCTCAGGTCAGGTCGCGCAGTATGACAAACATATCTCTGCATGACTATTCCAACCCGTCAACAATCGCCCCGGTGTTTATTCAAAACATATTCTATTCCCCCACGCGAGCTTCCGGCAATCCAGCCACATTAATTTCCGATAGGCAGGGTTCGCTCGCAAGGAATAATGGAGATTGAATCCGTCAATAAAGAAGCTTGTCTTGGTCATTTCGGGGACTCAAAAAAAACCCCGGACTCTTTCGAGCCCGGGAGCCATGAAGCACAATGACTTCATGGGGATGTCTTTATATAGTTTTATCCCTATGTCCCAAACTGTCAAGTGCCTGTCCAAGTCTGGCTCTTCTTCTTCTCAGAATCTGCGAAAATCTGCGAAATCTGCGGATTCATAGTAGCTTCTTCTTCAGTTGCGGGAGTGCGCAGCAGCACGGCGTAGCCGCCGAATCTCGCAACTTCATGGAAATTGTCCTGAATGTACACGTCCAGGTCTACGGCGCCGCTGCTTGTGGAACTCTTGTTCGGCTCCTTCCTATCCGGAAAAATGCACACAACTATGCATGGCACTTTGTCCCTCTCAATGTCATCAATGATCTTCCTTTGAATGCGCGCAGTAGTTGTCAAGCCGGGTTCAAAAACCCAGTATTTGGTCGCGCTCCGTCGCTCCGCCAGAAAATAGAGCAGCACGTGATTTATGGTTCCCATATCGTGTCTTTGATTAGCCACGAATATGGCCTCGTCCTGTTCCGTGACGCTCTGCACCACAGTCACTGCGGCAGTAAGGTTTTCGGCCCAACTCTTTGGGAGACGAACTCCTCTGGCTCGCGGCAAATCCAGTATAGCGAGCTCTTCGGAGGGTCTCGGCAAAATCGAGCCGAAGCGATTGAAAGCCAGAGAAACGAACATGAGCGGGAGTATGACGAAGAAAGCGGGTCGGATATTGCGGCTCAAAACGAAGAACCGGGGACACGATGCCGCATCGTGCCCCCGGTTTTATTGGACTGCGTGTCACTCGCCAAAGGAGAGAGCGTGTTCCATCTTCTATTCTTCTCTTCGGTCACTTCTTACGGCAGAAAGACCTTGCGGATGGCCGAGTTCAACCCGTCGCCGACTTCCTCTATCGCCTGAATCCTCGCCTTTTTCAATTCCGCCTGACGTTTTGCAAAGTCGGCCGAGGAATAAAGCTTTTCCGGATGGACCAGAATCGGGTCGACCAGCCGGATCGCCTTCGGGATTTCGAAGCCGATGTTCGGGTTCATTTCCCAATCTTCCAGTCCGCCCCGGCAAAGAGAATCCAGAATCCCCATCGTGTCGTTCAGCGTGATATCATGATAGCGGAACCCCTCGCCAACGCCGCCGGTATTAATCAAATAACATCGAAGATTCTTGAGACTCTTTATGATGTCATAGAAGATGTTCGCGTGTTCGGCTTTGCTGCCCGCAATGAACGGGTCGTAGAAGAACTCGCTGATTATCTTGCCCGCTTGCGTCGGATCGCCCGCAGACGATTGCATCGCTTGCCCCAGCACCATAAAGGCTGCGGCCTGTTCGGCGCTCAAACGGCAGATCGCGGGAATAGTCGGTCCCCGTGTGATGAGTATCATGTTTTCAACGCCGTCGACCGTGATCTTGGGGCCCGCGTGCATGAAGTCGCGGCGCACGATTATTGCCCTGCCGTTGGACGTCTTCTCTGAGTTATAGAAATCGAAACTCCCTTTCTCATCGAGCCACACGTTCTCGAAAAAGGTCGCGGATTTCAGGGCCCCATAGTAAGTCTCGCGCTGGTCGCGAGGGTTAAGGCCGTCGGTTTTCACGAAGATGCCGCCAGCCTCGAAGCCATGGAACGAGCCGTCCGGCATCAACGTGCCGCCGTCATCCTGTATCAGCCACGATTCCTCATGGTCCTTCCACGCAAGCACGCGGCTCGTGGTGGTTGTCTTGCCGTTGGCGGACAGAGCGACCATCATGGACCGAACCCATTGATAGTCCCCGTGGGTCTGTTGAAGATAATCTGCCCGGCAACCTGCATGCAAGAATATGCCGCCGCGTTTTGTTTTGGCCGCCCAGTCCTCGGCCGCGAAGATTCCTTTCTTCAACTCCCCGAAATAGTTGCTGTTCCTGATGATTTTGATCATGCGCCCATCGGGAAGAAAGGCCAACCGGATAGTGATATCCTTCGATGGTAGGGGCTTGGTTCGATTCGACTCAAAGGCGTCGTCAATGAAGAAGATAATGGTGTGTGTCGGGTTTTCAACGCCCCCATTGACCCGGCCAAACTGATTTTCACCGGCATACACGAGATGCACGAAACGGTCGGGAACAATCACTCGAGCCGTCGTGCCGGAATCGCCGTTCCCGACCATGAAATCAAGGCTGACGAGATGTTCTTTCGACAGGCACTGTTCACAATGCCGCAAGAGCTCTCTTTCCTTGTCACCAAAAGGGTCATCGATGTTGTTCTTGGTAAACTGCGCCGCGCGGGAATTCGGCTCGGAATCGACACAGAAACTTCCGAAGGCCGAAACAGTTATGCCTTCTTCATTTTCGACCATTTGCTTCAAAGCGCCGGGTTCCGGATTATTTGTCAGCCTGCCGTCGGCAAGGGCTCGCTGATAGATTTGCTGCGCTGTCTCCAGAAAAAGGTTGATCTCAAAACTCATTTTTTCCGCGTCCTCCTGTTACATTTCATCCTTTGGCAACTCACTTGTTATCTTAGTGGCGTAGAGTCTCAGGCCAACTGGGAGAGGCTGGTGGAAGGACCTAATCTATGCTGCAGGTACGCCTTTTTGTTCCAACGTCCGCTCCCGCATTCCCCGCAGTATACACTATCCGGCCGCGAAATGCCAAATTCGGGAAAATAGGGACAGACCCGTAGCATAGGGTCTGTCCCTATTTTCCACTTATCGGCCAATCTGCTTCAGCAATGAATCCAGCGCCGAGCCTGGAACAGGCTGCACCGCGGGGTTCTTGAGCGGCCCGACAAGCCTTAGCGGAACTGCAGTCCGCGAGGCGACCAGACTATCCACATATTGCCCGGCGCCCATGCGGACAAGCTCTCTGTCCCTCACAGTTGGCGGCTCTTTGAAAACGACCGAGAATGAAAAGTCGATCGACTTTTGCTGCGGGCTGCCCGACAGGCGAATCACTCCACCGCCGGATAAGTCGTACGCTTTCCCCGCGACGGCGAAACTTTCAATAAAAATCTTCCCGCCGCCAGCCGACAGTTTTGCGCTCAAGGAGGCTTGCCGGTTCGTCGGAAGACCCAGCACGCCCGCATCTATCGAGGAAAGCGTAACCTGCTCGCCATTGAATGTGGCCCAGCCGCTCAAACCCGTGGGATTGCGTTCGTCAAGCTTGACCGCCATCTCGGCGTCGCAGTTGCCGGCGGCTTTTATCGGCGATGGAAACAGGTCGCACACACGCCCGAGGTCGAGTTTCTTGCCGCTCGCTTTGAAAGAACGGAGCGCCGCATTGTTCGATGATTGTCCGGCCTGCGTCACGGTATCAGGATATAACCAGAGGTCTCCGCCGAGTAAATTGGTGCTCGTCGCCTTATCCGTCCGAAGAAACGCGAGGATAAATTCCTTCTTATAGGCGGTCGTTTCCTCGCGAGCGACCCACTGCTGACCGTCCCAAACCAGGCCTTGGTCCACCGCCCTCGTAGCCTGCTCCTGCGCCATTCTGCGCAGTTCCCGGTCTATATCTTCGGATGTTCTGTGTTCAACCCTTTTTATCTTCTCCTTTTCAATCGTTATCGTGACGTTCTGTCGGCGAATCTTGAGACGCGCGCCACTGTCTTCGATGACAGTGCATTGGATCACCTCTCCTGATTCAAGGTAAACCGTGTCGGGCGTTATCGCCGCTCTCTTTTCGAGGTCTTTCAGGACTTCGTTGAAGACCCTCTGTATTTCTCTTTCGCGCTCGTCATCCTGGGAAAATGGGGACTGACCCGTAACATCGGGAAAATAGGGACTGACCCGCGGCACAGGATATGTCCCTATTTTCGCCGCAGAACTACCACTGATGGATGGTTCTTCACTCAACTCGCGCGATTCCCCCGCGCTCTGCGAATTGGTGGCCGATGCCTCGTTAAATTTTCCGCTCAATTTCTCAGGCTTCACAATCTCTGCGCGGTCGGACCGCGACGACAGGAAAAACGTGGCGGCGAGCGCCGCAACGGCCATTGTGAAGAAGATCAATACAGGGAC
>CAYVDS010000226.1:0-6724 GCA_964450145.1 uncultured bacterium
AGTCGTTTCACTCACCGTTTCCCCTTTCCCCGATTTTAAGGAGGCGCTGCAATGACTGAAAAGCTGATTACGGTCGACTATCTCATCGGGGACGTGCTCAGAGATTATCCTCAGACGCTGCCGGTATTCAGGAAGTATTTCGGCGAGGGATGCTTCACCTGTCCTGGCGCGCGTCTCGAAACCATCTCGTTTGGGGCGCTTATGCACGGGCTGGATGCGAAAGCGGTCGTGGACGAGCTGAACGAATGCGTCTCCGGGGTCGAGGTCCGCTAAAGACTCGTTCCCGGTTTCTGGTCTTAATGATTTGTGGTTGAAAAAGACCGGGGGCGGATCAAATCCCCTTCAGAGACTGTCCTGTATTACTAACGTTCGAAACCGTGAATTCTTGCCGCGATCTTTTTGGAGGGGCGGTTCGCGAACCACCCCTGCAAAATCCACAGAAGCAGTGGCTTCGTCGATTTTGGTTGGGGCCATGCCGCGTTATGATTCTGTATGTGCGAATTCATTCGCATAGCTCGGGTGAGAATAGGCCGAAAATGTTGTGCGAATAAATTCGCACCTACAGAATCCCATCATGGTTCGCCGATCACGGGACAGAAACCCCCACCTTCATACATCGTAATTCCTTGCAATTCCCACCCGAAAGCGATAAAATTAAGTGGTAATTACTCTTATGCCATCCCGCCTTATTCCCAGCGACGAACCCATTCGAGGATACCCTGAGGTGTGGGTGGCGTAGCAATCGCGGCGGATCGCCACGGGAGACATAAACCGGATGAGAGAGGCAAAACTCAACTTTCCATTTACCGCGATCGTCGGGCAGGAAAAAATGAAGCTCGCGCTCGTGCTGAACGCTATCAACCCGAAGCTTTCGGGAGTCCTCATACGTGGAGAAAAAGGGACGGCGAAATCGACCGCTGTCCGCTCGTTGGCCGTACTGCTTCCAAGCCTTAAAGCAGTGAAAGGCTGTCCGTTCCACTGTGACCCTGAAGACTTCCACAAGATGTGCATTCAGTGTCGAGACAAGCTCGGCCAGAAGACGGACTTGGAAGTCGAGGAGAGGCAGACGCGGGTGATAAACCTGCCGGTGAACGCGACGGAGGACAGGGTAGTCGGCACGCTCGACCTCGAACATGCGATCAAAAGAGGCGAGAAACGGTTTGAGCCCGGAGTGCTGGCCGATTCGAATCGGGGCATCCTGTATGTTGATGAAGTAAACCTCCTCGATGACCACATTGTTGACGTTTTGCTGGATTCGGCGGCGATGGGAGTGAACTCGATCGAGCGCGAAGGAGTGTCCTACACACACCCGGCCGAGTTCATTCTGGTCGGCACGATGAACCCGGAGGAAGGCGAACTCAGGCCTCAACTACTCGACCGGTTCGGCCTGTGTGTGAACATCGAGGGCATCTCGGACGCGGAACAGCGGGTCGAGGTGGTCAAGCGATGGGTCGCATTCGAGGATGATCCACAAGCATTCATCAATGAATGGACCGCTGCCGAACGCGAGCTCCGCGAGCGCATTGTTCACGCGCTAGAGATTCTGCCGCGGGTCCGGATTTCTGACGAGATGTTGGACAAGATTGCGCACATATCGATAGAGATGGGCGTGGACGGCCACCGGGCCGACATCATCATGATGAAAACGGCAAAGACGGTCGCTGCGTTTCATCGGCGGACCGACGTGACTTGTGAGGACCTTGAGGAGTCGGCTGACATGGCGCTGCAGCATCGCGTAAGGCGCAAGCCGTTCGAGGATATCGTGCTCGACCGCGAACGCATCGCGGCGGTGCTCCGGCATAATGTATCGGTACCACAATGATGACCCTAATTGGGGACACGATGCGGCATCGTGTCCCCAATTAGGGGGTGAGACACAATGAAGAAGCAGAATGGAAATGGATGGGAAGCGTTGGGAAGACCCGTCTATCCCTTCACGGCGATAGTGGGGCAAGACGAACTGCTCCTCGCGCTTATTCTCAATGCGATCAACCCGTCGCTTTCAGGCGTGCTCGTTCGCGGCCAAAAGGGAACGGCTAAATCCACCGCTGTGCGCGCGCTCGCCGACTTGCTGCCGGAAATCGAGGTGGTCGCCGACTGTCCGTTCGGCTGTCAGCCCGGGCAGAAGGAAAAAATGTGCCTCAAATGCCGCGAGCGTCTTTCTCGGAAGGCGGAACTTCCCGCCGAGACACGCAAAGTGCAGGTGGTGAACCTCCCCGTCGGCTCCACAGAAGACCGCGTAGTGGGAACCGTTGACTTCGAACACGCTTTGCGCATGGGCGAAAGGCGGGTCGAGACCGGCATCCTTGCAACGGCAAACCGGAACATCCTCTACGTCGACGAGGTGAACCTCCTCGATGACCACATCGTAAACCTACTTCTTGATACCGTAATAACCGGCATAAATATCATCGAGCGGGAGGGCATCTCGTTCGCGCACCCGTCCGAGTTCGCGCTCGTGGGCACCATGAACCCCGAAGAGGGCGAGATCAGGCCTCAGTTGCTCGACCGATTCGGCTTGTGTGTCAACATCGAAGGAATTACGGACGCTGAGTCGCGCGTCGAATTGATGAAGCGACGCGAAGAGTTCGACACCGACCCCGTTGCATTCCGGGAGAAATGGGCGATCGCGCAGGAAGCGATGCGGGCCAGGATACGAAGGGCCCGCGCATTGCTTCCACGTGTGTCGATTTCGGAAGAAACCCATGCGTTCATCTGCCAGGTATGCTTGTTGAACGAGGTGGACGGCCACCGCGCCGACATTTACATCGAGAAGGCGGCAAAGACGATCGCCGCGTTTAATTTGCGATTGTCTCCCACGCTCGAGGATATGAGCCAGGCGGCAAAACTCGTACTGCCGCACCGCTCGCGCAAGGCTGACCTGCCGAAGAAGACCCTCGAGGATTTCCATCGTATGCTGGCCGAGGAACTCGCAAGAGAACAGCGGCGCAAGGACGGAAAGGGCAGCCTCGAAGAAACAGACTCCGAATCGGTCGAAGTCGACGCTGAGAATGCGGTGCTCGCCGACGGTTCCCAGTTCGAAGGCGGCGACGCCACGAGCGGTTCATCGGCCGAAATCGGCGCGGAGAGCGAAGAAGCTCCCGATTTAGGGGCGAATCTTGAGCCCGGAATGGAAACCGAAATGGCCGGATGTGAGGGGAAAGCGGACAACAAGAAATATAAGGAGCGCCTGTTCGGAATCGGCGAGACTTTCCGGGTGCCTTCGCTTCTCATTGATAGAGACCGCACTTCGCGGAAAAAAAGCGGGCGCCGTATGCCGACACGCACGCTCCGGAAAACCGGCCGCTACGTCCGCAGCACCGCTGAACGGCGCAACGACGACCTCGCTTTTGACGCGACGATTCGGGCTGCCGCCCCGCATCAGAGAAACCGCCCCAAACGCGACGTTGCGATTGCCATCGAAGAGTCGGACATCCGCGAGAAAGTGCGCGAGATGAAGTCCGGCTGCCTGATGCTTTTCGTCGTGGACGCGAGCGGCTCGATGGGTACCCGCTTGATGACCGAGACGAAGGCCGCGATGATTAGCTTACTGCTCGACGCCTACCAGCGGCGCGACAAGGTGGCTCTCGTGACGTTCAAGGGAGACTCCGCGGAAGTTCTGCTGCCGCCGACCAACAGCATAGACCTTGCGAAAAAACTTCTCGAAGACCTTCCAGCGGGCGGCAAGACGCCGCTCGGTCACGGCCTGTTGAAAGCTCACGAGCTTCTGATGAATCATATGCGCCGCGACAACCAGACTACGCCGCTCATGGTCCTCATCTCGGACGGCGAGGCGAACGTGGGTGTCAGGAGCGACCGCTCATACGAGGGCCCGGGCTATTCGGCGCTCCTTGATGAGTTGTTCGAGATCGCAAAGATGATACGAGAGGACAAACGAATCAAGACGCTCGTTATCGACACGGAAGAAAAGCGATTTTCCGTTTTCCGCAACGCCTCAACCTCCCCCTCGATGGCGCAAAGAATAGCCAGTTCGATGGGCTCATCCTACTGCAAGATCGAGGACTTCCGCGCAGGCGGCGTCGTCCGCGCCGTCAAAGAGCAAATGCGCTAATCAGAGCTAATCAGAGAAATCCACTTGACAGCCTCATCTGCTGCGGATATAATACTTTAGTCAGTCAACTAACTTATTTAGTTCCTGCTCTTAAACGATTATGGCCAGAAAAACTACTGCCTCGCTGCGCCGCAAACAGATCATCCTGCCCACAAGCATGAACCCTTCTTTGCTACGTATGTCAACAACAATTCGTCGGAGGCTGCTTTATGAGAAGACCTGAGCGGTGGATGCTGACAGTTACTCTCGTGTTGGCGTTCTTTGTGATGGACTCGGCTGTTCACGCCACGTCGCTGTTCCCCATGAATTCGGTCGTGAGGAAGAAATGCATCGCTTGCCATATGCCCGATGAGAAAGGCCGCCTCGAGGTTCTCGAAGAAACCCGAAAGACTCCCGAAGAATGGAAAGTTGTAGTGGACCGGATGATTGCCCTTGACGGCGCATCGCTGGATGACGCCGAGTTCAACCCTGTTATCAAGGAGTTGAGCAAGTATCTGTGCCTGAGCCCGGATGAAATGGCCGAGGTCGCTTATCTCAACAGCGACGAGAACAGCCAGTACAGGGAGATACCGAAGGATGACCTGGAAATGCAAATCATGCGCGCATGCGCGCGGTGTCATACCTTCGGCAAGATAAAGTCGCACAGAAACACTCTGGCCCAATGGGGGGAGATAAGGAACCTGCACCTGGGATACTATCCCACCTCTGTTTTCCAGATGCGTGAAATGGAATGGGCGAAAGTGTTCCAGGACTTGCTCGACCCTCTCTCGAAGCTTTACGCTTTCGATGATCCTCGATGGCATGAGTGGATGAAGAACAGAAAGGAGCAGGACCTGACGGGGAAGTGGAAACTTGCCGGTTACCAACCAGGCTACGGGTATTACGAGGGTGAATACATCTTCAAGCCCAATCCTGACAAAGGAGAAGACGAATATTTCGTCGAACGAGAAGCCCGTTACGGGAACGGGACAGTTCTCAAGATGAGCGGGGAAGGCGTCCTTTACAGCGAATATCATTTGCGTCTCTCTTTTGCGCCAACACATCTGACGGGAAGAGTCGAGGCGGTTTTCGATCTTAACGCCGCCGAAATGGGATTCAGCGGCAGGTGGTGGACGGTCGTTCAGGATTCCAACTCTTACGGCAACGAGAAACTCCACAAAGTGGGCGAGCTGCCTCGAGTTTTTGCGGCTTTTCCCATGGCGATACGCGCCGACGGCGCGAGACAGAAACTGACGCTCATTGGAGTAGGACTCCCGACAAAAATCAGCGCCGCTGAAATCAGGTTCTCTAATCCGAACGTGAAGGTTGCCAAGATACTGAAAGCTGAGGAGTCGAAAATCGTCTGTCAGGTGGAGGCCGCAAGCGCTGCTTCCACGGGACCCGCGAAACTAAGTGTCAATGGCGCCACTTGCGACGAGGCTGTCATTGTGTTTGACAAACTGGACGGACTCAGGATATTCCCTGAGCTTGGACGCGCGCGTGTGGCCGGAGGAGCGGCATATCCGCCTCAAGGCGTCCAGTTTGTGGCTCGCGGTATTGACTTCGGGCCGGACGGCAAATCGAACACCGAGGACGACATGGTTCTCGAACCTGTTGATGCGACATGGTGGCTCGAGGAGGAGCCGACACGCGAAGGCGACGACGATTTGAAATACCTTGCGGGCCCGATTATGAACGGTCTCTACACGCCGGTGACGACCTATGGCCCGATAGCGGGGAGATTGCAGAACCAGGAGGGCGTAGGACTGGTCGCGGTCGGCGCGTCTTATAGCGATGGAGGCCGCGAGCTGAAAGGCCGGGCTCTTCTGGCCGTCACAGTGCCGGATGTCGTGCCACACATAAAGTAGGAAGCGCAATGCAGAGGTTCAGGGTAGCCGAAAACAGAATGCTCGATGTTGACGGACACCACTTTCTTTTCCTTGTCCATGACAACGCAATCTTCGAGCTTGACTCTGAAATGAAAATGCTCTTGAGCCGATGCTCCCATAACGGAGACCTGAGCAGAGGCGAGTTTCTGGCTTGCATTGGCACGCCCAATGAAGCGGCTGTCGGGACACTTGAGAGTCTTGTCCGTCGGCACATTGTTGAAGCTCGAGATGATGGACAGATTTACAACCGACCAACCGCCGTCTCGGCTCCTGTCCCCGTCAGCACTTTGGTTCTGCATGTCACGGACAACTGCAACATGGGATGCCATTACTGTTACCGCTCCGCTCAAGAGCGGGGAGCAGGCAAGAGAAGGGCAATGACGCCGGAAGTGGCCCGACACGCGGTTGATTTCTTGTTGGAGCGCTCCGGCAATTTGGAAAAGATCACTTTGGTCTTCTTTGGCGGAGAACCGTTCCTTAATTTCGAGGTCATGCGCTCTGCGGCCCGTTACGCTCGCGAAAAAGCCAAAATAACGGGCAAGGAGGTTGACTTCGCCGTCACCACTAACGGAACCCTTCTTACGGATGAAGCCATACGTTTCATTCAAGAGCACGAAATGAGCGTGACCGTGAGCATTGACGGTTTCGAAGAGGCGCACGACCGCCACCGTTGTTTCCCGGACGGATCGCCGTCATATGCCACAATTATTCCAAATATAAGAGAACTCCTTCGGGCGTCACAAAAAAAGCCTGTGGTTGCGCGCGTTACCGTGGCCCGAAACCC
>CAYVDS010000227.1:0-6689 GCA_964450145.1 uncultured bacterium
AGAAAGGCCGCCCCTTTTTCTCGTACAATTCAGAGCTTAGTCGCGACTGTCGGCGGGGGCGGCGCACAGTCGGGATCATCAGCGTCGGTCAAGCCGTCGCAGTCGTTGTCGAGCCCGTCGCCACAGACTTCCGCAGCGGATGGATTGACCGAAGCGTCGGTGTCATCGCAATCAGACGCGATTCCGAAGCCGTCGCCATCGAGGTCGTCATCGGGCGTCGACGCATCACAATCATCATTGGTCCCGTTGTAAGCGACTTCAGCGACACCGGGACTCACAGCGGCATTAAGATCGTTGCAGTCGCCGCCGCCTTTTGTGACGTCCGCATTGCAAGCTATATCCTGATAGCCATCCTGATCAGCGTCGGCGCAGACCGGCGGAGGATTAATGACCTCAAACTGGTTTGTCGAGACTGTTTCCTCGACGTGCGGAAACGTACCGGAATTGCCCTTGTCAAACGGAGAGCCAAACCATGCGGCTGTCCACCTGTATAAACCCGGCGTCGAAGGCGCGGGCGCCGACATCATGACGGGGAACTGCTGCGTGAGAGAACCCGAACCGTCGTCCCCCATGCTGGTCGGGCCGGTGATCCGGGAAATTTCCGCGCCTGACTGATCATAAAGTTTTGCACGAATCCAACCGTAGCGATACCCGCCGCTGAATGTCACCGTTACTGTCTGTCCGGGCCTATACTGGGCGAGATCAGTTGAGGCGGTCAGGTTGTTGACTGTACGGTTTGAGTCCCGCCACACGCCATGAGCATGACAGCCGTCGCAAGTCGCGGTGTCGTTTGAGTGACAGCCCGCGCAATTGGCGGTAAAGTACGAAGGGTGCGCCAAAGCCTCGGTTGCAGCATACATCGTGCAGAAAATCGACAACAGAAACAGCGGTAATAAGGTGAGAATCTTATTTCTCATGCTTCCCCTCCCGGAAACGCCCATAGTTACCAAACTCCCTAACCTTTAAGAAACAACTAAGAAACGACGAAATTACCTTGGTTCCCGACTCTGTTTGCTCGGTAGTCACCTCCCTTTCCCCTCGTGGACAAGAAAAAGATATCGGTGTGCGCCGTAACCTCTACGACTTCATCCACGCCATGGAGGGCAACCCGAAGAGTCACTCTCGACCCATGCGTGAAGTAAACGCGACAATATTCTTAAGAAAGAATACGCGGCTAGAAGCATAGTGAGTGTATGGCTGTTCTTTGGGGACTTCGTGTAGAGGGTTTGGGTAGGAATTTGAGCCCTAGTAGGGCACTTAAAGCTCCGCTTCGGCAGGACACAGCAAAAGAGAATGAACAATTCCCCCCATTCCCGTTGATGACGCCGGTCGGCAGGCTCGCCAAAGTCTTCGCCGCTGACGCCTCTCGCTTTAAATCCCAGCGAGGGTTGAATGAGCAACTATTGTGCCACTAATCTGATTGATTTTATTTGCTATGTGTATCTCATTTATTTTCAGGGTGTTAGATATCTATGTTTAGGTCATCGGTCTGAAATCATTGGCAAACTCACACAAGTCCTGACGCCAATTCTGACATATCGCATCGAAATTGTAATCTTCTGAAGTTTAACGAATTCCCATCCAGACTCGGTATCAATGCCCGTAAGTCATTGATTAATAATCGATTACAATTATGCAGTGAGTTCATTGACGATAAAAAGCAATGAAGATTAGTGCCTCCTAACGAAGCTTCCCCAAAGGACTTAGCGCCATCGAGTAGCGAGTCCCTGATTGTCCTTGTGTCGTCACCTTGAACCCAAATAGTCCTTTGGATACCCCATATGAGGAGCAAGAACCCCAACATATAGTGTTCTGTCCATCGCGCGTTTGGCGCCGATGTCGCCGCTCTGCGCCCACGCCGCCTGAAAAGGGATGAAGGGTCGATGAGAACAAAGCAGCCGTACAGAAGCCAAACATTCTTCTTAAGCTCTTGATTCCCCTTGTCCCCGGGGTCAACCTATTCTCAGCTTTCGGAGCATGCATTTGTCCCTGTGCATTGCAAGATTAGAACCTTTTTGGCAGAGACCGTGGAACATTTGTCAAACCAATCGCAACTGTAGTAACGTAATAATGGTTGGTGCTTTTAACTTTCTGCCCACGGGCTTTGTCTAATATGGTGAAAAGGGTGGACGGTGGCGACAGATAATGAGCTCATAGAAAGGTTTCTTTCAGGTGACCGCACGGCTTTTGACGAGCTGTTGGTCGCGCATGAGAAGAATGTGTATGCGGTTGCGTTCCGCGTTGTCGGAAACGCCGGGACGGTCGAAGAGATCGCGCAAGAAACCTTCATAAGAGCGTTTAGAGGACTCGCGGGATTTCGCCGGAAGGCGAGCTTCGGCACATGGCTCTATAGGATAACAATGAATCTGTGTTACAACGAACTGAAGCGCCATCGGGAGACAGTCGAATTGGACCCTGATTTCGCAGGCAACGAAGTTGACAAAGCTCCTCATCCCGGCGAGAAGATGGCGGAGCAGGAGCGAAAGGTATGGCTCGAACGGCAGATACAAACGCTGCCATTCAAACAGAGATCGGTGTTGGCGCTCCGAATATTTCAAAACATGTCGTTCAAAGAAATCGCGCGATCTGTCGGGTGCAGCACGGTGTCCGCGAAGGTGAACTTTCGCCACGCGATGTTGAAGCTTAAGACCATGGTGGCGCAATCGGGAGAGGGATTATGAAGTGTGAACGCGTGAAGAAGCTGCTGGTTGACTACATCGAGGATGCACTCTCACGCCGAAAGCGGCAGGCTATCGAGTTGCATTTATCGAATTGCCCGCTTTGCAGCGAGGAGTTTTTGTCCATCCGCAGGCTGAGGGAACGCCTCTCCTCTCTGGAACCACCCGACCGCGATTCGCGATTCTGGGAGAATTTCAACGCGAGGCTTTCGGGAAAACTCGCACAGGAAGAGGCGTCGGTTTCGCGCCGTCCGGACTGGCTGCCCATGCGCCCGCTTGCGGCAGCGGCGGCAGTCGCGATAGCGCTCGCAGTTTCCCTTGTGTTTTCGGCCAGGCTACATGAGCGACAAATTGCGACAAACGAATCCGGCACTCCGTCTGCCTCTGAAGAGATTGATATGAGCGAATGGGAGGTCGCTGTGTCCGACTCCTACGGGGACAGCGAGATGAGGCTCGCTTTGGCCAATCTTTCGGCAGAAGAGATTGGGGAACTTGATGAAAGCCTTCCGACTCTGGCCGATGAAAGCAAGCAAACAACATCCGATGAAGTTGCGCTTGACCGTATTTACGAACAAGGCATGTATGACCTGCTCGATGAATTAACCTCGGAAGAATGCGAGGAATTGTACAGCGAACTGGATGCGATTTAGCGCCGTGGCAGCCTTTCTTCGCCGGCGGGGCTGAACGGACTATGTTGACGTATCTCATAAATGTGTATTGGATAGTGGATATTAGTGACCACAAAATGCAGAGAGGAGAAAAAAATGAATAAACGGTGGGTTGTTATTCCGCTGGCAGTCGTTGCAATCGTAGTTGGAACGACCGCCTTCGCGCAGGCTCAACTATTCGACGACCCGGGGCAAGGCCCTGGTCCGGGCATGGGGCCGGGTGAATGTCCGCAGCCCGGGATGGGGCCAGGCATGGGCATAGGCGGAGGTCCGGGGCAGGGCGACGGACCGGGGATGCAGAAGCATGAAAAGCTTCGGGAGCGAATCGAGTTGATGGCGATGTGGAAACTGACCGACGCGCTCGATCTGGATCAAGAGACCGCGGCCAAGTTGTTCCCCATGTTGCACGAATTCAACGCCCAGCAGCAAGAACTTCGCGAGAAGCGCCGCGAGATCATCGTAGGATTGAAGACTGAAGTGGAAAAGAAAAAGCCCAATTCCGATTCGTTGAGCGAGATGATCGAGGATTTCAAAGAAAACGAAATCGAGTTGGTGAAGCAGAGAAACAAGAAGCTGGACGAATTGTCGAAGCTTCTGACCGAAGAGCAAGTGGCCAAGATGATAGTCTTCGTCCCTCAGTTCGAGAGAGACGTGAGACAGATGATCGACGATGTCCGCATGCGGCGCCACGAGCGGCAAGGAAAACCTGGCACGCAAGGTCAGCAGAAGAGACCGCCCATGCAAGGCGGACAGCAAAGGCCGCCCGTACAAGGGGAGGAAGAACTGGCGCCTCCGCCTGAGGAAGACTTGCCATAACTACACAAAAGCAAGAGTCGGGGACAGACCGCCAGAAAGAAATAGGTACAGACCCTACGTGGCGGGTCTGTCCCTATTTCTTTCTGTTTCTTCCCGGCGGTCTGTCCCCATTCAGTAAGAACGGGCAATATTCCTTAATTCGGGGACACGATGCAGCATCGTGTCCCCGAATTAAGGGTGTTACATCATGTCCGGCAATATAAGTGTCCCAGTTGGTCTTTCGTCGGATTCCTTGGCGCCCGACTGCTCCAGCAATCGAACGATTTCGACATAGCCGCGCTTCGCTGCGATCATAAGCGCCGTGAATCCGTCGTCGGTCTGAGCGTTCGCGTCAGCGCCCCTTTCGAGGAGCGCGCGCACAATATCGGGATAACCCCATGCCGCGGCCACTATGAGAGGAGTAAATCCGCCCCGGCTTGTCTCATTTACCTTCGCGCCTGTGTCGAGCAACATCCCGACGATTTCGGCGCGACCCACGCGCACCGCGAACATCAGAGGTGAGAAACCGCTCTCATTCTTTGCGTTTACATCAGCGCCTCTATCAAGAAGCGCGCGAACGACATCGCTATTGCCATCTTTTGCCGCAAGCATCAACGCCGTGGAGCCGGCCTCAGTCTTGTCATTCACCCGGGCCCCCCGGTCAAGCAGTGCGAGAACGATATCGGAATGCCCCCACGCTGAAGCCGCAATAAGAGCCGTGAAACCGTCCTTGTTCTTGCCGTTGGCATCTGCGCCTTTCTCGAGCAGCATCTTGACCACGTCGCCGTATCCCCTTTGAGCAGCGGCTACAAGCGAGGTGTCACCCCAGCGGTCCTTAACATTCGGGTCCATCCCGGCTGCAAGGAACAGGCCTACGGCCCGCGAATCACCCCTCTTTGCTCGGCTTACGAACTCATCAGAAGTGTACCGCCCCCTAAGCTGTGACACTCTTCTTCGGGCGGCGTCAGGACTCTCGTCGCAGGCAGCGGCAAAGAGCAAGAAAACGACAAGCGAAACCGCACATCGCGCCAGGAATGACACATTCTCGGCGCGCGGACGCATGCTTATTCCCTCGTCTTGCGCCTGATCTCAAACCGAAACGGAACTCCGGTGAAATCGAACCTCAGCCGGAGCTGATTCTCGATATAGCGCAGATATGTTTTCTCCAACGACTCGGCCCGGTTCATAAACAAAACGAACGTCGGCGGGCCGGCTGTCGCCTGAGTCGCATAGAGCAGTCTGGCCGTGGCGCCTTTTCTCATCCGGGGCGGATGGGCGCGGAACAACTGCTGCATGAATTCGTTCAGTTCACTTGTGGACACGCGCCGCCGGTAGCTCTCGTAAGTTTGCTTCACCATCTCGAAAATCCTGTTGAGTCGGAGGCCGGTCTTGGCGGATATCGAGATGATGGGCACGTAAGAGAGGCTTGGCATTTTCCGCCGGATGTATCCGGCGGCGACGTCGAAGGTGTGGAGGTCTTTTTCGGCGATGTCCCATTTGTTGAGGACGATAACCTGTGCGCGCCCGCTCGAATCTATCTGGTTCGCGATGCGACAGTCCTGCTCGGTAATCCGGCCTGCGACGCTCGCATCCATGAGCAGGAGAGCGACATCGCACCTGCGAATGCTCTCCAATGCGCGCTTTACGCTGTAACGCTCGATGCCGGGCTCCACCTTGCTCGGCTTCTTGAGTCCAGCGGTGTCGATGAGCACATAGGCTTCATCCGCGCGCCGGAAATGGATATCGACGGAATCGCGCGTTGTTCCTGCCTTTTCATCAACAATAACGCGCTCCTCGTTCAGCAACGCATTCACGAGCGAGGATTTTCCGACATTCGGCTGGCCCACGATAGCCACCCTGATTGCCCCAATCGCCGCTGCTCCGGGCATTGAATACTCAGGGACGGCGGCGGCAAGAGAATCAAGCAACTCGCCGATTCCTGTCCCGTGGAGGGCCGACATGGGATAAGGATCGCCAAAACCGAGCGAATACATCTCAGCCGCGGCCAGAGCGCGTTCCTGATTGTCGGCCTTATTGACGGCGACGAGCACCTTCTTCCCGCTTTTGCGGAGCACGTCGGCCACCTCGTGATCGCCGGGTGTGACCCCATCGAGCACATCGGTCACAAAAACAATGCAGGCCGCATCGTGTATGGCGGTGAGAATCTGCGCGCACACGCGCTGCGTTATCCTGTCGGCGCTCCGCGCGACGAGACCGCCGGTGTCGACCACGTCAAACACCCTGCCGTTCCATTCCACCGCGCCGTAGATGCGGTCTCGCGTTACTCCCGGCTGGTCGTCGACAATTGCGGTTCGCCTGCCGACAAGCCGGTTGAACAGCGTGGATTTCCCCACATTCGGCTTTCCGACAATCGCCACAACGGGTTTCGCGCCAGTGTTGGTCTTTCGTATTACCTGTGTCATCGTCCTCCGTTTTGCCTTCCGATACCCTCGACCTTACTCCCTTTTCCCCGTTTCGTTTTTGCCCTTCGCATCGCCTATTTTCGCCCTTCGCCTTTCTCTCTTTATGCCGTCACACGATCAGGACG
>CAYVDS010000228.1:0-6646 GCA_964450145.1 uncultured bacterium
TCTTCTAAATCCGTGTTAATCCGTGTGCATCCGTGGTTAATAACGTTTCTTTTTCCTCTTTTTTATTGTTCGCTTTGGTTGCGGCTTCTCTGTGCCGTGTGTATCTGTGGCTAAGAACGCCTCTTCTTAACTATCCCTTCGTGCTTCTTCGTGTTCCTTCGTGGATTAAATCTCTTTTTCTTTCCAATTCGCGTTCATCTGCGGTTACTGGCGCTTTTTGACTCATGAGTCGAAAAGCGCGACTCGGGACTTCTTCTTTTCACGCAAAATCCAACTATTATAACCGATATCACCCCGCACGCCAATACCCACACGTCGCCATGCGACTTGTAGAATGTGTCATGCGCCACTGTGGATATCGTTTCCACTGAAATGCCGCGCGAAAACACGATCTCGTCGCGATATCCTATCACGATCCCACTCACGCGGCCCCAAGGGTCAACGAAACCCGATATGCCCGTGTTAGTTCCTCTCACAAGTGTAGCGCCGTTTTCAATCGCGCGAAACACTGCGAGCGTCATGTCTTGCTTCGGCTGAGACGTGCGGCCAAACCAGCCGTCGTTGGTCAACTGGACCAGGAAATCAGCGCCCAGCCTTGCTGAATCGCGCACAAGATGAGGGAAACTGTTCTCGAAGCATATGAGCACGGCAAATTTCTTGCCCTCCATCTCGAGGAGCGTGTTTCTTTTTCCGGGCGAAAAATCGGAGATGGCCGGCACAACCCTTCCAATGAATCCCAAGAACGGCTGCAGCGGCACATACTCGCCGAATGGCGCGAGATGACGTTTGTCGTAAAATCCGAGGATTCGGCCTTCCGGCGAGATGAGGAAAGAGGAGTTGTAATACCGCCCTTCGTCCTCCCGCCCTTCTTCCGGCTCATAGCGCTCGCTTCCCAGAAGCAGGTATATATCATTCGACCGCACCATATCAGCTATCCTGCTGTAATCCTCGGATAGCCCTCCGTAAAGCGCGCTCTCGGGCCACACAACGAGTTCCGCTCCTTTGGCCGCGACATGTTCCGTCAGTTTTTCCTGAACATTCAGCATATGGTCTGCATATTCGTAGCTCCACTTCACATCGAGCGAGAAGTTTGGCTGGATCACGCCCACGCGCAGAGAAGACGCCATATCGGGCTTTTCCATATGGATTCTTCCCCAGAGCGGAACTGCTATTGCAAGAAACGCGAGCGCGATTCCCGAAGCGAGCGCTCGTTTCCGATCCTTTACGTTGCGATATAGAAAGCAGATGAGCGCATTCACCAAGACCACATAGAAGCTCACGATGTAAACCGAGCCGACCGAGGCCAACTGCGCGACCGGCAGATTGTTCCACTGGGTGTATCCTAGTGAGCCCCACCCGAAACCTGTGAAAATATGGTTGTGCAGGTACTCCATCAAGACCCAGAGCGCCGGCAAACCGATGAGCGCTGCCACTGGCCGCCCGCGTTTCTCAAGGAAATTCTCGCCCATGACTAAGACACCCCAGCACAGAGAGAACGCGAAGAAAAGCAGCGCGACACCCAATACGACAATAGCTCCGACCCAGTAGGTGAGCGAGAGAAACCACGAAAACGTGAGGGCATAGAAGACCATGCCCGCACCCGTGCCACCCACAAATGCCGCGCGATATCCTCTGCCTCGCAGCCAGAGCAACAACGGCGCAAGCCCGACATATGCCAGCGGCCACAAACTCGGCGTCGGAAACGCGAGAGCCAGCAGGACACCGGAAACCAAAGGCGGGATAATGTTACTCGGCTTCATGAGATTTTGAACAACTCTCCCATAGAACGCTTATGTTTCTGCGTATATTCTATTCATTATACCAAAATCCTCAATCGCCAGGTCGCGCAGAGAAGAATTTCACGGAGGTCAGTGCACAGAATGAGAGAGAATGCATTCAACTGGAAGGATAAGAAGAAGCGAATTCACGCGGATTTCACGACGCAATCAATACTGTGCTTCAGTGGTGCCAAGAAAAAGAATCTGAACCGCAGAGGGTGCAGAGGTTCGCGGAAGAAAACACATGACTGTCAATATCCTCCGTGTCCCCTTGTATTGAGATCGGCCTCTGATTCGAGAATGTTCTTGAGCACACCGATGAGAGTTTGAGCAATCGGGGGGAGCGTACGGTCACGAAGGTAGACTACTCCTGTTTCCGTTCTTATGCCTGTTTCTATTCGCAATTCCTTCAAGGTTCCCCGCTGGATGTAGCGGCGCAGCACGCTCCGAGGTAGAGCGCTGATGCAATTAGTCTGCTCAAGAATGCTTAGGACTACCATAGTGTCGTCGCATTCCAAGACAAGTGGGGGGACTCTCTCGGTTGACGCTCTTTGAGTCTCCAATACATTTCTCAAGAATCTATCGAATTTTACGTGAAAACTTGGCCCGATGAACGGGTATTGAAGGATATCAACCAGTTTGAGGACTTTCTTGCGTAAGGCGGGATGCTTCCTTCTGCAGCATGCGACATAATCTTCGGAGGGGAGGCTAATGACAGTCGCATCTTTGGGGATTCTGACATTGTGGATGCCGCCAAGATACAAATCTATCTCGCTCCTGACGACCATATCGATAAGCGTTCTTGGGTCCTTAACCTCGATACGAAAGCGCACTCCGGGACTCTGTTCGATCAGTTTCGACAGAGCTGTCGGGAGAAGATATGACGCGCTGTATGGCGCCGTCCCGATTCGCAGTTCTCCTGTTCTTAGACCCGCGAGTAATTGGATATCTCTCTTGCTGGCATCGAATGCTCCAAGCAAAGCTCTAACTCGGTCGATGACCACCTCGCCATATGGCGTGGGCACAACACCGTCCTTGCGCCTATCAAACAGGGGAACACCATACCACGCCTCCAACTGCCTTATGCTTTTCGTCAGAGCCGGCTGAGTTATGAAAGCTGCCTCGGCTGCCTGCCCGAAATTGCCGTGATCAGCTAGCTTAAGAAGGTATTGCAGTTGCTCGATGCTCGGCATAACAACCTCTGGTTATTGGATCATGCAAAGAATTCATTTGTCAAACATCGTTTTTTATGATATCAAATACGAGAGGAAGCATCAAGGCTTTCCTCGGAATGCGCATACGTGGCAAGAGCTGCCGCGGGGATGTGAGGCAGCACAAACCTGTTCTTGGATTCGCTCCGCATATGCATATTTGTTCGGTTTGACAGAAAGCCGACGGGCGAGCACCAACACAATCGGAGGGGCCCCCGGCGCAACGAACCGGCGGGCTGAAGCCATGGAGGTAGACAAGAAGGGGAATGGACATGGACACGGAGAAGGGGAATGTAACACGTAGAAGCTTCATCAGGAAGTCGGCTCTGGCCACTGCTGCGGTGGGAGGGGCTGTCTTTCTAGGTGTGGAAGTACGTAGGTGGCTCAGCACTTCCTACTCTTACGACGCCACGCTTACCAAAGCGGATACCAGCCACATGCTCACCGTCCTGGACGTCATTAATCCCAATGCTCCACGACCCAACATTCTTATGATCTACGCCGACGACCTGGGATACGGCGACTTATCGTGTTTCGGCAGCAAAGCCATTCAAACACCGAACCTTGATCGGATGGCTGAGAACGGGGTCCGCTTTACAGATTTCTATTCATGTAGCTCTCTTTGTACTCCCGCCCGGTTTGGCCTCTTAACAGGCCGCTATCCTCAACGGAGGGGCTTGGATTTCCCGCTATGGGGCGAGAAAGCACAACTCAGTGAAACGGCGCTCCGCCGGTTTGGTCAAGCTGTCGGCCGCTTAAGTATCACTGATTTGGAAAGAGATAGCAAGATACCGGGTTTGCCCCGGGATGAGGTAACCCTTGCCGAAGCCCTCAAGTCTGCCGGATATCGAAGCGCTCTCATCGGCAAATGGCATTTGGGTGATTTTCCCTCTCTGCCGGAATATCATCCGTTGAAGCACGGATTCGACTATTACTTCGGTGTTCCTTATGCCAACGGACAGTCTCCCCTCCCTCTCTATAAGAATGAAGTTTGTTTGGAAGAAGACATACAGGATCAGGCGAAGCTGACCGGACTATACACTAAAGAGACGATCGATTTCATTGAGATGTCAAAAGACAAGCCCTTCTTCTGCTACATGTCTCATACTTTCCCGCATCGCCCACTTCATGCGTCTGAGAAGTTCAAAGACAAATCCAAAGGCGGCATATATGGCGACACCGTCGAGGAACTCGATTGGAGTGTCGGAGAGGTTCTGGAGTGTTTGAGAAGAAACAATCTCGAAGACAATACACTTGTCATTTTCACTAGCGACAACGGCCCCTGGTACTATGGCAGCTCCGGCGGTCTCAGAGGAGGAAAGGGTCAAAGCTTTGAGGGGGGATTCCGTGTGCCGATGATTGCCCGCTGGCCCGGCCGTATTCCCAGCGGCACAACCTGCAAAGAGCCGGCAACAATCCTTGACATATTTCCCACATCTCTCCAGCTTGCGGGACTCGATTTGCCACCGGATCGGACAATTGACGGGCGTGATATTTTTGGGCTCCTTTCCGGCAAGGAAAAGAGTACGCCGCACGAGGCCCTCTATTTCTATCGGCTCGACGACCTTGAAGGAATCAGAGTCGGAAAATGGAAATATTACCGGGCCATTAGCCTCTATAAGTTTCCTGCGCCGATAAATAAGAGCCGCGCCTCCGGAAAGTTGGGTGAGTTGCCACTCCTCTACGATATGGAAATTGACCCGGGTGAGAGTTATAATCTTGCCAAACGCCATCCGGATATTGTGGAACAAATGGAGACTCTGATGAAAGCATGGGAGGAGGAGATGAAGCGGAATCCCGGCGGATGGATAGCCTAGCACTGAGTTTCCTAATTCATGTGACGTGTTTTGTAAGGGCGACTCGCGAGTCGCCCGCAAGGAGTTCACGCGGACACGTTACCGTGTGCATGAAAACGTGTACTCAGGCTTGGAGCTTTTCAAGGAGAGATCATGCAAAACCCCGACCGGCCCAACATCATCTATTTTTTGTGCGATAACCTCGGCTTCGGCGAACTGGGTTGCTACGGAGGCGGCATCTTGCGAGGGGCCGACACGCGCCGGCTCGACCGGTTCGCTTCGGAAGGCCTCAAGCTCCTCAACTTCGCGCCTGAAGCGCAGTGCACGCCAACACGCTCTGCCCTGATGACGGGGCGGTATTCAATTCGTTCCGGCACGCACACGGTGGCGTTGGCTGGTTCGGGCGGCGGCATAATAGCGTGGGAAAAGACTCTCGGAGACATTCTTTCCGATGCCGGTTATGCGACGGCCGTTTACGGCAAGTGGCACATAGGGGCGGAAAAAGGACGCTGGCCGATTGATCATGGTTTTGACGAATGGTACGGCATTCCCCGCAGCTACGACGAGTGCCTGTGGCCGGATGATCCGTGGTATGACCCGAAACGCGACCCCATTTCATATGTGCTTGAAGGTCGAAAGGGCGAGGATATACAACCGGTAAAACAACAGACCTTGGAGGTGCGGCGCAATATTGACCTCGAGTATGCGCAACGCGCCAAGACTTTCCTCAAGCGAAGCGTCGAAGCCGGCAAGCCGTTCTTCCTCTACTTTTGCCATTCGATGCTGCACTTGCCGACGACGCCACGCGATGAGTTCAAAGGAAGAACCGGCAACGACGATTTTGCCGATTCCATGTTAGAACTCGACTCGGATTTCGGAGCGCTGCTCGACTATCTGGAAGAACTCGGAGTTACAAACAATACCATTGTCGTCTTTTCCGGCGATAATGGTCCGGAGGAACTGGAGCCGTGGCGCGGCACTGCGGGATTCTTCGAGGGCTCATATTTTACGGGGATGGAGGGTTCTCTGCGAACCCCGTGCCTCATCCGCTATCCGGGAAAAGTGCCGGCGGACCGGCAAAGCAACGAGATCGTTCACATCACTGACATGTTCACCACACTTCTGAAATGGGCAGGTTGCGAGGCGCCCGCCGGCCGCATCATTGACGGCATTGACCAGCGAGCGTTCTTTGAGGGCAAACAAGAGAATTCCAATCGAGAAGGATTCCTCTTTTGGAACGGGCCGACTCTCTACGGCGCCAAATGGCGGAATTTCAAGGTGAAGATGATGGAGCAGCGATATTATACTGATCCTGCTCTCCCGATTCCCAATCCGAACCTCGTGAATCTTATTGTCGATCCCAAGGAGCGGAAACCGCTTAATTACCCGCATCTGCATTCATGGGTGGCTTTCCACATGATGGTTATGCTCATGGAATTCAATGAGAGCATTCAGAAAGAACCGGTGATTCCACCCGGAGCGCCCCTGGACTATAGAGCCTGACGTTGGCAAATTTGCCCCACGCGGTAACCGGGACCGTAGTCAATGCGCAACTCGGAAACACCATCAAGGTTTCAGCCCGTGAAGGAATTCGGTCACCGGCATGATGGAGATACCGTTTCTCAGAAGCCTTTCCCTCCCCATGTACAAAAGAATTCTCTTTGCCTCGGGATAGTCCTCGCCGAATGCCTTTAACGCGCGAAAGTCTTGAGGATGCAGGTTCAAGGCGTTCTTCACCTCTATCGCCTGAAATAAGCCCTTCCCATACATGACGAAATCAACTTCCGATCCGGCGCTCGTTCTCCAGTAGTAAAGCCTACATCCGGGATGGAAGTAATCTATCCACGCCCTGATGTGCTGG
>CAYVDS010000229.1:0-6625 GCA_964450145.1 uncultured bacterium
CGTCAAACAGTTTAAGCTTATTCAAAAGGCCGGGAACCCTCGCGAGGAACAAGCCTTTCTCGAGGGCCCACGCGACACGCCCATCCAGCGGCAATCCGAACATGCGAGCGACTGCCCGGCGGCCGCCGACCGGCATGGCGACTCCCAACTCGAAGTAGTTGAAATCCTTAAGAGAGTTTCTCGCAATGCTTCTCCGGATATTGGATGCGACACATTGCGCTTGCTGGTATGCCGCCTGCGCGCTTTGCGGGACATGCATGGCGAACACAGCCGTATCTATGGCGTCGCCCATCGAGAATATGTTGGTGTGACGCGGCAGTTGCAGGCGCCTGTTTACGCGGAATCGGCCCTGTTCGTCGAGCGCGATGCCAGCCGATTTATATAACGGCAGTCCCTTTAATCCTCCCGCCCAAATCAGAAGATCAGCGGCGAACGAACGCCCGCCGTTCAGATACACCCTGCCGCGCTCAATCCGGTTCACCGTCTTGCCGGTCAGGACACGAACGCCGGCGGACTTGAGGATGCGGCTCGTTTCTGCTCTTAGCGCCTGCCCCCACGTGTGGAGAATCTGAGGCGCAGATTCGACCAGATAGATTTCGGCGGGCGGTCGCTTTGCCGGCTTCCCTTCGCTCTCTTTGCCGCTTCCCAATAGTTCAGATATTTCACACGCCAACTCGATTCCGGTCGGGCCCGCGCCAATTATGGCGACCGAGGTTCCCGCCGCGGCTTCCTTCTTTCTCGCAGCCTTCTTTCCCGCAGCAAGCCTCAGCAGGCGCTCGCGCAATCTTACGGCGTCGTCGAGACTCTCGAAAGTCAGCACCTCGGCCCCTCGAGCCATTCGAGCGAATTCCGGCATCCCTCCGAGAGCGATCACGAGATAGTCGTATCTCTGGTCGCCCTTATCGGTCTTCACGACGTTTCCCTCGGGATCGAAGCCGGTGACTTGCGCGATCTTCACGTGGCAACTGGGACAAAGCTCATGCAGCCGGAAGCGCGCGTAATCCGGCCTTAGCCGTCCGGCGAGGACTTCGGGGAAAAGCTGTTTGAACTCGAAGTGCGGCGACCGGCTTATAAGGGTTATATCCAGCTTCCTTCCAAAAGCCCGACATGATCGCAGATTCTGCGCCGTGTAAACGCCGCCGAATCCACCGCCGAGAATGACTATCTTCATTTTATTCGCGCTCCTCCGGTGACTCGCATCCCTAAGATTTCGTGAGCCGCTGTTCTCTGGCAACAACTATTATCTTAACAAAGTTTCAAAGAAATGAAAGGGGGAAGGTGATTGCCCCATAACTGGCAATCGGGCGCAGATTCTGTAGGTGCGAATTTATTCGCATAATGTTTTCGGGCTTCTTCCATGTCGTGCATGCGAATAAATTCGCACCTACAGAATTATGGGACAGCCTCAAGAGGGGGGATACGTTTGAGCCTCTTGCGCGGCCACCTTCACGTGGTTAGAGTTGAAGTTGATATCGTACGCATGTACTTGGAAAAGGAGGAAGGGAAATGAAGCCGACCGAAATTCTTAGAGAAGAGCACAATCTTATCCGCCAGGCGCTCGACAATTTTGAAATGGCAGTCGAGAAGCTCGAAAACGGGGAAAAACCGGCGAAGGAGTTCTTTGAAAAAGCAATCGAGTTCGCGCGGCTGTTTTCCGACAAGTTTCATCATTACAAGGAAGAGTACCTCATGTTTGGCCGTTTGGCGCAAAAGAAGAACGGGGCACTGGACGCGCAGATCGATGCTTTGCGCTATCAGCATGACCGGGGTCGTGACCTTGTCGCCGAGATCTCGCAGTCGCTTCCCCGCTATGCCCAAGGACAGGACCCCCAAGCGACAATCATAATGGAGGACCTGGCCGCCTATATATCCCTGCTCAGACACCACATCCATAGGGAAGACCATGTCTTCTATCCGATGGTAGACAAGGAACTGTCAGCAAGCGATCAGAAGTATCTGCTCGATGAATTCAAGAAAGAAGCTAAGAAGGATGGAGGAAACATTACGTCCACCAGTGAGAGGCTCGTGTCGGAGATGGGCGCGCTCCTCTAACTCCTTCTTATCACCCTTCCGGCAAATGCATTGGCGTAGTAATTCCCTTTTTCAAGCACCGGTTTACCATTGATGAGCACGTACTCGATGCCTTCAGAGAACTGGAAGGGATTGCCGAAACTTGCACGGTCTATGACCGTCTCGCGATTGAATACCGTGATATCCGCAAATGCGCCCTTTCGGATAACGCCGCGATTCTTGAGCCCCATCTGGCTTGCGGGCAGCGAGGTCATCTTGCGGACGGCTTCCTCCTGCGTCATCGCGCCCTTGTCGCGCGCGAAGCGGCCAAGAACCTTCGGGAATGTCCCATAAGCGCAGGGATTGGGCGTCCTGAGATCGGCGCCGACGATATCCGACGCGATCGAGCAATCCGGATGGCTGACCGCCTCAGCGATGTCGTCTTCGTCCATCGGATTGTCATATGTTCCGCCGCTGACATAAAGCCTTCCTCTCTCCTCAAGAGTCAGGTCGAACACCGTCTCGAACGGGTCCTTGTTGAGGGCAGCGGCAATCTGCTCGACGCTCATATTCTCGAACCGGCGGTTCTTCTCCTGCCGGAATCCCCCGAGGGTCACCAATGACCACGAATTGTATGCGTTATGGTAGTGGTTGTCAGTCCACCAACTGTGCTCCCAATTCGGCCATGCGGGAACGACCGTCTCCCATCCGTGCACTATCCGCCTGCGGACGAGCGGGTCCTCGATCCGCGAGAAGAACTTGTCCATTCCTCCGTCGAAAACCTCAGGCGGGAACAGCGAGACGAGGGCAGTCGAACCGGTCGAATAGGGAATGTAATCGTATCCGACCTTCACGCCGCGCGCCTTTGCCTCAGTGATCGCCTTGTTGGCGCGGTCCATCACGCTCGGGTCGTCCCGCACAAAGCTCCCGTAGTGTGAAATATGCAGCGGGACTTTGTTCTCTTCCGCCACCCTTACTACTTCTTGAACCGCCTCGCCATACGTCTCGCTCATGCCGCGCGTATGCGGCACGAGCGGCGCGCCGAATTCGGTCAGGACGGAAGCAACCTCCAGTATCTCATCCGTGTGCGAATAAATTCCCGGGACATAGTACAGCCCGAGAGACAGGCCGATAGACCCGGCCTCCAGCGACTCCTTCAACGTCCGCTTCATTCCCGCGATTTCGTCCGGGTTCGCAAAGCGCGTCTGGAATCCCATCACGTTCGTGCGAAGCATGCCGTGACCGGTCAAGATTGCCGTGTTGAAGGCCTGCCCGTTCTTGTCCAGGAAATCCAAAAACTCCGCCATCGTGGTCCACTCGTATTTCAGGCCGTCATGCGGCAGCGCGAAATCCCAATAGGCGCTTACCCAATCTTCGTATTTGTGGTTGATCGGGGCGGGGCTCCAGCCGCAATTGCCAGCAATGATCGTCGTCACACCCTGGCGAGCCCAGCTCTCAAGCACTTGCGCATGGCGCCGCGAAGGAAGAAAGAAATCGAGGTGAGTGTGCACATCAATGAATCCCGGAGAGACAACGAGTCCGGCGGCGTCTATCACTTTCGACGCTTGCGCGTCGGGGAACAGCCCCACGTCCGCGATGCGGTCGCCGCGAATGAGCACGTCGGCCCTGAAAGCCGGCGCGCCTGTGCCGTCCATGACCATCCCGTTCTTAATCAAAACATCATTGCCCATTGGGCTTCCTCCTTATGCGCTTCACTCACGGGAGACTGCTGCGCGCTATTGTAGCACTTGGAGAGGGGAGCGTCAAAAAGCGCGGTCGCGCAAGGTGAGAGGCCTCTACTTAAGAAAATCATAAAAGACAAATGAAGAGTTTTCCGTTTAGCTGCAGCGTCTAGAGTTTACCAAGTTCTTCCACGAATTGTTCCGGTGTGAGCTCAATTTCACGAAGGATCTCGCGTGTCAGCGGGCGGGCAAGGTCTCTCCCCCGATGATGAGGAACGGTAGTCGTTCTCCCGTCTGGATGACGGTAAAAGACGTGACTTCCGCTCTGTCTCACACGTTTGAAACCAAGGCGCAGAAGTACTTTTTCCATCGCTCTGAAATCAACGACGGGAAGACGAGTCACGCGGAAACCTCAATCTGTTGGAGTCCCACAAATATCGGAAGGTCCTCCGGCGACTCCTTATATTCCTCGAGACACAATTCAAGGACTTCCTTGAGGTTCTTTTGAAGCTCATCGAGTGTGGCGCCCTGCGTATGTGCTCCGGCGATGCCCGGCACTATCCCCACATAGAGTTTGGTTTCGGGGTCCCATTCAACATAGGCAGTAAAAGTCCTCATGATATTCCCTTTCCTTTACGCAGGATGGCTGCGATTAATCAACTTCACTATTCAATTGTATCCAAAAACAAGTCGAGCCGTCAAACCACAAACCCGCCCTCATAATTCACGACTGGTCTTCTGTTCTTCATAATTAATACTTGGAAATGGCGACAACTTTGTTTGCGAACGATATCCCTTCACGGCTTTGGGCTTCTGCATCCTTTCGTCTTGCTCCTTTCCCCTTTTCTTGTCCGCGCCTCGCCTCTCGCCTCGGCAGGATGGCGTATCACAAAATGACCTAGCGGGACCGGAGACTACAGGTGCAGCATTAAGCTGATACGTTCTCTTTGTCCGCAGATTGCGCTGATTTGCGCGGGCACAAGGCCGGCGAGCGCGCAATGACATAATGACATAAGGGCTACAGGATTTTGATCATATGTATGTCGTCCGGTTCCAGTTCGTAGAGCCACTGGTTTATCTCACGGGTGAGCTCGAATCCTTGATCCATGTAGAAGTGGACCGTGGGCGCCGTCGGCGTGGCAGAAACGTACAGCTTTTTAGCGCCATCTGCTTTTGCCAGTTGCTTCACTTTGTCGGTGAGCAAAGCGCCTACCCCTTGCTTCCGATAGTTTTTGCTGACATATAGCGCCGCGAGTTGTGCGGTGTCTTTGGAGAGATTCGGGCAATAGATGACAAAGCCAACGAGATTCCCATCATCAAAGGCTCCGAACATCGCGCAACCGCCCTCAAGCAAAGGCCGCCATTCTTCGATTCTGGCTCGGATTGAATGCTCGTGTTGACCGTCTCTGGACCATGGCGGGACTTGCCAGTCAACGTCCCTTGCCTCGAGTGAGCCGTCGTTGTTGACATAGGTCTTCGTAATGTGCTCGGATCGGTCAATCTCAGCGATACGCTCGATTTCAGGATTCTGCATGCGGCGAATGGCTATCATCATCTCTCTGCTTTCACAGAACGCACTTATTTCTCTCAAAGCGTATATTCTCGACGCCATTGACGAGACCGCTGAGTTTACTGCGGGCCCGCCCCTCCGCCCCGAAATCGAACGCTTGTGGAAAGAGCTGGAACAAAAAGAATAGCCACAGCATCAAGCCAGCCCGTTCTCTTTATCCGGGATGACGGCGGTTAACCACTCTCGTTGTCGCTGGCCGTTTGACGGTGTTCTCGTGACATAGTTATAATATGAAAGAATTGAGCGAATGGGAATCTTCTGGAACAGAGGCGCCAGGTCATGACTGAGTATTCATTCACAGTTCTCTACGAACCGCAACCCGAGGGTGGATACACAGTTCTCGTTCCCGTTCTCCCCGGCTGCGTCTCTCAGGGTGATACTCTCGAAGAAGCCCGAAAGATGATCAGAGAGGCTATCGAGCTTTATATCGAGGTTCTCCTTGAGGACGGCAAACCCATTCCGGAAGAGTTTTCCTGCCAAGGCCAGCCCGTGGCCGAGCGAATGAAGATCGCTGTCTGACAAATGAGCGAGAAACTACCCGCTGTCACCCCAAAGCAAACGATTCGAGCATTGCAGAAAGCAGGCTTCTTCATCCGGCGTCAGAAAGGCAGTCATGTTTAGCTGCAGCATCAGGACGATCCGACGCGATTGACCATTGTTCCCATGCACTCGCGCGACATCGCCCCCGGGACACTCAGAGCGATCCTCAAGCAAACCAAGCTCTCCCGGGAAGACTTCCAGGAGTTGCTTAAGTAGCGTCAACCGCTCGCGTTCCCGACTCCCCGCTTCCCCTGAATCCTGTCCGGAACCAATTAAATAGACAAGATCAACACGATTGGGAAACATGATCCTGTAAATCCGTTTCTTTCGCCGCTCTTCTTTATCTCCCCCTTTGAAAAGGGGGTAGGGGGATTTAATTCACCGACTCCCTTCACGATGGGGACGTTGTTCGATGGGATCGCGCGGCATACGCAGGAAGGACTAGGGACGCAGATGACTGGATCGGGTCTTACACGGGCGAAGCGGCGGATTCTTTGCTCCACTCGATGCTGTGCGTGACATATCAACCGTGAAAACTCGACGGTCAACGGCGTGTTGCCCAAATCGCCTCGAACCTGTGGGGCCGAATTTATTCGGCCAAATCACTTCGGCATGAATTTAAGGAAGAATGTCAACACCATCAATGCCGACTTGAGCTTGTGAATGTGTAGACCCGACCCCTTTGTTTTCCCAGTTCGGGGAGAGCTTGCTTATGTCCAATGTCAAGGTCTGATCCCAAATTGTCCCGGTTGACAAACTGGTACAAAAATGATAATGTGTCAACCAGAGAGAGTTCTCTCAAGGGCTTCTTGTCCACTCAGGG
>CAYVDS010000230.1:0-6615 GCA_964450145.1 uncultured bacterium
TTCCATAACTCGATCTATCATCGAGTCTATTCGGACGAGGCAAGACGCGATCCCGTGCCCGTCGAGAAAATCCTCGATATGAATGCCGACCATCGGGTGTTCATCGTGGGCGACGCCGACATGGCGCCTCATGAATTGATGGCGCGATACGGCGCGATCGAGCCAAGAGAGGAAACCGAAGTTCCAAGCATTGAGTACCTAAACAAGATTGCGGCGAGATTCCAGAGAACCGTCTGGCTAAATCCGATACCCCAGAAGTCGTGGTTGATTACAACGGCCGAATACATCATTCGTGTGATGAAAATGTTTCCGCTCACTCCGCGCGGCATCTCGGACTCAGTCGAATATATGAATCGAAAAGGCCAACTCTCGCGCACTAAAGACGAGAGCTGTATTCCTTTACCACCTTTTTCATTTTGTTGCGGTCTTGATCTTCTCTTTCTGAATCTAAAATCCAAAATCTAAAATAAATTGGCCTGAGACCTGAACCTTGCGAACTGAAACTTGAGATCTATAGCGTTCTTCCCATTGCCTCGACAATCGGCCCTATCTCTTCCATCAACTGTCCGAACATCTCCAGCGTGAGACTCTGCGCGCCGTCGCTCAATGCTTTGTCCGGTTCGGGATGCACTTCGACGAGCAGGCCGTCGGCTCCCGCCGCCACAGCAGCGCGCGCCATTGGAATTACAAGATTGCGTTTGCCCGTCCCATGACTCGGGTCCACAATCACCGGCAAGTGTGTTTCCTGCTTCGCGACCGCCACCGCGCTCAGGTCAAGAGTGTTGCGCGTCATCGTCTCAAACGAGCGAATGCCGCGCTCGCATAGAATCACGTTCGAGTTGCCATGCGACAGCAGATACTCAGCCGACATCAGCCACTCCTCAATAGTGCAACACATGCCTCGCTTCAACAGCACCGGTTTGCCGCTTTGAGCGACTTCGCACAGGAGCGGCGTGTTCTGCGCGTTGCGCGCGCCTATCTGGATGAGGTCGGCGCACGAGGCGACCGCTTGAATATCCCCGGTCGAAAGGAGTTCGGTCACAATCGGAAGGCCGGTTAATTCTCTTGCGCGCGCGAGACGTCGCAGCCCCTCTTTGCCCCATCCCTGGAAACTGTAAGGAGAGGTTCGCGGTTTGAACGCGCCTCCGCGGAGGACGTGGGCGCCCGATTTCTTCACGCCGCGCGCGGTCTCGACGATTCCCTCCTCGCTTTCGACACAGCACGGGCCGGCCATCACGGCAAATAACTTGTCGCCCACCGGTACGCCCGCGACCTCCACAACGGTCGATTCCGGATGTCCCTCTCGGCTTGCGAGTCTGTATGGTTTCGAAAGTGATGTGACCGGCTGCAACTCCTCGAGCACTGCAACATCTTCGCCATTCTCTCCAGACAGACTCAAATCACCTGTACTTTCTGTTGCTTGCTTCCTGACCGCGATACTCATACCTCTTCAACTCCTTTACTGTGCTCCGAACCGAGATGTTAGATTCTGTTCAAAAGTGCCACACGCACTTACATCGGCCACTATAATCCCATTCCGCAACAATTTCTTGTGGGTGCGAATTCATTCGCACAATTTCTCGGTAGCAATTTCTTGTAGGTGCGAATTTATTCGCACAATCTTCCTGTTGCGATCACAAACACATTCGCGTCTCTACCGCATTTCACATGCGAATAAGTTCGCGCCTATAACGCATAACAATTTCTTGTAGGTGCGAATTTATTCGCACGATTTTCCTGTTGGCGCGGGATCATCCATGTAGATATCGCGAATTCGGCGATCCGTTTCTCGCTGCCGCGCCCCAAAAACAAGAAGGCCACGGACTCTTTCTGAGCCCGTGGCCTGTGTTACTCTTACTGGCTAGAGGAAACTAACGGAGGCGAGCGGGCGCAGAACGCCACCAGCTAAAGTAAAAGAAGCCGTAATACTTCTTTGCCGGTGACATTCTGTCGCTAACCTCGATTTACCCTCTAGTGTATGTCAATTTATTGTCGTTATTATACCACTGTTTCCCAAAATGTCAAGTTTGCCGCGCAGCGTTCGGAGTCTCAAGTTCCCAGTGCCGAGTCACGAGTTGCCAGTCAAAAAAAAGGAACATTTTCCAAATCCCCCTTCGTCCCCCTTTGCAAAGGGGGAAAGAGAAACTGTCCCATAATTCTGTAGGTGCGAATTTATTCGCAGATGCGATGCGAAAAGAGCCTGAAAATATTATGCGGAATAAATTCGCACCTACAGAATTTACACCCCGTTTGTCAATCAGAATTTACACCCCGTTTGTCAATTACGGGACAGTCTCAAGAGGGGGATTTTCCCTTTCCCCTTTTCGCCGTTTCCCCTTTTACCCCTCGAGAGATGCCCTTGCCCTATCTTATTGCAGAGGCCTTTTCTGCCCTGCGGCCTCGTTCTCGGCGGCGACCGTCGAACGCAGTTCCGACGCACTAGTAAATATCGGCTCGCGCTCGAGACGTTCGAGGCGGAGCGCCTCGGTCGGGCATGTGACAGTGCATGCGCCGCAACCCATGCACCGATTCTCGTCGATTTGAGACTTTTCAGCGCCGTCGGGCAAAGATATCGCTTTGAACATGCAGCGGTCAACGCATGTTCCGCATAGCGCGCAATCGTCGCTCGCGCGCGCGACGAAGTTGGACCTCGCAAACGCTCTCGGATTGCTCCAGCGTGTGAGCCCGCGCGTGATCGAACAGCAACAGCCGCAGCAGAAGCAGACTACGCCGTCTTTCATGATGGCCGCGTTGTCCGTCATCACCACGAGGCCAAGCTCTCGCATTTCTTTGATGTAACTTTCGGCTTCTTCGCGAGAGATTTGCTTTCCCTCGCCGCGCCCGATCATGAGCATTGCGGGCATTCCGAGGAACAGACACGATTCCACGCCGTGCTCGTCTTTGCACTCGCGGATTCCCATTTTTTCCGTTCGGTTCCGGCACGGGCACGGCACGAGCGCGATCGCGCCCATGTTGGCTTCGTCGAGGAAGAGCTTGACCTCTTCATGTGACAGCACGTGCTGGCCGTCCGAAATCGATTGGTTGATAGGCACGGCCCGGCGGATTGGCGTCCCCTGCGCCGATGATTCGTAAAAACGATAGAAACCGTCTTTGATGTAGAAATCTTGATACAAGTTTCCGGCCTTCACAGTGTCTTCGTCTACCGCACTTCGGAACTGATGAATGTTTACCAGCAGTGGCGCCACCGGCAATATATATTGGCCGCCAAATCCGAGAATTGCTCCCTTCTCTGCAAGCCGGTTGAGGATTTGCTCGACTGCCTCCGCCGGACGGTTGGCTTTCTCGGCGACTTCTTCCGCCGTCATTCGGTTCTGGTCAACCGATAAGAACGACGCCACCTCCGCTTCCTCCGGCGTGAAGAGCAATTCGAGATATCGCAGAAAGGCCGGAGAAAAATCGCCGTCCTTCTTTGGCATACCAGTCATGTTCATGTCCAGCTTCTCAGCCAGTTTTCGGTATGGTGATTTCTGCATGGCGTCCTCCTTAAAAAGGGCAAAGGTAAAAGGGTAAGGGTAAAGGGGGATTCTTCGCTTCGCTCAGAATGACGTCACGGATGATCCCCTAACTTCGCTTTCTTCTTCTCTGATCCGCGTGCATCTGCGGTTAGAGAAGTTCTCTTCTAATCCAAAATCCAAAATCAGATCAGTCCTTCCATGGTCCGTCCCGTCTTCTGCGCCTTTTCCATCGTCCATGCGACGATGTTATCCGGCGGAATGTTCACTTCGTCCTCAGCCTTTCGCTGGAGCGAGAGAGCGCCGCTCGGGCACGTCACAACGCATACGCCGCAGCCGATGCAGCGTTCGGGATTGACCTCGTAGAATTCGCCGCGCGAGTCGATGGCGCCCATCGGACATCTCTCGTCGGCGCACACGCCGCACGCGACGCATGTGTCGGGCTCAATCTGCGCAACATAATTGGATTTTGCAAGGAAGTGAGGCGATTTGGACATCTTCACCCCGCGCAAGATCGCGCAACAGCATGTGCAGCAGTTGCACACAAACACGTGGTTGTCCTGCACGTTCCATGAGTTGTGCACCAGGCCCTCTTCCTCGGCCTTTTTTAAGAGTTCGAGGACCTCCTGCTTGGTGGCTTTCCGCGCGCCGCGATACTCGATGTCGAATCCGGTCGGATCGTCCGAGAAAGCGATGCAGTTGTTCATCGTCTTATTGCAGGCCTTGCCCAGTATCTTCATCTCTTTGCGGCAAATGCAGTCTGACACGGCCCACGCCTGCGCCTTCTCGATCATGGTGGACACCTTTTCAAATGGAAGAATGGTGATCTGGTCGGGGATTGCTTGTTCTATGGGATACACCCGCACCTGCGACGGTCCCATCTCCCCGAGCTTCTGCGCGAGCGCCTCCTCGAGGTAGTGCTCGAACAACTCGACGTATTCCCTATCCAACCGCGCAAGCTGGAATTCGTGAATACCGATGAGGAACGGAAACGCGGCGTACATGCGGCTCTCACGTGGTCCCATCCCCATGATCTGGCCCTTCGACGTCATTTTCTCGAGAAACTCGGCCATCTCTTTCTGGTCTCGGCCCAACCGGTCGGCCACTTGCTCGGGGGGCTCGGGAACGAGCTTCATCTGGGACGCGACTTCAGCCTCTTCCTCGTTGAAAACTTTCTTGAGAATCTTCATCTCAACCCCGCTCGCGGTCTTCGGAAATCCCTGAGGCATCGCGTCGAGATGTTCGGCCAACTTCTGAAAACTATCTTTACTCATATTCTTCTCCTTTTGAAACGCCAGACTAACTTCTTTGAATCCGCAGATTTCGCAGATTCACACTGCGCGGCGAGGCCGCAAACTAAATTCATTTAGCCATAGAGCGCACGGAGGTCACCGAGTCATGGCAATAGACCAAAGAAACTTCGGAACACGAATATCACGAATCACGCCAAGCGCAGACCGAATTACCCGAATGAACAGATTCTCTTATCATTCCCGCGCAGGCGGGAATCCATTCTTTTGTTCTTCTCTAATCCGTGTTAATCCGTGTCAATCTGTGGATAAGAATGTCTCTTTTTCTTCTTAATCCGTACTACTGCATTGCATTTTCTTTAATTTCTGTCGTGATTTTCAAGAGATACTTGCATAACTTATTGTCGCTAAATTGATTCCAACTTTTATGGGAATGACTTCTGAGGGTCTTGTTGAGTTGTTAATCCGTGTGAATCTGTGGTTAAGACTGCCTCTTCTTCTTTCTTTCCTTTTCTTTTTCTCTTTTCAAAATCCGTGTAATCCGCGTAATCCGTGGTTCCCTTTGCCTCTTCTTCTTGTTTGGTTGCGGCTGTTCCGCGCCGTGGTCCCTTTACTGCTTCTCGGAGGAAATCACGCTATCCATCCGCTTATCATCTGCCGCAGCATCTCGACGTTGCGCTCCATCACACGCGGGTCCTTGTGCGTCTTCCGAAGCAAGAACGAACCCTGAACCTGCGCGAGCACGAACTCGGCGAGTTGCCGCGAGGGCAAAGCCTCTTTGAACACGCCTGCCTGCTTGCCTTCATCGAAACAGTTTTCCAGACGCTCGGCCCCCAGGCTGAAGAATTTGCTCAGGGTCTGCCGTAATGGCTCATGGACCGCGCTCATCTCTTGCGCCAGATTACCGAACGGGCAGCCGAGTTCCCCCTCAGGCGAGGTCCCAAGCGCTAGAATCTTATCCATAAACACGTCGACTTGCTCCGCCGGCCGGAGATCAGGGTTATCCAGCGACGGCTCGATAACCTGAGCATAGAACCACTGCATTCTCCGCGAAAGCACCTCGAATGCCAGTTGCTCCTTGCTCTCGAAATGGTAGTAGAAATTGCTTTTGGTGACAGCGGTGGCGTCAAGAATATCCTGCACACTGGTGTTATTGAACCCTTTGGTGTGAATGAGCTTAGCGGCCTCGGCGAGTATTTTCTGTTTGCTGTCCATGGTCTCCCTCGGGTTTTAGGACTAACCGGTTAGTCCAAATTGTACCACATGATCTGCTGCCTGTCAAGAACCTTTGTGGCCTCAGAAAGGATTTATCCACGAAGGGCATCGAAGTTCACGAACTGATCGTGCTTCCCGCTAATTACGTAGAGCGAAGGTTTCTTCTCAGATATTCCTCGACGGTGCGGGTATTACCGAAGCCGAGCATCTTGCATCTGCGGAGGTAAAGGTTTGACAAGGCCCGGAGGGTGTCATTGCTTGTGGAGTCCGGCTGTATGGACGTAATTGTCGTTTGGGGTTCTGCGATGATGGGGGAGAAGAGCTTTTATCCACGGGTTTTCACTGATTCATTTTGGCCACAAAATTCCCCGAGTTCACCGAGAAGCATCAGAACCAAAGAAGTTTCGCCACGAAAGGTCACGAAATTCACGAAAGAATCTGTGAACCGCGGAGGACGCGGAGGAGCGCAGAGGAAGCCTGTCGCCATCGTCGTAGTCGTGACTCTCACCGCTGTTGTACCTGTCCGTGATGCTCGCGACCTGATTGATGGATGTGTGTTCAAATATTTTCATGATGCTGTTCGAGCGGGCCATGCGAGCTTACGAAATGTCCAATGTGTAGACCTGGTAATGTGAAAAAGCGGGCATCCAAGCGTTGCAGTTGGTATAAGATACGCA
>CAYVDS010000231.1:0-6559 GCA_964450145.1 uncultured bacterium
GAGACGGCTACCGGCCCCGGCCTCTGGACAGTGCGAATAGTGTCGGAGCCTGACTCAGCCGCTTATGTCGGGCCATTCGTCGTAGATCATTCCCATCCGCTGACTGAAGGACTTTCGCTCGAAGGCGTAATCTGGGGAGCGGGCGAAGCAAACCAATTCACAGGAATGCCTGTCATTGCTGCGGGAAATATTCCCCTGTTGATAGACAAAGAATTTCCCGCAGGCGCACATGATATCACAATCGCTTTGAATCCTGACCTTTCCACGTTGTTACAGTCGCCGAACTGGCCCATTTTGATTTGGAACCTCATCCAGTGGAGAAAATCTTTTCTGCCGGGTCTTGCGCAATCAAACATCGTTCTGGGCTCATCCGTTAGCTTCACGAAGGACCCGCGAGAACAGGAGTTGTCCCTTATAGGGCCGGACAACAATGAGAGGAAAATTTCTGCGCTTACAGAGACCGTTCACATCGAACCTGATATGCCCGGGCTTTACAAATTGCGGACAGAGAAGAGCCAGTATACTCTGTCTGTTAATGCCGCCTCGAAATCTGAATCCGATATCACAAAGGCGGAGACTGGCAAATGGGGCAACTGGCAGCAGGCAAGTTTGTTCTGGTGGGAATACAGGCCAGTCGACTGGCTGGCGCTGCTGATTGCATTGGCCTTGCTGGCGGCGCACAGGTTCGTCACAGCAACTTATCAGAAAGGCAGCGGCATATGACATTGCTCCATCCGGTTTGGCTGCTGCTTGCAATTCCGTTGGCGCTCTCTCTATGGTGGTTGGAACCGCCCTCGCGTCTATTGCAGATACTCAGGATTGTCATAGTTACGCTGGTCTTGTTGGCCATGTGCGGTCTTTCCATGAAACTGCCAAGTCGCCGGGGCACGGTCGTGGTCGTTGCTGATCGAAGCAGTTCGATGCCTGCCGACGCGGCCTTGAGACAAAAAGAAGCTGTCGATTTGATCCAATCTGAAATGGCCGCGGGCGATAAACTTGCGGTCGTTTCTTTCGGCCAGAAAGCTGCAATCGAACAGTCTGCGCAAGCGGGAAAATTCCCGGGCTTTTCGGCGGAAGTGGGTCTCGACGCCTCAAATCTTGCCGAAGCGATTCGGACAGCAATCTCTCTTGTTCCCAACGAATCTCCCGGGACAATACTGGTGTTGTCCGACGGCAGATGGACTGGCAGCGATCCTGCCGCTGTTTCGTCCGGCGCGGCGGCTCGCGGAATTTCCATAGACTACCGTCTTCTCGAAAGACCCTCTAATAATGATTTGGCGATATCCCGTCTGGATATCCCGAAAACCGTGGCGCCGGGCGAGTCGTTTATGATTGCCGCATGGGTCCAATCGCCCCTCCAGCAAGAAGTCTCTTTTCAGTTGAGTCGAAACTCGAAAACTATGGCTTCATCGAAGAAGATTGTTTCTTCTGGCCTGACACGTTTGACTTTTCGTGATAGGGCAACACAACCGGGAACTATTCAATACAATTTTTCCATTGCAGCGAGTCCGAATGATCCAGCGCCTGAGAACAATTCAGCGAAAGCTCTTCTCGGAGTAAAAGGCCAGAAACCTGTGCTTTTGGTCACCGGTTCACCTGAATCGGGCTTGGCCAAGCTCATTCAGTCCGGTCAGCTTAATGTTCAGGCGTTGCCTCCCGCATCTTGCAACTGGGCGCTTGAAGATTTATCAAACTTCTCGGCGGTTCTCATAGATGACATCCCCGCTCAAGAAATAGGCGAGACCGCAATGGATAATATTGCTGCATGGGTTAGAGAAGCCGGGGCAGGGCTTATGATGACCGGTGGCAAAAACTCTTTTGGCCCCGGGGGATACTTCAAATCTCCTCTGGAACCTATTATGCCGGTATCGATGGAGCTGAGAAGGGAACACAGGAAATTGGCTCTGGCCATGGTCGTGGCTCTCGATCGATCAGGCAGCATGGCTGCTCCGGTCGAGGGTGGAAGAACAAAAATGGATTTGGCCAATCTTGCGACCGTGCAAGTGCTTGATCTCCTTTCTCCGATGGACGAATTCGGCGTAATCGCAGTTGACAGCTCGCCCCATCTAATTGTTGACCTTGGTTCGGTTGACAAGAATACACACGAGCGTGACAAGATTCTCAGGATCGAATCAATGGGAGGGGGGATATTCGTTTACGAAGCCCTTTCCAATGCCGCCATGATGTTATCCTCGGCCAAATCACAAACGCGGCATATAATCCTTTTTTCTGATGCGGCTGATTCTGAAGAACCCGGACAATATAAGCAGTTGCTCGAAAAATGCGTGGAGGCCGGAATTACTGTCAGTGTCATAGGCTTGGGCAAGCCTGCGGACGTTGATGCAGGATTGCTCGAAGACATAGCCTCGCGGGGCAAAGGCCGATGCTTTTTCACGGAGAGCCCATCAGAATTACCTCGATTGTTCGCACAAGATACTTTCGTAGTTGCTCGAAGTTCTTTTCTTGAAGACCCCACGAAGGTAAAAGTAACACCCGGTCTGGTCTCATTGACCGGCCGTCAGTTCAATTTGGTTCGCAAAATTGGCGGATACAATCTTTGCTATCTTCGCCCGAATGCAAACCTTGCCGTCGTCACTTCTGATGAATACGACGCTCCGATTGTTGCGGCATGGCAAGCGGGCATCGGGCGAACTCTTAGCTATACCGGCCAGGCCAATGGCCCTTTCACAGGAGACATCGCCGGGTGGAAGGATATAGGAAGCTTTTTCACAAGTCTCGCGCGATGGGTCGCCGGAGACGGGTCAAACCTTGGCCCTGACCTTCTCGTCACGCAGGAAGTCCAAAGCGGCGTGTCTCAGGTGAGACTGCATCTGAATCCGGAAAGAGATGAGCAGCCTTTGATTGGGCTGCCCGAAGTGACGACGCTCCATGGAGTCCCGGGGAGAGCCCCTAGCACGAGAAAAGACACGATGCAGTACGAAGACGCTGATACCCTTGCGGTCGAAATACCAATAAGCGGCTCTGAGACAGCCTTATCAATTGTGCAGATTCCGGGATCGACTCCGGTAACATTGCCGCCAGTATGCCTTCCTTAGGCGCCGCAGTACAAGCCGGCTGAAACCGGAAATTGCGCTGCAACATTAGTCAGGCTCGCAAAAGCAACACATGGTTCTGAAAGGGTTAACCTTGCAGGTATTTGGGATGACATGCCGAGGCAATCACAAATCATTCCCATAGGCCGCTGGTTATTGCTTGTTGTTATCATCCTTTTGCTGCTCGAAGTCTTTGAGCGCAGAACCGGATTGATTTCAAGCAAGAAATTGAGATTGTCAGCGGGTGTTATCCGGATGTGGTCTAAGATGGCTTCATCTGAAAAACGTGCAAAACTAGTGAGATTCCAAAAGGTTCCGGAAACCTCGAAGGTAGAAACCGAGACACTGGCCGGTCGTCCTGCGTCTACTGGCGTCCCTGCGCCTGACGGGAAAACCATTGCTGAGAAAACGCCTGCCCCGGCATTGCTCAGCGCTCTTTCAAAGGCCCGTCGAAGCGCCAAGGCAAGGACAGACAGAAAGGGATAGTTGGGTCCTTTCCGCTTGATTGTCAACGGCAAATCAGTTAAATTAGGGATAGCCTGTCTCGGCGGATGACTGTTTGTCGGTGAGAGCAATCGACCCTGCTCAGTGGTGGAGGTTGATTGCGAAAGAAACAAGCCTTAATTTGGGGATCCCGCCGCAGGCGGGACGGCAAGGTGTCCCCGAATTAGGGACAATGGTTGCCGATTTCTTAGGAGCGCCTGACCACGCTACGGCGCGGTTAATCTTGAAAGAAACAGATCTAAGCCTCCATAGTGGAAAAATCCCCCCTGCCGCCCCTTTTTGTAAAGGGGGGAAAGAGGCACGGCGATTGTTGAACCGTAAACCGTGAACCGTAGACTGTAGACCTCGTTTCTTAGGAGAAAAAGGATGCGTGTTCGCATTTTGTTCGGAGTCGCGGCGATAATATGTTTGCTGGTTGTAGGAGCTTTCTGGGGGCTCGGGCTTTTGCGTCCGCGGCCCAGGCCGAATATTCTGCTCATAGTTCTCGACACGACAAGATGGGATCACCTGTCGTGCTACGGCTATCATGAGAAGACTACGCCTGCCATTGATAAGCTCGCGGAAGAAGGAGTGAGATACGAGTATGCCTTGTCTCCTTCGTCGTGGACACTACCTGCGCATGCGTCGCTTTTTACGGGAGCGCTTCCCACACATCACGGCGCGCATTTCATGTCGGAGGGGGGAATTCAGTTCGGAGTGCTTCGGCTTAAGCCTCTGGATTCAAGATTGCCAACACTTGCAGAAGAGCTCGGGAAGGCCGGCTATCGGACGCTCGGAGTTGTGTCAACCCCGATGCTGTCCTCCAGTCTGGGCGTCAGCCGGGGTTTCGAGTATTACTACGATTGGAACATTGAGGAGGGAGAGTTCCACCGATGCGACCGAAGCGCGGATGAGACGACCGCCGAAGCCATTCGCCTTCTAAGGAAGTTTCACACACCCTCAGATACGGCGCCGCTTTTTCTCTTCCTGAACTATTATGACCCGCACAATCCGTATCACGCTCCCCAACCTTGGGGAAATCCCAAAGCACCCGGCGAAATATTTGACATTCAAAGCCCGCGCTATGTGGATATCCTTAAGGGAAGCCGGGACCTGAAAAAGGAGGAACAAAGCGTTCTCCTGCCGGAGTACGATGCCGAGATTACGTTCATGGACAGCCAGATTGGCGCGCTGCTTGAGGAAATGAAGCGGCTCGGTCTCTACGATTCCACTCTTATTATTGTGACGGCAGACCATGGCGAGAGTTTTGGCGAACACCGCCTCCTCAGTCATGGCCTTTCTCTTTATGAGGACCTCGTGCGTGTGCCGCTTATCATCAAATACCCCAAGAAAGACAAAAAGGGGGGAATAGTCAAAACGCCGGTGTCCATTATGGGGATAATGCCCACGATTCTGGAATACATTGGCCAGCCAGTTCCCGAAACGGTTGATAATGGGGCGGTCTCGGACCGGCGTCAACTACTCATAACGGAGCTTCACCGCAACGATGGCGCGGTCAAGTTGTACGGGAAAAGATTTGACAAGCATGAGAGAGCCGCCTACGAGGGGGATTACAAATGGATATGGAATTCGAACGGCAAACACGAGCTTTATAATATTCTGAAAGACCCCGGCGAGAGTAACAATCTCTTCGGGAAATTGCCGGATTTGGAGAAACGCTTTCAATCGATATTGGCTCCCCTGATAGGGAAATCTGTGTTGTTATCTCCCGATGCGTCTCACAAGGCAGATAGCAACCTCGAGAAGAATCTCAAGTCCCTCGGTTATATCCAATGACGCGCTGGTACGAGCATCCGAGCCCGCCTGTGAAGGGGCAATGTGTGAAAGAAAGGGCCCTTAATTTGGGGACACCATGCGGCATGGTGTCCCCAAATTAAGGAAATCGGCTGGCAGCTTTTGGGGAAACTCCCCCCATCGAGACTGTTCCATATTTCGGAATTTGGGGCAGGACTATTGTAGGTGCGAATTTATTCGCATAGTGTTTTCGGGCTCTTTCCGCATCGCGCATGCGAATGAATTCGCACCTACAGAATCAGCTTCATATATGCAAATGAGTTCGCAGAGATCCCGGCGCAGATATTCTACAGATCGACTTTGAAGACGCCTTTAAGCAGGTAACCGGCAATTATAGAGCCGACGAAGAAGATGACGAGCCAGTTTGCGTTGAAGCCTAAGACCTTGATTGCATGGGCGGGGTAGTTGATTCCTGTCTCCTCCAGCCTTGAATTCTCCGGCAGGGGGCTCTGCCCGGGCGACAGCAGGGTCTCTGTCAAACTCGAATGGCGTCTCACTGGGTAAACGCGTTGAATCGTCCCGGCAGCCATAACGGGGATTCGGACGTATTCGTCTTCAACTTGAACCGACAACACGTGTTCCCCTTGTGTGAGGGCTCTTATTCGGAAGTCGATTTCACGTTTGCCGGAAATCCGCAGGAGCGGAGTTTCCACTTGCAGGCCGTCGGCGTTTTCCACTAACACAGGGACATCTTCGACGGAACGGGCGCCTGCCAACTTCAATTTTACGACAGCGCTTTCGCCGGGTTTGAGAGGCCTGTGGCTGTAACGTATACCTAACTGGGCCATAATCAGCACGACGGGAACAATCATTACAAACATGGGCGTGACTGAGTACCTCATGTAGGTGAGCGTGCTTCGGAGTATTTTCTTCTGCGCCTCGAGCATTAGCCCGAGGTCGTCTTTGAATAGCCGGACCTCGAGGAAATACGCGCTTATCTTGTCCTTTGTGTTTCTGATGGCCGCCTGATTGGACGTGTGTTTGAAAATCAGGACCATTATGACGCCTGTCACGATAGAGACCGTGAGGAGCCCCCACAGAGGAGAGAGATTGCTGAAAGGCAGAAGCGCCATATCGAACGCCTGCGTGATTATGTTGCCGATAAATTCCATGAAATCCTTGTGGCGCCCGCTATAGGAGCAGCCGCTAATTCGGGGACACCTTGCCGCATCTTAATTCGGGGACACCTTGCCGCAAGGTGTCCCCGA
>CAYVDS010000232.1:0-6557 GCA_964450145.1 uncultured bacterium
CGTCGAAAATCTCCAGAACGACCAGCCCGCCGCCCGGCAGGCCGGAGTGGATGAGTTTCTATTGCTTCATCAGGCACTTCCAGAATATACTTTTTCCCGGTTATATTAGCTTGACCGGAGGCATCGCGTCGCTTGCCTATGAGTTGGCCAAACGCTTGCCTGTCCGCTATGGAACTCCTGTCCGGAAGCTTGTGACCGAAAAGGGAAGCGTGGTTGGAGTGCAATTGGATAACGATGGCTCAGTCCGTAAAGCCGGTCATGTGATAGTCGCCACCACGCCTCCCGCCGCCGCCCCTCTCATGCCGGAAGAAATGGCGGAGCAACGGCGCTTTCTCGAGTCTGTGACCTACGCACAATCTCCCATGCCGGTCTTCTTTCTCGACCGGCCGCTGGACAAGAACATCTGGTGCTACTTCAGCGACCCCAAGATCAGGAAAACATATGGATATGCAGTTGACCAACTCATGAAGGCGCCGGAGACGGTCCCGAGCGGGAAAAGCATATTGGTCGGATTCGGGATTTATCCGATGTCGTCGGACCTGATGGACAAGCCTGATGATGTGGTGCTGAAGAAAGCGCAAGAGGACATCGAACTTATGGTACCAGGTTTTTCAAGGTGGATTGAGGATGCAAGAGTCCAGCGGCACAAATTCGTGAATGCGATCTATCCTCCCGGAGCGCACAAGAGCGTTCTCGATTTCCTGGAAACCGCAAGGAAGTTGAGACGGGTTTCCTTTGTCAGCAGCGTTCTTTGCGGAGAGGCGATGGAGGCGGCAATGATGAGCGCCGCGGCGGCAGTAAAGCGGGTGTGCGGGTGGGGAGGAGTGTAGGGGACAAGTTACGGATCGCTCATAGCGAAAATTGGGGACACGATGCGGCACGGGGAAAAATCGGGGACACGATGGGGCATCATGTCCCCGATTTTTCTTGTCCCCGATTTTTTCAGAAACGTCAAGAATGCGTTGTCTCGATAATGTGGTGAGGAAGGCCTATGACGGGACTGCACCCGTTCTCGGTGATAATCACCAGATTCTCATATTGGAATATTCCTTCTCCGCCGAACTTTCTGAGAGCGGTTCCGCCAAGCGATTCGACCTCGAATGTCATTCCCGCTTCGAGAATCGTATCCTCCGTCATTCCGAGAACAGGGGGTTCTTGCACATCTATACCTATCCCATGGCCGTACATTTCGAAGCCCATGAGACCCCCTTCTTCGACGGCGTCGTTCACCGCTTTCCAGACTTCCTTCGCCTTGATGCCGGGCCTTGCGACCTTGACGGCCGCATCGAACCCGCGGCCAATGGCGTCCCAGCAGTTCTTCCAGCTCTCGGTGGCGGGACCGACGTTGATTATTCTCCCCATATCGGCCCAATATCCCTTGTACCGAACAGGGGTGTCGAGCGACAGATAATCGCCCCTGTTTATTGTGCATCCGTCGAAATAGTGGCCGGTATCCCACATACCCTCACGGTCGGAACCGCACATGATATGGCCGATCCCGGTCTTGTCGGCGCCGTTTTCCATAGCGGCACAGGCGTATATCTTTCCCACATCATTTTCCGTCATGCCCGGCCGGTATCTTTCGACTACGGTCGACAGGCATTGCTTATAGATCATGGCGGCCTTGGTCAGTCTTTCGATTTCGAGCGGCGATTTAATCATGCGGCACTCCCAGATCACCTTGTCGCCGTCCGCGAACTTTGCATGGGGCAACGCCTTCATCAGCGTCTCGATGTCGTTCAGTGGGCGGGGTATATACATATGCCCAAGCGGGCCTTTTTCAAGAGCGATAGTCGCTTTTTCATAGCCCATGTCTTTGACGGCGTCGGCAACGTCCTTGGGAAATGTCCTTTCCGAGTCGCCCTGGTGAACGTCGAGCTGAGTTCTGATATCGCGAATCCAGCTTTGGGCCTCGACGGTCCACCGAAAAAACTCGCCTGTGATGGCGACGGGGTCGCCGTCTACCGGAATCAATGCGACAAGCGGCTGGATGCTTGGGAGTTCCCAATGGCCGGAAGTGAAGCAGGCGAAATATCGACAGTTCTGTTTCATCCAGAGCATAAGGAGGTCGATTTTGTCTCGCCTCATCAATTTCTTCACCTTGTCGATTCTCGCCTTCCATTCGGCGTGAGGAACATCGGGGAATTTGGGGCTCGGCCCGTACAGTTCGTAACCCTGCGGTTCTGGCGCTTTCTTCAGTGCCATGCGAAAACCTCCTGTTTCTTGATAATGAGTTATAATTTGGTGAAGCGCTTCAAAAAATAAGGGTGCAATGGTCCACAAAGACAGAAAACGTCCATTGTTTCGCATAATTCGGGGACACGATGAAGCATCATGTCCCCGAATTATGATGTCACCGTACTAATAGTGGGCGGTTTGCATTATCTCTCTCGGCAACCCCCAAACCGGGTAACAGCCTTTCTGGGTTATCACGAGCAGATTCTCGTACTGGAACCCGCCTTCGCCGCCCATCTTCCGCATTCCCAGAACTCCGAGCGATTCGATCTCGAAGGTCATTCCCGCCTCGAGCACCATCTCGTCCGTGCCTGAAACGACGGGCGGCTCCTGAATATCCATCCCGATGCCATGCCCATACATCTCAAAGCCCGCGAGTCCGCCGTCTTCCACGACCTTATTTACGGCTGCCCATACATCTTTCGCTCTGACGCCGGGCTTCGCGGTTTCGACGGCTGCATCGAAGCCTTTCCCGATGGTTTCCCAACTCTTTCTGAAATTTTCCGAGGGCGGGCCGACATAGATCATTCTGCCCATGTCTGCCCAATATCCTTTATATCTGACAATCATGTCGACTGATAAGACGTCTCCCCGGTTTATTATCACTCCGTCAAAATGGTAGCCTGTGTCGTACACCCCTTCCTTTTCGAGGCCGCACATGATGTGGCCTGGCAAGACCCAATCCGCCCCGTTTTCGTATGCCGTCAAGAGGAATATCTTGCCGACGTCTTGTTCGGTCATCCCCGGCCTATATTGCTCGGCGACTGCGGCCATCGATTGCCTGTGTATGGCGGCAGCCTTCGTGAGCCTGTCTATCTCGAGCGGCGATTTGATCAGACGGCACCCCCAGATCACCTTGTCGCCGTCGACAAATTTTGCATCCGGCAACTCCTTCATCAAGGTCTGTATATCATTCAATGGTCTCGGAATCCACGTGTGCCCGAGAGATCCCATTTCGAGCGCGATGTTTCCTTTTCCATAGCCCATTTCCTTGACGGTCGCGGCGACCTCTCGCGGGAGTTCTCTTTCTGACCTCACATGATGCACGTCCGATTGAGTTCGGATGTCTCGTATCCAGCTTTGAGCTTCGACCGTCCACCGGAAGAACTCGCCCGTAATGGCCACGGGTTCCCCTTCGACGGGGATGAGGGCTACGAGCGGCTGGATACTCGGGAGATGCCAGTGTACGGAAGTGAATCCTGCGAAGTACCTGCAATTTTGCCTGCTCCAGAGCATGAGAAGATCGATCTTGTTCTCACGCATGAGTTTCCGTGCTTTATCTATCCGGGCCTTCCATTCCGCGTAGGGGACATCCGGAAATTTTGGTTCCGGGCCATAAAGAACATATCCAGGGGTTTCAGGCGCTTTTGTGAGAGTCATGATGTGTGTACCTCCCTCCTGAGAAAGTAGGTTCAAGGTCAAAAGAAACAAAAGAGAGATTCTTCGCTCCGCTCAGAATGACATGATGAAGGTCAAGCTTCACCTTTCTTCCCAATTAATCACGCCGAGGCGTGATCAAGCGCTCACTTTTCAAACTTAGCGTGTAATCATTAGTCTGGCTGCTGAGGGCCTCAGAAATCCCCCCTTCCCCCCTTTGCAAAGGGGGGGTATGTTAGCTCGTTTCTTCCACAAACAACCACGCCGCGGGCGTGGGCGGTCGCTCCTGAGAAACTCGGTTCATGGTTCATGGTTGGACCGCAAAAAGAAGAATGGATTCCCGCTTTCGCGGGAATGATAATCTGTACACGCCTCGCGTTTCTTGCATAATCAACCCGGCGTAGTGGGGCCGGGCGCTCCTAAGAAACCAGTTCATGGTTCCTGGTTCATAGTTCATGGTTAAGACCAAAAACTTGAATGCCTTACGTCATTCCCGCAAAACCCTCGTTGACTGTTATCGGGGAGCGGGAATCCATGTTTCTCCGCCAAGAATTACGTCGCAGTCAGATTTGGGAGATGTGCGATGAGCAGCGCCCCGCACATGCGCACAGGGGCTTAGAGAATGCATGCGAAGGGTGTCACTCTCTGCCGGCGGCCTGCTTCTCAGGATCAAGCTGAAGCTGGACGTTCTCGTACAGAAGGTCGTAAATCGCCTTGTTCGTCGAGAGGGCCGGGTCCATGGATATCTGAAGCCAGATTCCTTCAATGCAGCCGACAAAGAGCAGCGCTGACTTCTCAGGATTCACTCGAGCAAATTCGCCGCGCGAGATTCCGAACTCGATAACATCCTGGACTATTTTCCTATAGTGCGCGTACGAGTTCTTCATGCAGTTCCTGATCTCTTCGTCATTGCTTGCCATCTGATAGAGATTGAGGAAAACCCTGTTGACTTTCTGGTCGAAGATGAACTTGTCTATGAGGAATGAAATGATCTTACGCAGACGCTCCCACGGCGAGTCGGAAGCGCTTATCAGGCTTCGCAGGAGCTCTTCTTGCTGCCCCACATAGTCTTCGACGAAGGCGAACACAATCTCCTTTTTGCTCTTGAAATAGTAGTGCATCACACCGTAGCTGACGTTCGCAGCCCTGGCGATGTCCTTGATGGTTATCTGCTCGTGTCCGCCCATCGACAGGCACTCGAAAAAGCCTTCGAAGATTTGCTGCCTTCTCTGGTCGGTAATTTTCTTTCTTGGCATATGTGATTCCCAGAAATATCTGTTTGACAGCCGACAGAATATCACCGTCGGGGCCAGATGTCAACTCTCCTTCCACATTTTTTCTTCCGACAATTTACGCCCTCCGCCGGGCCGGTGAAAGGTTGACGAGTTTGCATGGGAGAACCGCCGGATTGCGTCTATTTCCGCAAACATAAGGAAAGGGGAAGACTTTTCGTCTTCCCCTTTCCGTCGAAACAACAAGGTGCAGGGGGAATTATTGATAACTACTCAATGTCGGGACAATACCCGTTCAAAATACTTTCAACACCGCCGTTGACCGCCGCGTACAGAGGCGACACAGGAAACTTCGTCGATGCTCTGTCATAGCGATAGAATTCGACGTGACCATCCATGAACAGCACGTTCTGACCGGCGGGAACGTGGCTGAACTCGGTGATATTCGTCGAAATCTGGTCCCACATGACCGGCACGGCGCTCGAGCCGGACTCAGCGCCAGTGAGAATCGTGTTCATGTCGGTGACCAGGAACCTGTCGACGCTCGTGGAGAGCCTATTAATGGTGTTGCCGGCCGCGTTGCCCGAGCCGGTGAAACCGAACGAGGCCATGTTCAGGCTGCGGTCGCGCCAGCCGTCAGTGTTGGCCTTGCTGATGGGGAGAGAGACATCAAGCCACGTGTATGCGACTAAGCCCGACAGCATTTCGCTGTTGTCCATAAGCATCCAGCCGGCGTACACGTAGCTCATCGGGCCCATACAGTCAGGATGCACGGTTCCCTTTGTGAACGACGAGGTAGTAGCGTTCCACGAGTTGTCGCTCAGCGAGGTGTTCACGGTCAGACGGAAATTCGACTTCGGATTCGTTTCGGGGTCCGAAGGACACGCCAGAATTGCCGCATCGGTGAGATACTCCGGGTACACCGCGTTGCCGTCGAACATAAAGATGGCGCTTTGATTAGAAAGGACCGGGAATAGTTCCTTGTTCTCCGTCGCATACAGGCCGAGCACCAGGCCGATCTGCTTGAGGTTGTTGACGCATGCAGAGCGGCGGGCCGACTCTCTGGCCTTCGCCAGCGCTGGCAGGAGGATCGCAGCTAAGATACCTATAATAGCTATGACCACCAGCAACTCGACGAGGGTGAACCCCTTCCCGCCACGAAAGACTTTACTCATTTGCTTGCTCCTTTCAATTCCATTCCGTTGCACTGCAAAACCACCGCACGTCTTCCCCCCGCGCCCTACATTGGTCGCGAATTGCTGCGCAATACTCAGCAGTCTTCCTTGCCAAGCTTTTTCTATTTCTCTCATCCCCCCTTTGTGACGAAGAAAGCCCTAGGAATGTATGTCGGGCGACATTATATCACAGGACTCTATGTTTGTCAACAGACATAGAAATTAATTTCTAGAACTTTCAGGCTTTCGGATTTAGCACATTCTGCAGTGGCAGCCGATATTTTGTCATATTCTTGACGGCGTTCCTGAACTCTCTTTCCTGTTCAGGCGCAATCTTCGTGACATCTCTGGAAGGTGTCCGAAATATGCCGCTTGGCAGCGCCATCGACGCAGTATTTTCTGTTTGCCGCTTCAATCTGATTCACTCCGAAACAAGAAGAGCATATTGCCCGAAAGACGATGACCGCGCGTGATCGTGAGCATTAGTGTAGTGTCTCTAACGCTTCTTTACATTTGAGCTTCGGGAACAGTCCCGATT
>CAYVDS010000233.1:0-4081 GCA_964450145.1 uncultured bacterium
CAAACTCTGAGCCCTCTGTGGCTCAAGAAACTAGGTTCGGACAACCACATTCCAAAAAATTCTCAAACGAACCACGATTTCTTGTGTCATATGCGTCATATGTGTCATATTTCTTCAAAAGACCCGCGCCAACTTGTCCATCCGACTGCTCCAGAAGTCCCTATCAACACGTTGCTTCCAAATCCCATCGCCTTGCTCCTTGCTCCTTTCGCCTGGCCGCGCCTCAGCCGGCCTTTGTGTCATGCCTGTGTCATATGTGTCATCTCCCTGTGCGAAAAAGACTTACAAAGAAGAACGGAAGAAAAACTCCGATGAATTCGCTCCATTCGTTGCGCATTTGCGCCATTCGCGTTCCTTGTTCTTTTCAATCCAAAATCCAAAACCTAAAATCCAAAATCGGCAGCGGCGTCAGCCACCGTTTACCTCTCGCCTATATTCTCTCCTTAAGGGGATTTGTTGTACAGATGCCCTTTTTGCGTCACTTGCGTCACAGCTTTTGCGCCAAAGGATTACAAAGGAAAACACAGGAAATGAAGCGAAAAATCGCCCGCAATACTCTCGTCAAACCTGTGCATGGCGCAGAAACAAGCCGTGGTTTCGGTCCGTTTCCCCCTTTCCTCCAGAATTCTTATCCGCGTTCATTAGCGTTCATCGGCGGTTCCCATATCTTCATCGGTTGCGCCTCTTGGCCGTGGTTTCGACTCGCCATTCGCAACTCGTTACCCACAACTCCGCGCTTTCCTCGGCCCCTTTTAGTCCCCAGATTTCTCGACAGATTGATTTTTCCCGTGTGAAACGATTACACTAGTTTGAGTATGATTCTGGCTGCCAGTCTTCAACGCAGCGGGCGTCCGAGCGCGAAGAGGCGAGAAAGCTAAAGTAGATGAACGTATTTGAAGAATTCAGCCGCTTGGTGAAAGAGTTAGAAACATTCAGCGTGAGGTATGACCTTGTTGGGGGCGTGGCAATGGCATTCTACGCCGAGCCACGCTTCACGAGGGACGTTGATCTGCTGATTGATTTTGAAGACTTCGAGAAGACCAAAGGCATATTGGAAAAGGACGGATATTTCGAGTCTATCTCTCCGTGGACATTCAGCAGCGTCCCCATAGAACTTCATCGCTTTTTGAAAGTGAGCGAGGGAGATGAGATGCTCATTTATGTTCTCCTGGCCCGAACCGAAGAGGTCAGGAGAATAATCAGAGATTCTGTTGAAGCCGAATCGGATCAAGGGAAGGTGAGAATAGCGAGTCGGAAGGATCTGGTATGGCTCAAGAAGATGCGCGACTTCAAACAGGACCAGGCTGATATAGAGAAACTTGAAAATGAAGAAGATGAATAGAGTCCTGAAAGAGCCCAGTGACCTCTACGAGTTTAATCGTCGACTCAAGGGCTACAAGTTGAAAAAAAAGGAAGCAGCCGGGAAACCGTCAAAGCAGCGCGGCTGATCAGCGCTTCCCTTCATCTGTAGTAGTTTCTGAGGAGTTCGAGAGGAGCCGTAAATCGTGGCGGCTCCTTTGATGCGGAAATGCCGAATTCAGTTTCGACTTTCGACCTTCGACTTTACCTAAGGAGTCAACACAATGGATATCATGGAAGCCATCAAGACGAGACGAAGCATACGGGCGTATAAACTGGACGCGGTGAGCAAGGAGACCATGGATGAACTGCTCCGCGCCGCCATCATGGCGCCGTCGGGCTCGAACACGCAGCCGTGGAAATTCTATGTGGTCGGAGGCAAACGGAAACAGCAGGTGGATGAGCTTCTCCTGAAATGCCTCGATGAGGGACGCGAGACCAGCAACGAGCTTCAGCAGTTTCGCGCGGGCGGCGACGAGGCAGCTCAGGAGAAAATGAGTTCGCGACGGCAGGAATTGACGAGAGCGATCTTCGACACTCTCAGAGAAAACGACCTCCCAATCGAGGTTTTCGTAAAAGGGAGCTTCAAGTATTTTGATGCACCCGTCTCCGTTTTTATCACGATGGACCAATCGCAGGCGGAAGGGGCGCTTCTATCCATCGGCGCTGCGGTCGAGAACCTTATGCTCGCCGCCTGCGCAAAGGAGCTCGGCACGTGCTGGATAGGCATGCCGCTCATGTACTCGAAAGATATCAAACAAAGCCTTGGCATCCCCGACACCGAGCGGATTGTCACAAGTTTTTGCCTCGGTTACCCCGACCCCAACTCGCCGCTAAGTTCGTTCAGGTCGACGAGGGAAGAGGTGAACTCGGTGGTTGAGTGGATTGGATGGGAGTAACAGAATAGGCGAAAGGCAAAAGGAGCAAGGCGAAAGGGAGACAAAGAGAAAAATATCAAAATGCAAAGAAAAGAAAGAGGCGAAGGGGAGAAGAGATTTCCCCGTGTCCCCCGTGGTTCACATTCTTTACGATTTTGTTGAGGATGCTTATGAAAGATAAGATATCGGTTCGTGAGGTTGACAGCGTTGAAATAACGACGCTGGTTGATAATGTTGTGGACCTTCTGCTTGAGAATTCGGACAACGCGAAGCGGGCGCCGCGGATTCGCGACGGCACAATGGCGCCCCCGCTGTTCGCGGAGCACGGATTCTCCGCCGTCATCCGGGTAAGCGACGGCGACATCAAACGCTCGATTCTGCTCGATGCCGGATTAAGCGAGACAACAATGCTCGTGAACGCCGAAAGGCTCGGCGTGGATTTTTCCGAAATCGAAGCCGTGGTCATCAGCCACGGACACATCGACCATATCAAGGCGCTGATGCCCGCCCTCAAGAAACTGCGCCCGGGCATCCCCATCGTGATTCACCCACACGCTTTTTTCCCCCGGATTATCAGAATCCCCGACGGCACGGAGGTTCGTATGGAGCCGCTTGACCCGGCGGCCATCGAGCACGCGGGCGCGAAAATCGTTCGACGCAGCGCGCCTTCCACGCTGGCCGGAAACATGGTCATGGTCACGGGCGAAATCCCCCGTCATACGGAATTCGAATTCGGTTTTCCTATACAATATGCCATTGTGGATGGCGTCGAGCAGCCTGACCCGCTGACGCCGGATGATCAGTCCGTCGTGGTCATTGTCAGGGGGAAGGGCATTGTCGTAGTCTCGGGATGCGCCCATGCCGGAATCGTCAACACCCTGAAGTACGCCCGCGAATTGACGGGCGTTGAAAAAGTGCATGCGGTCGTCGGCGGGTTCCATCTGGCTGGTCCCTTATACGAAACGATTATTGAACCAACGGTCAGCGCGGTCTGCGAAATGGCCCCAGATTTCCTCGCGCCCACTCATTGCACCGGCTGGAAAGCGATCCATGAATTCGCGAAACAGGCGCCGGAAGCGTACATCCAGAATAGCGTGGGCACCACGCTTTTGTTTGGCGCTTAGCGAATCTCTATGAAATGCAAAGACTTAGAGGCCGAGGACGGGATTCTTCGCTTCGCTCAGAATGACAAATGATTATTCCTTTCGGGCAACGGACCGTTTGGTTTCTGGTCCAAAAACAGTTTCTTGCAGTTGCGGATTCATGTCATCCGTGATTTGAACCTTTTTTCTTTCTTAGCGTGCTTCGCGCTTTTCCGGTTTGATTTGTCCCGTTTTCCCCTTCATTGGCCTTCGACCTTGGACTTTAGACTCTTTCCTTTCGTCTTATTGCAAAAACCGCTTGCATTTTTGCATCCGCTTGTTGTATACTAGTTTAAGAATGAGCCGCCGAGTAAGAAAGAGTGGGCAGCGACCCACTCTTTTGTATTGATAGGGCTGGCTCTCCAACTGTAGCGGAAAGGAGATGAAGTGAAGGCGGCGTTTGCCGCCTTTGTTTTGGGTGTTTTTTGTACCTTTGTCAAGAGCGCCTTAACCCGCTGCGCGGGGGCGGGGTGTTGTGAAGGAAAACAAGGTCGGTTTGAAACTTGAAGCCTGAAAAGGTCTTTCTATTCTTTCAACCGTAAACTGTAAACCGTAAACCGTGAACCTACTTTCTTGAGAGTATGGAGTCGACTGCCGACAGGATTTTGAAAATCGTGGAACCCGCTATCAGAGCTGAAGGTTACACGCTTGTGGATTTGGAATTTGGCCGCGAAGGAGGCCAGTGGATTCTTCGGCTTTTTA
>CAYVDS010000233.1:4091-6384 GCA_964450145.1 uncultured bacterium
TTTTTATTGACAAGGCCGAGGGCGGGATAACCCATGAGGACTGTGAAAAAGTCAGCCATCTTCTGGGTCCGGCGCTGGACGCGGAGAATGTGATCGAGGGTAGGTATTTCCTCGAAGTCTCATCGCCCGGCATTAATCGAAGAATAAAGAAGAAGGCGGATTTTGAGAGGTTCTCGGGGAAAAAAGTCAAAATGTTGCTGCATTCCCCGGTCGGCGGACAAAGGAAAATCACGGGAATTATCGCTGGTGTGGAAAGCGACGAAGTCATTATTCGGAGTGAAAAGCCGGGTTCGCAGAGTGTGAAGCGAGTCCCGCTCGCGGCCATTAGTCGGGCAAACCTTCAAATATTGTAGTGTTTAGCTTCTTGCACCCGATGGCAAGCCCTGTGACATAAGGGGGGGTCTTTAATGAAGGCAAACTTGATGCCGATTTTCGAGCAATTGCAGAGTGAGCGAAATATCGACAAGCGCGTGCTCATTGACGCAATCCGCTCGGCCATTGAGATCGCGAGCAAGAAGAGCTTTTACAACTACGGCAACGTTGAGATCGACTTCGACGAAGAAAAGTGGAATATTCGCGTTTATCAGAAGAAGGACGTGGTCCAGAAGCCCGAAAACCATAAGACGGAAATATCACTCGATGAAGCCCATGCAATCAATCCGGAAGCCAAGCTCGGCGATTCCGTGCGCATCGAGATTGCACCCGGCGACTTCGGCCGGATAGCCGCCCAGACGGCCAAGCAGGTGATAATTCAGAAGATAAAGGAAGCCGAACGCAAGAATGTGATCGCCGAATTCAAGAAGCGTGAAGGCGATATCATCGCGGGAATCGTCAAGAAGCAAGCCCACGGAAACGTGATAGTCGACCTTGGGCGGGCCGAGGGGATTCTTCCCTCGAAGGAGCAATCGCCGCGCGACATATACAGGTTCGGCGAGCGGATGAAGTTCTACGTGCAGGAGGTCGGCGAAAACGACCGCGGCCCTCAGATTGTGGTTTCGCGGACGGCCCCCGAGCTTGTGCGGCTACTCTTCGACATGGAAGTCCCCGAAATATCCGAGGGAATTGTCGAGATTCGCGCGCTTGCGCGCGAGCCCGGTTACAGGACAAAAGTCGCCGTCGTTTCGCACGACACCAACGTCGACGCTGTCGGCGCGTGCGTGGGGATGAAAGGTATGCGCGTGCGCACAATCGTCGACGAACTCCGAGGCGAGAAAATAGACGTCATCAAGTGGAGTCCGGACGTCAAGGCGATGATCACCAACGCTCTGAGTCCCGCGACGATATCCAATTTGATAATCGACGAGAAACTGAAAAGCGTACTCATCACGGTGACACAAGACCAGTTGTCGCTTGCCATAGGCAAACGCGGTCTGAACGCTCGCCTCGCATCGAAACTCACCGATTGGAAAGTCGACATAATCGACGAAAAGAGACTTAAGGAAGAGACAGCCCTGTTCGAGGAAGACATCATTGACGAACTGATGGAGCTTCCCGGAGTGGGCGAGAAAACAGCCCAGGCGCTGAGGGAAGCCGGATACACCAGCACCCGGAAAATAGCCAACGCGACGGCGGAAGCCATCGCCTCGCTGCCCGGCATCGGCGCCAAGACTGCCGAAAAACTTATCCAGGCGGCCGCTGAACTATTAGCCTCGCTCGACGACGATGAGGACGAGGGGGAGGAGACACTCAATGAATAAAGTCCGCGTTTTCGAGCTTGCAAAGGAAATGGGGCTCTCAAGCAAAGAGCTCATGGCAAAATTGCAGGAACTCGGTTTTGCCATAACCTCCCACATGTCAACTCTCGAAGAAAAAGAGATCAAGCTCATTACAAAGAAACTCGGCTTCCTGAGAGTCGAAAAGAAGGTCGAAGCCAAAAAGGCCAGGGTCGGCAAGGGGGAAACCGCAGTAGAGTGACCGCTCAGAAGTTAATTTCCCGCCGGGTCTCTTCCAGTCTGTCGTCGGGGGTGACCTTCAACAGCAGCGGCGCGTAATTGGCGATCTCGTTTCTTCCCCCGGGCAGGTATTTGAGCAGGGAAACCCTGATCAGGTTGGTGTTGTAATGGTAGGGCAGGCCTCGCAGGGCCTGCCGGTTGTATTCCCTGGCCTGTTGCAGGTTCGCCTCGCTGAAATGCCTTTGCAGGTACAGGTATGATTCGCTGGCGACCTCGCTCATGATTATGCTGGAATACGGCCAGTAATTCACCGCTTCCTGCAGCTTTAAATAACAGGAATCCTCCATGTTGGCATTTACGTACCCTACGGCCTCTTTGTGGCTGACAAAGACCTGGTATCT
>CAYVDS010000234.1:0-6227 GCA_964450145.1 uncultured bacterium
AAAAGAAGGTCGAAGCCAAAAAGGCCAGGGTCGGCAAGGAACTGAAAGAGGAAAAAGCGGAGAAGGAAGCGGAAAAGATCGCTGAGGGAAAATCGGTCAAACCCGGCAGGAAGAAAGAAGAACCGGTCCGCAAAGAAGAGCCCGTACAACCGGAGGCGCCTGTGCAAAAAGAAATAGCGGGCGAGCCGCTTCCGGCTGCGGCAGCGGCGACCGCCATCGAAGAGCCTCCGGCAGTCAAGAAGCCCGCGGTCTCTGAGAGCCCCGTCACAGTCGTAGAAGAAGTAGAAGAAGAGGAAGAGGAGGAGGCTCCTCCGGGCGTCGCGGCGCCACCGCGCGAGGAATTGCCCCTTGAGGACGAGACCGAGTTGCTTCTTGAGGAGAAAAAACGGCTCGAATGGAGAACTCGCAGGCGGGATAAGAAGAGGCGCAAACGAGAACGTGAACGCGAGAAAGAACGGCTCAAGAAACTGGAGGAGCAAAAAGCTCTCGAACAGGCGCCGCCTTCCGAGCGGTTGCTGAGACGGAAGGCGCGAGGTCCCCGAAGACCGGTCATCACCGTGGACGAGGTGATAACGGTCGATGAGCTCGCGAAGAATCTCAAAATCAAAGCGTCGGCTCTCATTCTCGAGCTGATGCAGATGAACATCATGGCGACGAAGAATCAGCCCCTCGATCTCGACATGGTCACCCAAATAGCCGAGAAATACGGTTATGACGTGCACGTCGCAACCTCAGTCGAGGAACTCCTTGAAGAAGAGGAAGAAGAGGAAACGACAGAGAACCTCAAGCCGCGCGCGCCTGTTGTTACCGTGATGGGACACGTCGACCACGGAAAGACCGCGCTGCTCGACGCCATTCGCCAAACGCGCGTCATGGAAAAGGAGGCGGGCGGAATCACCCAACACATTGGGGCGTATGACGTCGCGCTCACGAAAGGCCACGTCGTATTTCTTGATACTCCCGGCCACGAAGCGTTCACCGCCATGCGCGCCCACGGGGCGCAGGTGACCGACGTGGTCGTACTGGTCGTCGCAGCCGACGACGGCGTCATGCCGCAGACCCTCGAGGCTATGAACCACGCGCGCGCAGCAGGAGTTCCAATCGTCGTCGCGCTCAACAAGATTGACAAACCTACGGCCAACGTGGACCGCGTAAAGCAGCAACTTGCAAAGCTGGACCTGCTCCCCGAAGATTGGGGCGGCAAGACAATTACAGTGCCTGTATCGGCAAAGAGTAAACAAGGCATCCCTGAATTACTGGAAATGCTGCTGCTCGAGGCCGAACTCCTGGAACTCAAAGCCGACCCGAGCAGACGGGCGCGCGGCATCGTCCTGGAAGCCAAACTTGACAGGGGCCGGGGGCCGGTTGCTACGGTTCTCGTGCAAAGCGGCACCCTGCGGGTGGGCGACTCGTTCGTCGCGGGAGCGCAGTACGGCAGGGTGCGCGCGATGTTGAACGACAAGGGCGAGCACATTACTGAAAGTGGTCCGGCTACTCCCGTGGAGGTCCTCGGTTTCACTGGAGTGCCACAGGCGGGCGACGCCTTCATCAAGGTCGAGGACGAGAAAAAGGCTCGCCAAATAGCCGACGCCCGATCGCTTAAACAACGCCAGAAAGAGATGATACAACGGAAGCGCATCACGCTGGAAGAATTGTACGAACAGATAGAGGCGGGCGAAATCAAGGAACTCAACGTCATCGTTAAAGGGGACGTCCAGGGCTCGGTGGGCGCCCTTCAGGACTCTCTCCAGAAATTACCGGCGGATAAGGTGAAACTGAAGGTAATACACGCGGGTGTGGGCGGGATCAACGAATCCGACGTCATCCTCGCATCGGCCTCGAACGCGCTCCTGCTGGGATTCAACGTAAGGCCCGACGCCAAGGCTCGCGAGGTGGCGGAGCGGGAAGGAGTCGATTACCGTCTCTACCGCGTCATTTACGACGTGATAGACGACGTGAGGGCGGCCATGGAAGGCTTGCTTGAACCTGAGAGAAAAGAGGTCTTCCTGGGCCGTTGCGAAGTAATCAAAACGTTCAAGGTCGGAACCGTTGGAACCGTGGCCGGTTGCCGCGTGGACGAAGGCGAAATCGTAAGCAACCAGAAAGTCAGGCTCGTTCGCGACGGAATCATTGTGTACGACGGCAAGATATCTTCCTTGAAGCGATACAAGGATTTTGTTCGAAACGCGTCGGCTGGAACGGAATGCGGGATCGGGCTCGCGAACTTCAACGATGTAAAGGGCGGCGACGCGATCGAATGCTATCGTACTGAGGAAATCGCCCGAAAACTTTGATACATGTTCGTGGGCGTTCTACAGGTTGAGCTTCTCCTCCGGGGAAACACCTCGCTGAAGGGTAAGCGGCAGATACTCAAAAGCGTTAAGGACAGGGTACGGCATAAGTTCAACGTATCCATCGCCGAGGTGGACAACAACGACCTTTGGCAGCGCTCGACGCTTGGTATTTGTTGCATATCGAACGACAAGACGCACGCAAACCGCATGCTTTCCGAAGTCGTCAACTTCATCGAATCGAACTCGGCGGCAGAGTTGCTGGATTACAGCATCGAGATATTTTAGCGCCGCGTCGTATATTCCAGGACACCGTACGGCATGACGAGAACCGGTCGTCTTGATTATTTCGTAGTCACGTGGAGAAAAACCCGAATAGTGGATGATGACCTATGGAAAACCGGCAGAAGCGGCTCGGCGAATTACTGAAAAAAGAGATAAGCGACATGATGCTCCGGGAGATCAAGGACCCGCGCATCGGCTTCGTTTCCATCACCGCGGTGGACATGACGGCGGACCTCCGGCACGCAAAGGTTTTCGTCAGCGTTCTCGGGAGCGAGAGCGAGAGGAATGCTTCGCTCGCGGGACTGCGCAGCGCCGCCGGATTCATCAGACGCGAGATAGGGCATCGTGTGCGGTTGAAATATACGCCCGAGATCAGCATCGCTTATGATAGCTCTATCGAGGAAGGTGTGCGAATGGTCACCCTCATAGATTCGGTCGCCAAAGAGAAAACCAGCACGTCAGATGACGAATGAAATCAAGCGTCTTCTCGAAGTTATTGAAAAACACCACAGCTTTCTCCTGCTGTCGCATGTCGACCCTGACGGCGATGCAATAGGCTCGCTGATCGCTCTTTCCCTGCTGCTCGAGAGAAAAGGCAAGAGAGTTGTCGCATACGACAAGGACGGCGTGCCTGAGATTTACCGTTTTCTCAAGGGCTCCGACCGGATCGTGTCAGTCGTACCTTCTGCCGAACAGTTCGATGTGGCTATTTTCCTCGAGTGCCCCGACGTGCGGCGCGCAGGTCCGGAATGTTCGCCGATCATCGACGGAATCCCTCTCTGGGCAAATATAGACCATCACATGGAGAACTCGGAGTTTGGACACGTCAACATTATCGACGAGAACCTGTCGGCGCTCGGAGAGACTATCTTCGACTTGTTCAACCTGGCGAAAGAGCCGATAGACATGGTCGAAGCCGAGGCGTTGTACGCGGCTATTATGACCGACACCGGCTCGTTCAAATACGTCAATACGACTCCCCGGGCACACGAGATTTCAGCCGAACTCATCCGGCTCGGCGTCAACCCTTATCGGATGTATGAGGAAATTTATGAGACTTTGAGCCGACCAGCGGCATTGATTGCCGCTCGCGCGCACTCGACGCTCGAGATCAACGATGCGATATCATGCATCACCGTAACGCTTGATATGCTCAGAGAAACCGGCGCCGCGCCGGACGACACGCACGAAATCGTAAACTTCGGGCGCAACATAAGGAACGTGGAGGTGGCCCTCCTGTTCCGGGAAACGACAAACGGGATCAAAGTAAGCCTGCGCTCGAAGCACCGTGTGAACGTCAACGAAATTGCTGTCAAATTCGGGGGCGGAGGCCACCTGAGGGCGGCCGGCTGCACAATTCAGGGTGACATGAAACACGCGAAAGAGGTGATCTTCGCGGCAGTGAGAAAAACCTTGGAGGAGGCCGGTAGTCATGTGGGCGCCACAAAACGGTGACAGAAGTCCGGGCGGATTGCTGCTCGTCGACAAACCGACCGGCATGACATCCCATGATGTCGTCGCTGGTGTCAGAAGGCATGTGCGTCCACTTCGCGTCGGACACACGGGTACGCTCGACCCTCTGGCCAGCGGACTGCTTATCCTGTGCGTGGGCGAAGCAGTGAAGATCGCCGGATTCATCGAAGGCCGAGACAAACTCTATCGCGCCGTGGCGCTGCTCGGCGTTCAAACGGATACGCAGGATGTCACAGGCAACATCGCGGCGCAAACGTCGGTCGATAACATGACGGAAGAACGGGTCCGCGAAACCTCTCGCCGATTCGTCGGCGAAATCGAGCAGAAACCGCCTGCCTTTTCTGCGGTGAAAATTGGCGGAGTTCGCGCCTACAAACTGGCGAGAAGTTCGAAGCCGGTCGAGACAAAATCAAGACAAGTGCGAATAACGCGGCTCGAAATCGAACGCGTGCGGCTTCCGAGAGTCGATTTCGTTGTCGAGTGTTCGAAAGGCACTTACATACGCGCGTTGTGCAGTGATCTTGGCGAAGTCCTCGGTGTCGGCGGCTGCATGGAATCCTTGAGGCGCCTCGCGATAGGCAGGTTCAGCGTGACCGAGGCGAAACCTGCGGCCGATCTCGATTCGAGGGAGAGCATCATGCAGGCATTATTGCCCGCGGCAAACGCGCTTTCGCACATACAGTCAGTCACTTGCAGCCCTGAGGACGTCCGCCGACTCGAACACGGAATGCCCGTGACTGTATCCTGCGGAGATGAACCCCCGAATGGCGGAGAATCGCTCGCGAAGGCGTTGGGCGCCGACGGAGAACTCCTGGCCGTGGGAAGACTGGTGAGGAGCGGTGGAACAGTTCTATTCCAGCCCAAGAGGGTGTTAACGGTCCGCCGAGGTCAATGAATCGGAGGCCTGCGCGAGACCGAAAGCCACTTGCATGCTTATATTCACGAATCAAGACAAAGAGATTCCTCAATTGCCTTCGCTCTGTCTCACACTGGGCATATTCGATGGTGTGCATCTGGGCCACCAGAAAATCATCCGAAAAGTCGTCGAAAAGGCGGCTCAGATCGGCGGAAAAAGCTGTGTAGTCACATTTGACCCGCATCCGCGCGAAGTCTTGAACCCCGAAACCGCCCCAAATCTGTTGACAGCCACCGCAAAGAAAACCGACCTGATTAAAGGGCTCGGCGCCGACGCGCTCTGCCTAATAAGATTCACGCCGCAATTCGCAAACACGGAAGCGCACGAGTTCGTCGGGAGCTTCCTCGTTGGGAAGCTCCGAATGAAGGCGATCATCGTAGGATACGATTGGGGGTTTGGAAAAGGCCGCAAAGGCAATGTTCATCTGCTCAGACAGATGAGCAAAGAGGCGGGGTATGAGGTGGAACAGGTGGATCGAGTGGACGTGGACGGCACGGTAATCAGCAGCACCGTCATCCGCGAGATCGTGCTCGGCGGCGACCTCGACCGCGCCGCTAAATATCTCGGCCGAAGATATTCCATAACCGGCGTGATTGTCGGCGGCTCCCGTCTGGGACGAGAAATCGGGTTCCCTACGGCCAACATAGAGCCTCACCATGAAGCAGTGCCCCCTAACGGCATTTATGCGGTTTGGGCGGATGTGGCCGGAGTCCGAAAACCCGGCACGCTTAATATAGGCTATAGGCCAACCGTGTCAAACGAGCGGAAGCGAACTATTGAAGTGCATATTATGGATTTCTATCACGACATCTACGACCAACAGATAGAGATCACGTTTGTCGAAAAGCTGCGGGACGAAGCGAAGTTCTCGTCGCTTGATGCGTTGGCTGACCAAATCAAGAAAGACGTTGAGCGCGCGAGAAGCATTCTTGTTGAACAGGGTAGTCGATTGTGATATAATCGATTTCGCTTGTGTCCATGCGGTATCATCTTGAGGAGAAAAGATTTGAGACGGATAATGATCGCCGGCAACTGGAAGATGCACAAACTCGCCGGCGAAGCGCAAGCGCTCGCATCAGACCTTAAAACGAGGTTTTCGGGAACAGGTTCGAACGTGGCCGTCGTCCTCTGTCCCCCATTCACTGCGCTGGCAGCCGTGGCCACTGTTATCGCGGACACGAAAATCCTTCTCGGGGCGCAGAACATGCACTGGGAAGGGAAGGGCGCTTATACGGGAGAAGTCTCGCCCTTGATGCTGAAGG
>CAYVDS010000235.1:0-6107 GCA_964450145.1 uncultured bacterium
AAGGGGGAAATGATCATCAACTGGGCGGGCGACTACAAGGACACTTTTTGTCATTTTCCATATTCATCCATTATCATGCTCGCTCAACAGCGTGATTTGGCGAAGATAAAAGAGTTTCTTGCTGCGCAAGACGTATCTCTATTCAAGAGGCCCGCCGAGTTGATGGCCGTCGTGCATGAGGCTTTTCCGGATGTGCGCGATTCATCAACATACGTTGCCTATCTTTACGGCGCTCACTGGTATGAAGTCCTAGTCGAAAACGAGGGCGCCGTCGAGTTTGGGCCGGAGATATTCGCACAGCTCTTTGGTCTCTCGCCGGAGGATGCGCCTGATCTTTACGAATCTCAAAGAGAAGTTTACGAGAATGTCCGACTGAATCATGCAGCGCTGGAAATACTATCGAAAGCGCCGAACATGTCGATGTCTGAGGTTGTAAGCAAACTCGGAAGTTCCGAAGAAGCAAGAAACGCTTATCTGATCGTTCGGCAGTTAGTGCTCGAGGGTCGGGATATCGCTCCGCAAAGGCCGATGTTTTTTCTTCCTCCCTTCGTCGTCGAGGATAAGCCGCTCAAGTTTGACGATTTGCGGGGGGGCGTGTTTTTCTATGGGCTCACTGCGGCCGGCACTCATGACCTCAATCCGATGCCTTTTAGCCCGCGCTATCCGATGGTGGGTTCCATCGCGAACGTCTTCAACACCATCATCACTGACCAGTTTATAACGCCGATGGAGGAACTCTGGAGGCTTCCCCTCTTTCTCGTGATAGGGCTTATCGTCGGATATATCCTGTCGTCGCGGACGACCATTCGTGGGTCAGTATTCACTCTTTTGTTTCTGGTCGTATACCTCCTTTTCGCGCATGAGCTGTTCGTGCTGAGACGGGTCTGGATTGATATGGTTGGTCCGGCCGGCATCGTCATCCTATCCGAAGTCGGGATAGTGTGGTACAAGTTCAGCACTGCCGAAAAGAAGAGGAAATTCATTCGGCAGGCTTTCGAGCACTATATGAATCCAAAGGTTGTGGAACAAATTGCCAAGAATCCGGATATGCTCGAGCTTGGCGGCAAAGAGATGGTCCTCACGGCTCTCTTTTCCGACGTTGCGGGATTCACTACGATCTCTGAGCGGCTTACCGCTCACCAGCTTGTCGAACTGCTCAATGAATATCTTACCGCTATGACCGATATCATCCTCAAGTATGACGGATTGCTCGATAAGTATGAGGGCGACGCCATCATGGCCGTTTTCGGAGCGCCTATCCACTACGCCGATCACGCCGCGCGCGCGTGTTACGTGGCCCTCGAAATGCAGGAGCAGTTGCGCACTATGCGCGAGAAATGGAAGGCTGAAGGCAAACCGGAGCTCTATGCGAGGGTTGGCATGAACACCGGCGCGATGGTTGTCGGAAACATGGGATCGCGCGTGCGCTTCGACTACACCGTCATGGGCGATTCCGTCAACCTCGCCTCGCGTCTCGAGGGCGTTAATAAACAATATTCGACCGACATCATGATTAGTGAATTCACTCTCGAACATTGTAAGGAGAACGTGATAGCTCGCGAGGTGGACCTTATTCGGGTAAAGGGCAAAGCAAAACCGGTGAGAATCTACGAGGTTCTGGCGCGTTCGAAGGACGGCCTCCCGGAGGCCATGGAATCGGTTATCCGGCACTATTCCGCTGGTCTCGAAGCTTACAGAGCGAAGAATTGGGATGCCGGTATAACTGCTTTTCAGTGCGCGCTCGAGACCAGGCCAGACGACGGTCCTTCGCTCACTTATCTGAAACGATGCGCCGAGTACGTGAAGGCGCCGCCACCGGACGATTGGGACGGCGCATATATCATGACGACGAAGTGACCGCAAGGCGAAAAGATAGCAGGTCTAAGGCTCCAAGGCGGAGAAATCCCCCCGCCCCCCTTTGCAAAAGGTGGAGAGGAACGGTAATGATTGAACCGTAAACCGTATACCTACTTTCCTAGGAGTTTGAATGCGGGCAGTAATTCAACGAGTCAAGCGAGCGAGCGTCAAAGTCGACGGAGCAATAGCCGGCGAAATCGGCTCCGGCATGCTGGTTCTTCTGGGGGTCGGAAAAGAGGATTCTGATGAAGACGCTCGATACATCGCCGATAAGATTTCTTTTCTCCGCATTTTCGAGGACTCCGAGGGCAAGATGAACCTGTCGGTCGGCGATATCAAGGGCTCCATGCTCGTCGTCTCGCAGTTCACTTTGTTTGCTGATTGCCGCAAGGGAAGGAGGCCTTCGTTCATCGACGCGGGCGATCCTGAGACAGCCCAGCGGCTATACAAGAAGGTAGTCGAATTTCTGAAGCAGGCAGGCGTTCCGACGGCCGAGGGCATTTTTCAGGCTTCGATGCAAGTGGAGCTTGTGAATGACGGGCCGGTGACAATCCTACTGGACAGCAAGAAGGCTTTCTAGGAATGAAGAAGACACTCGATACACCATTCGAGCGCGTTTATTTCATAAACCATTCCCACATCGATCACACATGGTGGGATTCGCCCGAAGCCTGCAAGAAACGGAACGACGAAATCATTAATGTCCTGCTGGATATAAGCGCCTTGAACCCACAGTTCAAGTTCTCGTATGAAACCACTGCGGCGCTTATGGAATATCTGGCAAGGTATCCGGAACGCAAAGAGGAGGTATGTGGCCTTCTCAATTCTCACCGGCTCGACATCGGCGGCCTCTATGCGTCCGCCAACGCGGATGCCTGCTCGGAGGAAACAATCGCGCGCAATTTCTATTTCGGCAAACGATGGCTCGAAAAGGTCCTCAGGTATTCGCCAAGAATCGCGAAGGAGTACGACACACCGGGCCACGCGTTTCAAATGCCGCAACTTCTGAGGAGCGCAGGCATGGATGTTTTCGTGATCTCGAGGGGACCGCACGGATGCTTTTATTGGGTGGGTCCGGACGGCTCCGAGGCGCTCACGTGTTGCATCCCTTACAATTGGTCGTATTGGCGGAAATTGGGGGTAAGCTTCGACGAAACTGAGAGGCGTATGCCGGCCGAACTGGAACGCGGGGCTGCGAGTTTTCCGGGCTCGAGCCTCTTGATTCCCGACGGCGATGATATGACGCTTCCGAATGAATGCCTCGTCGATATTGTCAGGCGCTGGAACGAACAGTACGACCGCCCGAAGCTGGCGCTCAGCACGCTCGATGAATTTGTCGATGCGATTCGCCCGCTGAAACTGCCACAACGTTCCGGCGATATGCCAAACTTATGGGTCGGGATTCATTCGCTGCAGATAGAGGCGACGCGCGACAGCAAGCTGGTTCAGAATCTGCTGCCGACAGCCGAAGCGCTTCATGTCCTGCTTTCCGTTCACAAGAACGATTTTGGGGGATATCCCGCCGAGAAGATTGATTCTTGCTGGATGCGGACCCTTCTCGTGGCCGACCACAACTGGGGAGGGAAGGATCAGACGCGGCACGGCGCCGAGGGAGACGAATACAAAAGAGGCCTTGCCGCAGCCGCATTGCGCGACTGTAGGAGACTGATCGAGGACGCATTCGAGGGTTTGTCGGGCATGCTTCTGGGAAAAGAGACGCCGACAGATATGCCTGTGTTCGTCTTCAATCCGGTTGCATGGAACAGGACCGACGTCGCGTCGGTAGAGGTTAAATGCGGAGTGCCCGGTCTCGAGGGAATCGCGGTTGCCAACGCCGAAGGCGGATCCGTGCCTTTTGCGGCCACGGTGCTGGAGAAACATGGTGATGACACGATTCGGCGTGCCCGTGTGGACTTCCTGTGCCGCGACCTGCCGTCGCTTGGATATTTAACATATCACATCAAGCCGGTGGTAGGGGCAGGGACGGGGAGAAAAGAGACTGAGGTATCTGTTCAACAATTGGATGTGGGGGAAGTCATCCCTGCCTGCCCAACCGGGACCAATCAGAGTACATCCACTGGTTCTGTAGATGCGCATTCTGTGGGTGCGAATTCATTCGCACATTCCCCCCTGTGCGAACAGCAACAATCTTCCCCCTTTTGTAAAAGGGGGGAGGGGGGATTTCCCGACCGAACCCTCGAAAATCGATTCTACCGCGTCGAATTTTCAGAGGACGGCACTTGCATCAAAAACCTGTTCGACAAAGAACTCGGCCTCGAGTTGGCCGGAAAGTTCAAAACGTCACTTGGGCCGTTCGAGTTTGAATTCGGGATGTTCGAACTGTTCGGTATTGGCCTGAAGCTTTCCGTGCCCGATCAGAGCTTCTTCGAGAATCCGGAGAACCAAGGGACAGGCGAATCCGTTAGTCCGACGGGGGAGGTTTGGCGGGCCTCGGACTATCCGGCGACCGTCAGGATCGAGAGTAACAGCGACCTATCGAAATCGATTATTGCGGAGAGCGAGTTCGTCGAGTCAAAGCGCTGTCAGAGGGTTGTGCTCTACGATGGGCTCAAACGGATTGACCTGCATTTTGAGCTCGATTGGGGTGGAAAACCGGACACCGCCTTATATCTGCAGATGCCGAATACTCTCATGAGCGGCCAGAAATTTATCGATGTGCCGTTTGCAGTCCATCGAGAGGGGAACGAACTTATGGACTTCTGGATCGACGAAAGTTCGCCCCTCAAGTTCAAGCTGCGCGGCATGCAGGATTGGGTTTGTTTCGAGGACGAAGGCCGGGGCTTCGCAATCGCGACACGCTGGCCGATGATTGATTTCACGCTTGTTCCTTCGTTTCCATTGATGTGGACAAACAATGACAGCGGCTTTTTCTTCGGCGAGCGTTATCTGCAGAAAGGGAAACACAGGTTTTCCTTCAGTATCACTTCATACAAAGGCAGTTGGCTCGAGAACCGCATCCACCATTGGGGGAAACAGTGGTCGAAGCCGTTGCTGAGCGTTATTGGACAGACCGAGCCGATACGGCGCTCGCAATCATATCTGTCGGTCGAGCCCACCAACATCATCGTTTCAGCCGTCAAGAAGGCGCACGACGACGCGGTTGTTGTCCGGCTCTATGAAATCACCGGTAAGAAAACCGAAGCTCGCTTGAACTCTTCATTCCCGATAAAACTCGCCGCCCTCACAAATCTTATCGAAACGGTTTCAGAGAGTCTCCCTGCCCAACAAGGGTTTGTTAACCTGTCCTTCAACCCGTTCGAAATAAAGAATGTGAAACTCTATCTGTAGCCACTCTGCATCAAACGTTTCTCGCAGATTCTGAAAAAAAGAAAAGCATAGCCTCGACCGACCAAAAAAGAAGAAGAATTTTGGATCACGAATGCCACGAATTATACGAATTACGCGAATGAACACCCTTTTCTTATCATTCCGGCGAAGGCGGGAATCCATACAAAAAGAATCCTAACCGCAGAGGACGCAAAGGAGCGCAGAGGAAAACATATAAGAATGCACAATATACTTCGCGGCCTAGCGTCGAGTAATTCCGTGGTTCCTGACCCTTTCTTGATACTACTTTCTTTTTAAACTTTTCGAACCTTCCATACCATGAGGATCCCATTTCTTTGCGCCAGCGTCTCTCAACATCTTGATGATATTAGGGTCTTTCCTGCCTTCCGCAATATCCAATGCCGTTCCGCCCACCTTCTTCATCACTACATTGGGATCGGCTCCGTGCTCTAGCAGATATTGCACAACCTCAGAAGGGGCTCTCTCCACCGCCCACATCAACGCTGTTCTATTGAGTCCATCCTTTGCATTGACATCGGCTCCATGCTCCACCAAAATCTGGACCAAACCAGCATCACCTTTCCGCGCTGCGAACATCAATGCCGTCAAGCTATCCTCGGGGTACGCACTGGCGTCAGCTCCGTGTTCCAGTAAGAACCGAATGACCTCAGCGTGTTTTCCTTCTTCCTCATAGACTAGGCCTGCCGACGCAGAGTTTAACGCCGTGCTGCCATGTCTGGTCTTGGCCTTCACGTTGGCGCCATGGTCCACCAAGAGTCGCACGATGTCAGCATGGCCCTGATATGCCGCCCTCATCAAAGCTGTTTGCTAAGGATATTTCCATCAAGATTTACTTTCTGCACGTTCACTTTTTGTGGTTGTCAAGTGTGTAGACCTGACCTAATACTGTTCACTTAATCATTACCACGCTTGGTTGCCTG
>CAYVDS010000236.1:0-5983 GCA_964450145.1 uncultured bacterium
GTGTAACTCATTGTCCTTAAATGGATTCCCGCCTTCGTGGGAATGATAAAAAGAATGATAAAAAGAATGATAAAAAGAAGGTTGCTCATTCGTGTAATTCGTGGTATAAGATCATCTTCTTTTTCTTCTTCCTAAATCCGTGAAATCCAAATCTTTTTCTTTGGTTGCGGCTCCGCCGCGCTATGCTTTTCGATTTCCAACGAGATCGGCAATAGACTTCAGTATTTCAGCCCGAGTGCCGAAGTCCTCCAAGTACTCCTTTGCCTGGCCGCCGAGGCTGAGGCAGCGCCTGCGTGACTCGGCCACTCCGAAAAACCGGGGATAAGTGGCTTTGCTGAGCGCGGCATCAGTCCCTGAATCCTTCCCCGTGATGGACGAATCCGACTCCACGTCAATAATATCGTCTGATATCTGAAAGGCGAGGCCGAGGCAGTGGCCATATCCCGTCAAGCTTTTGAGTGTTGCTTCGTCGGCTCCCCCAATGATCGCTCCCATGCGGACGGCCGCGGTAATGAGCGCGCCTGTCTTATGGGAATGAATGTACTCGAGCGTCGGGAATTCCATTTCCTTGCCCGCCCACTCGATGTCGGCCACTTGCCCGCCAACCATGCCCATTGTGCCGGCGGCGCGGGCAAGCTCGTGAACCAGCTTTGCGACGACCCTTTCGGGACAAAGGCAGAGAACCTCAAAGGCCAGTGTAAGCAATGCGTCGCCCGCCAACAACGCGATGGCTTCTCCGAACTTTCTGTGCGTTGTCGGTTTCCCTCTGCGAAGCTGGCCGTTGTCCATCGCTGGCAGGTCATCATGAATTAGTGAATATGTGTGAATCATTTCCATCGCGCAGGCGGCAGGCAGAGCGTCAGCGGTTTCGCCTCCGCATAATTCATTGGCCGCAAGAAGGAGAATGGGCCTGATCCTTTTCCCGCCTGCAAAAACGCTGTAGCGCATCGCCTCGCACACCGACTGGTCAAGTCCCTTCGGCTCAGGCAACAGGCGCCGCAATTCTTTTTCGACGATGAGGTTCTGGCTTCTCAGATACTCTTCGAGATTATTCGTCGAAGAGGGAATCGGTGCGCGCGCCCTCTTTGTCGGCTTGCTTCGGTTCCTCTTGTCCTTGTTCGGCAAAGGGTATCTCCTTGAAATCGCCTTGCTCGTCACGGGTGAGCATGGAAACCTTTTTCTGCGCCTGTTTCAGTTTCTTGTCGCACAGGCGCGAAAGCCGTATCCCTTCCTCGAACTTCTTCAGCGTTTCATCGAGAGAAAGGTTGCCGGCTTCCAATTGTTCAACGATCTTTTCGAGGTTTTCGAGCGCTTCCTCAAAGCTGGGTTCCGGCACTGACTTGGCCCTCCACAGTCTCAACGGCGCATCCCATCGAGCCTCGATACAGTCTCACGCGCACGCGTTCGCCCACCTTCACTGCCGCGCTGTCTCTGAGAATTTCGCCCGTGTCCGCGCGATGGGTTATCGAATATCCGCGCGCAAGGACCGCCAGCGGACTCAGCGAATCGAGCTTCGCGGCCATTTCGGAAACAGCGGCTTCGCGGGCTGCGATGAAATTGACCGCGCGTTCCTTTAACATGCGGGAGGCCGCCGCTAACTTGTCGCACAGCGTGCTAATCGTTCTGTCTGGCCTCACGGCAAGCAGTCGCTTCGATGCCGTCGATATGCGGGTTAAAAGATCAGCGAGGCCGCGGTTCTGCAACTCGACCAGCCGTTCGCGCAGATCATCCAGTTGTTGCTCGTATTGAACCAGCGCATCCTGAGCCCGGCGGAAACTGTAGCTTGAAGCTGCGAGGCTTAGACGATGCTCGAGTTCCGAGAAATGCAATCCGACGGCCCGAAGCATCCGGTCGCGAATCTGGGCTATCTCGGAGATTACGGACTCCCTTTCCCTCACGACAAGTTCTGCGGCTGCGCTCGGCGTGGGCGCTCTGACGTCGGCGACGAAGTCAGCTATCGTAAAATCTATTTCGTGGCCGACGGCCGAGACGATCGGCGTCTCGCACGCATATATCGCGCGGGCCACCATTTCTTCATTGAATGCCCACAGGTCTTCCAGCGAACCGCCTCCCCGGCCGACGATGATAACATCGCAATTCCCTTTTACGTCGAGCGTTTTGACGCCGGCGGCAATCTCCTCGGCTGCGCCTTCACCTTGAACGGCGGACGGGTATAAGACAACTTCAACCGTCGAAAAACGCCGGGTGATTATATTGAGAATATCTCGAATCGCCGCGCCGGTTGGCGAAGTGACAACTCCGATGCGTTGGGGAAAGCGGGGGAGAGGCTTCTTGTGGGCCTCGTCGAACAGCCCTTCTTCGCCCAGGCGCTTTTTAAATTGCTCGAACGCAAGCTGAAGCGCTCCGTAGCCGACGGGCTCAGCCGTCATGGCGACAAGCTGGTAGTTCCCTCGTTTTTCATAGACCGTCAATCGCCCTGCGACATTTACTTGCAGCCCGTCCTCCAACGCAAATTTTAGGCGCGAGGCGTCGCTCCGAAAGAACACAATACTTATTTGACTCTGCTCGTCCTTGAGGGTGCAGTAGAGGTGCCCCGAACCATGTGATTTGCAGTTCGACACCTCGCCGCACACCCAGACGTATCCGAAATTCTCCTCGATTAACGCCTTGACAGTGCGGGTGAGTTCAGTGACTGTGTAGACGCGATCTGCATCAATTAGCTGCATTATGATATGTCCCAACCCTCTGATTTTTCATAAATTATATCAAATTCGCCGGACTTAAACAAGCGGCGAAACCGATTCTGACAGGGCTTACGCATATAAATTCCGAGTAGTCTCTGGAGGAACATTTCGTCGAGGGCTGCTTTTGTTCTTTTTCTTCTGAGGGATAGTTTGGGTGTTTTGTCTTTTTTGAGCAGGTTGAGGACGATTCTTCTAAGTGTGGCGAGGTTCTGAGCGGCGTAGCGTTCGCGGGCTCTGCTCTGGTCTTCCCCGAAGGTAACGTCCATTATCCAGTGCAGGTTGTTTTCGACGCTCCAGTGGCCGCGGGCGGCCCTGGCGAAACGTTTGGCGTCGAGGTCCAGAGAGGACAGATAAAGTCGGCGCTCAGTGCTTGTTTCTCCGTTCACTTCGCGAATGCATTCGACCATTCCCACACTCCGCAACCCGCGCCAAAGCTTTTTGTCCTCGAACCAGTCGATATCGGTGGTCTGCCAGTAACGCCGGGTCTCGATGCGGCCGTGCCCCTTGTCGATGGTCTCACAAAAATCCAGGTCATTAGGCCGGGGTGTGTTTGCTTTTGAGCCGGCGGGTATGGCGTCGTCGAAGTACTGGCGGAATTCCTCGTGAACGGTGGGGTGGTTGTCCTTGAGAGCCAGAACATAGTCCGCCTTGGCCTCGATGATGTCGGCGGCGACATGCTTTTGACAGCCCATGGCATCGATCGTGACGATGCAGCCCTGAAGTTCGAGGAAGCGCAGTAGTTGAGGGATGGCGGTGATCTCATTGGATTTTTCATCGACCTTGACCTGCCCAAGCGCCACCCCGTTTTCCCTGGCCCAAGCGCTTACGATATAGGGGATGGTCTGGCCTTGATTGTGCGCGCGACGCAGCGCCTTGCCGTCGATAGCGATCACGTCGTCACCGAGTGTGGGACACACCCCTTTGATCCAGGTGATGAAACAGTCCAGGAAATGATCGGGGGAGACGGCCGAGAAGACCCGATTGAAGGTGTCGTGAGAGGGAATGCCGTTAGGCAGTTCCAGGAACTTTTTGAGCCAGTCGTGCTTGGCCCTTCCGAAATCCTCCATGTCTGTGAAGTTCTCGCCGACCGTAAGCATGGTGCAGAGGCCGATGACCAGGATATCGATGAGCTTGTGGTCGCGGGTGCGCTCCATTCGGGGATCCTCGATGTTCTGGAAGCATTCGACAAGGGTGCGGGGCGCTTGGACGTGATTCTTCTTAGCGTTCATGACATGCCTCCTTGTGGTTTGTGTTGTTTTTGACATTAGTATATATGATTCTATATACTATTGTCCATGAAAAACACAAAAAGGATGCAGCGGCTGTTGGAACAAATGGCGAGGATCGAACGGATGGAGCGGGGCACGCTGTGTCGGATGGGTCGGCGTCCCTATTATAACCATCAGAGGTGGTGCAAAGGCCGCAACGCGGTACGCTACGTGCCTGCTCAAGAAGTGGATTTTCTTCGAGACGCCATCAATGGGTACAATCGGTTCATGAATCTTGCCGAACGCTACGCCGAGGAAGTCATCAAGCAAACCCGAAATCAACGCCAGAAAACCTTCTCGGAAAACAGCAAGAAGAAAAAACGCATACCGAAGACACCATAGAACAGTGAACTACACAATAATCCGCCCTTTGCCACTATTTAGATGCGTATGCCCTGCCGATTCTGAAACCACGCGAAGCGCGGGAAGGCACGGGATCTTAGCCACAGAGTGCACCGAGATCACCGAGAAGAAAAAGAAAAGAATTTCTCGGGGATCTCTGCCCCTGACTCTTTCGTCTTCTTCCGTTATGTCAATATCAAATTGAGGTTTATGCTATTTGTGTGTTCTCCCTTGGGGCAGGTGACTCGACACAAACCGAATGAAGTTATCTCTGTCTACGGCGTCTGTGAAGACGCGATTTGGAAGCCAGTTCGCAATTCCATCACTGAAATGAAACGTGACACCTTTTTCCGTATCATTAACACTCAAAACCTCATCCCACCATCTGGTAAACTTGCCGACGCCGCTGACTTCGATCCTCAGGCAATCTTCAGCGAACTCTAACGTAATATCCTTGCGTGGAGCATTCGTCTTCTTGATTCGCCTCCTTCTTAAGAAAGGCTGGACGGAGAAGCGGACAACAATTCCAAGGCCAAGAGCAAGCTTCAACACGGGTGTCCATCCGTATTTCGCCATGTCAAAGGTAGCGACACCCGCCGCAATCAGTGCAAAGCCGAATGAGACAATCGCCCAACGAAATGGCGCACGCATGGATTTCGAGTCGCTCTCGGCTTTTTCGGCGGCCAGCAGATCTTCCAGTGTGCTCGTAAATTGAAACCTATACATACACCCACTGCTCTTTTTCAGGATAAGCGACCAATCAGGGGTCATGTTCATTCTTGGTCAGCGAAACACAAAGGTTTGCTTTCCCTTTATCCTTTGGCGCCAGCGGCTTTTAGCAATTGAGCAATCTCGGTATGACGGGTGTCGGTCGCATACGACAAGGCTGTCATGCCCGTTACCGCACCCACCACATTGACGTCGGCTCCTTGCTCAATCAACAGCCGAACGATTTCGGTGTGTCCCTTCGATGCTGCCCCCATCAGGGCGGTCTCTTTCCCTTCATGTATCGCATTGATATCGGCGCCATGCGCCAGCAAGGTCCGAACTACGTCGGCATTTCCCTCGAATGCGGCAATCATTAGGGGTGTTTCGCCCTGAGGTCCCCTAATATCGGCATCTGCGCCCCTATTCAACAAGGCTTCAGCTATTCTGACGTGACCCATCTCTGCTGCAAAGTAGAGGGGAGATACCCCCGTATGCCGTCCTCTTGCATCGGGACTCACGCCGCTATCGAGCAGGGAAAGTAAGATGTCCAACTGGTCGTTCTCGGCTGCCTTCATTAGGTGCCTTTCGGCCTTTGTACCGTCCAGAAGATGGTCCCGCAAATTCAGTATTGCTATAGCGACGGCACCTACGGAAGCAAGCACTATGGTGGGTATTGTTTCAACCATGTCCTTATCTCCATTGTCAATAACTATATCCAACCACGAAAATATTTTCAAACCGGATGCACAGAAAGCGCCAGAAGGTCTTCGAGAGCGGGGGCAAGGTCCGGTATGTCATATACACACACAGCCATCGCGGCCATGTCGGCGGCGCGCATGCATCTCGAACTGCTCGAAACCCTTTGCGAGCAGGACATTGCCTCATGTCGCGCAACACGGGAACAATTCGGGTCACCCATTAAAGGCCCCCCTGTCAAGTTTGCACAGAAGTTCCGGTCGC
>CAYVDS010000237.1:0-3115 GCA_964450145.1 uncultured bacterium
TCAGGTTGTGAAACAGAGCTTATCACATTGTCCAGTTTTTGGGGACCACCGCAGTCTTCCTGGAGAATGTTTTCGGGAATCTTACGGGCGACGGTAATGATCGTGTTGTAATCACGCTCCTGCCATGACTTTTTGAAGCCCGCCCGGACAGCCTCAAGGCGGAACACTTTCAAGCGCTTCTGGCTCGACGTCCTGTAATCCTCGAACTCCTTGAGCAGCGACCTCTCGCGCAGCTTCTCCAGGTCACCGGCCTTGTTGGGATCGGGCACGTACCAACGGTCCTTGGCTTTGGCGCGAAGGCTCTCGTCGTCTTTGGGCAGATTCCGCAGCTCCTTGAAGTTTGTTGAGAGATAGCTGTGTATTTGGTTCGGCACCCCTCCCTTGCCGTCGTAACGCAGAAAGCTCTGCTCCAGTAGCTCGGATAGCTCCAGCGGCTTCTCATGTTTCTGCCAGCCGCCGATCTCTTTCAAGAACTGCGGATGGAGTTCCTGGAAGGTCTGCGGCTTCTTGAGGAGTTGTTGTTTTAGCCACTGGATGGCCGACGATTCATCTGTGACAAAAAGCTGGAGCTGTAAGACCTCGCGGACGGTCATTCGCTTTTTATCATACTCCGTAATCTGTTCGGGCAGAAAGAACATACCATCCCGTTCCGAGAAACGCTGAACAAGCCCAGCATAAAAATCTGCTGCGGAAATTGGCACCGTTACACTGCGCTGAACGTGGAAAGCCACCATGCGATCGAAGAGCAAGTAGTTCTGGCGTTCCGCGATTACCTTAGCCTGATTATCTTTTGTAACGAACACAGGGAGTTGCTTGAGATGCGTTCGTACAAAGTCCCAAACACCTTCTTCAAAGCCACTCTCTCTTTTGAACCTCTTTTCTAATCCGCCATTAGGTTTATAAGCGGATATTACTAAATCTTGCTTTACAGAACTAGGCTTGGAATCCTGGTGTATAGTGCCTTGAACTTTGTCCAAAGTTTGAACATCGGAAACAACAAAACCTGCAGCCTGTAATGCATCCTGAATTGCATTCCACACAGAGCTTTTGGAGCTGTGAAACTCAACAGTGATCCAACGTCCTGGTTTAAGAATTCGATAGAACTCTTCAAAACAATTCCTTATTAGGCCATGATAATCAAACAGTTTCTTTTTCTGAACATTGTCAATTACAGCTTCACATTTTCTATTTTCACGAACGCCTAACCATGACTCCCAAACCACATTGAGATCGGAATAAAGAATATTTCCACCAAATGGTGGATCTATAAAAATGTAGTCGATATATTCATCAGCTATCTGTGAAATAGTAGTGCTCGACTGTGTTGTGGTGAATGCTGAGTCATCCTTCGACTCAATAATTGATAATGCTTTTTCTATGTCTTTATACTTTTCATCGAAAATCCTGAAAACATTTACTTCAGTCATAAGGGGTGGTACAAAAAGCGTATTGTTTAATGGCCTAGTTGGGCCAGAAAGCAACCACCTGTTTCTTAGAACAGCATGTCTATCGCAAAAGGATGTAAACACAAGATGTGCATGAGGTGATTGCAGTAATTCCCAAACACGAGAAAGAATCAAAAAGTTTCTTTTTGAATAGAAGTGATGGATGTGAGTTATTCCCTGTGCAGGCAGGGTATTCCGTTCATGGGTCATATGCATATATGGGATTTCAAATATCGGGAGTTTTTCTCCCGGCTCAATCAATTCTGCTTTGCTTAGAACTTCATCGTCTGCGTGGGTCCATGGGACTAATTTTCTTTGTTTCCCAACGAAAATGCTTAAAAGCTTCGGTCGCCGTTTCTCAATAGAATGGGATTTTCCAAGAAAATTATCATACAGTGAATCGAGCGACTTCTTGGCAGTGGATTTGATTAAGGTTGCGCCACAATGTGGGCAGGCAAAAGAACTTTCAATCGTATTCTCTTTCCTGTTAATTGCTGCTTCGAAAGTGCAAACATTTTTGGAACAATTTTCACATATAATATAATCTGACCATACTACATAATTGATTTCGTACCTTCGTCCATCACGCACACTTTCGTAAGCAGCCGAAAGGTCTTTCTTCAATTGGGATACTCGAATTCGGTCTCTATTAAATACGAAAAAATCAACAGGTGTATTATACCTGCCAGAAATGAAGGTCGCTGTTGGAGAAAGGTCACATAAAATAGAATACCGCTTACCTATCTTCGAAAAGGCTATCCCATCATTATTTATTACTTGTCCATGAGAATTGACATTGTATCCTAGTGTTCCAACAATATCCTTTTTGCCGCAAAGTTGAGCAGCAATTCCAGTCATACCGGTCCCGCAGAACCCATCGAAAACGATATCCCCTGGCTCGGTGTAGTGCAGGATGTACCGCATGATCGCCTTGTGCGGCACTTTGGTGTGGTAAGAGTGGGCATTGTAGATCGGGTCGTTCTTACCCTCGCTCACATCCGCGGCGAATGGCTCCCGGCTGTAGGGTATGCTCGGGTCGTAGGGCTTGCCGTAATGCTTGATGAAATCCACGATAAACGGATTCGGGCAAGCGGTGTAATAGGGCGGATCGGACAGTGCCAGAATATCCTCGTCCGAACCGATGGGGAACCCCTCGATTTTGCGGAACTCTGGATCCTTCAGCTTCTCGCGCAGGATATATAGGAAATGCTTGCGCCGCTCCTCGTCGTTTGGGAAGGTCATGCCGAGACATTCCACCGGTCCCTTCGGTTTAGCATCAGACTCATCCATAAAAATGGATAGTTGGTCTTCACGTTGTTTTGCCATTAATATCCTCATCATTCAGAGGTCCGCATTGACTAAGTTGATTCATCCCTCAACTTCTGCCTGCTGTAAAGGCGATGGTGTTCTGAATCGTCCTCACAGTCGCCATTTGCGATCAGTGCTCTTTTCAGGCCTTGCGTGGTGGACCATCTCTCTCAGACCACAAGCTTAATGTGATCTCTTTCGCATAATTCGGTCACTGCTTGATTGATTTCATATGCTGTGAACTTCGGCTTGATCTGCCCTGCTATCCGGCAAACGTTCTCTTTAGTGGCTAATTCACCCTTTGCCTGTAAGCTACGGGCTACATAAACAGTGGTTGCACGAAGTTCCAGGTCTATTGCCGG
>CAYVDS010000237.1:3125-5931 GCA_964450145.1 uncultured bacterium
GTCATGGAGCCATAGATAGACACAAGATCATCAAGAGCTTGCCGTGTCTTCATGTCATTGATAAATTCAGCGGCTTTCCCATGAATAGAATCAACGGTTTCTGTGGGTCTAATTTGGTACCCACCCAACGTGTCGTTGACACGCGTAATGGAAACGCATCTCCAATGTTCTACCAGATCAAGATCGCTCAGTAATTGAGAATCATAAGGGCCGTAAGTGTAGAGCTCAAAATTGTATCCGCAATCGATTTGATAGACTTCTTGCAGAAAGAAAACCAGTTTCTGTAAGGCGGTTTTGCCAAATTGCGGACTGACCAAATCGAGTCGTTTGGTAATTTCAGCAATCAGGGCGTAGCGTTTCCATGGGATATCGACGGTGATTTTCATCGGGAGCGCTCCTTTTCATTCCTTTTATTAGCGACAGCTTTTCGTGCTTGCTCTTTCTTGTCCAGCGGGACATAGATGCGAGTACGTTCAACCGCTCTGAGTCCGCTGACAACCGAGGAACGGGTAGAAAGAGCCGTCAATTTTTCATCCCCCTCTCCCGGTCGCAACAGGAGGGGCACATCCGCAGACTCAAACTTATACCAGGAACTCGATGCGCAATCTACGAAACCGACATCATCGCCCAAGGCCTCTTGGATTTCCTTTGCGAATTCTTGATCTGCCCGGCTCGGGATTTCCGGCGTTTCGAAAACGGCACGATGATGCCTTCGCTCCATGAGGATGCGGCCGTGATCGCCGGCATTATCGTCTGTGATCATGCCCAAAACGCGCCAGTCATCCCACTTGAGGTAATCTTCAATGTGCTTTTTAGATGTCGGAGGCGGGAAAGCGCTCTTGTTCGCGAGGTTACTTTGTCTTTGGGACTCAGAAAGAAGATGTCTGATGGCCTCGACTGAATGGCGATCATAAGCACGGCGTGTGTGCTGAAAATAGACCTGCGTAAACATCATATATCGGGCTATGATGAGCGCTTCGGCCGCATGTTCGCCACCTTCCTCAACCGCAAGAACGGGAGAAGAGGTCTCGGGGTCTATTGCCACCGTAAGCGTCGCAATTAGTCGATTAAGGTCATAGTGGCCATATGCGACACCAATATGATGCGAGTCGCGGAGAAGGTAATCAGCTCGGTCGGCGTCAAGCTGACTGGATACCAAGTTACGCCAGAGCAGCGGGCGTCCGAGACAGGTCTCCCCAGTTAAAAAATCAGAGATATCTTTCGCCGTAATACGGTAATTTTGGTTGAATGGATGATTCTCAATAACGTCCTGAAAAAGAAATCGCACCATCGCAGCAGAATAATGCTCGTGCTTATAACTTTTTTCCGTAGAGGGGTCTTTATCCATAAGGCCTTCAGCTGCATGGGAGAAAGGCGCATGACCCAGATCATGTAACAAACTTGACAGTCGAATTATAACCCTATCACGCCCTAATCCGTCATCATTGAAATTCAACTCCGATTTTAGAAAGTCACCCCGCCTTACCCGGATATGATCGAACATACGTGTAGCAACCTGCATCACACCAAGAGAATGTTCAAAACGGTTATGCATCGCAGCCGGATAGACCATATCCGTGAAACCAAGTTGCCGGATGCGTCTTAGACGTTGGAAAACTTGATGGTTAACGATATCCCGTTCCCACTCGTTTAAAATAATGAAGCCGTGAATAGGATCTCTGATTTCAGTGATTTTCGTCATAATTCCTACTCCAAAACGATCCGGACTTTGCCGGGTTCCTTACCCTTAGTGATCTCTTCCAGGTATTCCTCGAACCGCTTTCGCATCTCGGCTGAGGTGGCAGGCGAGCCCCCCGAGAGAAGGGCATCTCGTAAGTCCTCGGTCTTGACAGTGACTTTGGTAAGACCGGATAGGGCTTCCTGCAAAGCGTGGATGAAGTCTTGGTCCAAGTCATCCGGCAGGGCACGCTTTTTGATAAAGTCCTCCACAAGCCCGCGCGGCCGTGGTTTGAGGAGGTCAAGGCTCGCCTTTGTGGTCGGGTCTTCAAGGTTGACGAGCAGTGTCTGAGTCCAATTTTTGATCAACTTATCAAGCTCTCCGTCCAGGGCGCTGAGTATTGTAGCCGCGGGAGCCGTGGGCGGTTCAGCGCCCGGTTTGAAGTTGCAGTGCGGGCAGACCGGCGATGCTTCGAGTTCCTGCTCGGTGAGTGCGAAACAACTTTTCAAACCAGCGAGCCTTCTCTGAAAGTCCGTGAGTTGCTGCATCGGCATCAGGTCGATGGTGGCAAGCTTCTGCAACTTCTTGAGCCGTTCATCGCCCATAAGCCGGGCCTTGTGCTTGTCCTCGTTTATGCCCAGCCTTGCCTTTGCGTGCATGGCCAGGTATGCCAGCAGGTATTCCTTCTTGAGGTCCCCAAGCCTGCGCTGGGTCTGCTGGCGGAAGGTGACTGCACTGCGCTTGGCCGGGTCGCTGATCTGCACCAATATTTCATCCCGCGCCGCCTTCATCCTGTCAACCCACTCGTGGCCGGTTGGCAGAACCGCCTCGGCGGTTGAGAGATATGAGGCCGTTGCACCGAGATCGACCGCCAGTTCCTCAAGGGCTTTGACATCAGCAAGGGAATTGAGCCCGGCCCGATGGGCCGTGACTTCCGCAGCATCGTACCGGAAATTCTTGAGCTTTCCGGGCGTCGTATAGGCTTGGAGAGATTCAAGGAAGGTCTTGGTCTCGTCAAGTTTCGCGCGCAGATTCTTGCCCTCGTCCTCAGACAGGAGATTCCGACCCCAGAAAAGCAGACCGTTCTGAATGCTTTGCTGAACGAGCACAAACTGCTCCACGGATTTG
>CAYVDS010000238.1:0-5922 GCA_964450145.1 uncultured bacterium
GCATAACGGGCACCACCGTCATTATCAAAGCGTGGCCCACGACCCACCGAAACTTGTTTCATAACACGATTGCGGCCATAGAAGCGATGCAAATCCGCCGGGAAGACGTGTTTCTTGGAACGTTTGCTCCATACGCTCATCCGCACGACCTGTTCCTTCGTTCCATCTTCCTGGGCGGGAAAACGGTCATGGTCGACTCGAATCATCCCCGTAATTTTGCCAAAGCAATCTCAGACCATCAGGTTACCGCGATGATGGGGCTGCCGTTCACCTATTATCTGCTTGCGTCTCTCCCCAGCATAAAGTCCTTCAATTTATCATCTCTCGGGCTTCTTGAATGCGGTGGAGGTTGTGCAACGCAATCACTTATTGAGGAAGTCGAGTCAGCGACAGACCGGACTTTGACACCCGTTTGGGGAAGCACGGAAACCAGCGGAGTCGCTTTGGCTGCGCCGCGCGGCGTTAGGCCGACGCCTGGAATGATCGGGAGGCCATGCCCCGGATACGAAGTGAGAGTTGTCCGTAGTGATGGCTCAGACGCACAAGCAGATGAGAGAGGGGAAATGTTAATACACGGCCCCGGCGTATGCGGACTGCCTCGGGAGAAAAATCAAGGCAGCGGCGCAACAGTCTGTTGGTATTCAACCGGCGATTTGGTGAAAAGAGACGTGACCGGCCTCTTACATTTCGTCGGAAGAGAATCATTCATGATGAAAGTGAACGGCTTACGCGTGTATCCGGAGCAGATCGAAGCGGTTCTTCTGAGTCATCCTCAGGTGCAAGATGCCTGCGTTGTGGGAGTCCAGGATGAACTTCATGGCGAAATCCCCGTGGCATTCCTTGTATTGAGGAACGGAAGCCAGGCTGACGAGAAAGCACTGTTCCAACACCTTAAGGCACGCTTGTCACCTCACGAAATCCCGAAGTCTATACGGATTGTGGACCTTTTGCCAAGAATCGGCAGCGGCAAAGTCGACCGGAAGGCCTTGGCCCGGGAATTAGTGGCATCAACACTAAATGAACCTTAATGAAAAGTTGCATTCCTGTTCTGACCGCAGCATAGGTGAACGATGAATCCGCGGAGTGACGACACTGCAGAATTGAATGGAAGGCGAGGATTCCTCTGGAACTCTCTGAGTATCTCTTCTGCCCGCGGAGCGGAAATGGCCGTCGCGGTAGCCTGCGGAATCTTGATAGCGAGATATTTGGGAGCACAAGATTTCGGTAAGTATGCGTTCGTTGTAGCGCTTGTTTCTTTTTTTGGATGCTTTGTTGATATGGGGCTCGACAATATAATCATTCGGGAGACGGCCAAAGGAAGAGAAGGCGATTTCTTCGGTGCGGCACTCTTGATCAGGTCTGCCGCCAGTGTTTTCACACTCGCGTTGCTCGGAGTCGCTGTTGAAATTCTTGACCTGTCGCCCGAAATAACCAAGGCTGCATGGCTTGCCTTTGTTACTCTCGTTGTCGCTAAACAAGTTGGCCTCGGCATTTTTCGAGCAATGGCTATCGGCAAGGAGCGCGCTCACTTTGATACGTTTCTTACTGTTCCATTTCAACTTGCCCGCCTAGGGGCTGTGCTATGGGTGATTCAGACTGGCCGAAGTTTTGTGGATTTCTTTGTGACTTTCCTTGTGGTTGATACGCTCCACGCAATTGTAGCGCTTGAATTTACGAGGTCATTTTTGGCGGCGTTCACATTCACTGGGATCAAACGGGTATCGAGCTACCTTTTGAGGGATAACTCGCTTCTGGCTCTCACTACGGTCTTTAACACATCGTATCTATATCTGGACACGTTTCTTCTTAAAGCCCTTAAGTCAGACGTCGAAGTAGGTTTGTTTAACGCCCCATACAAACTTATCAATATTATGGCTTTGCTCATACTTTCCTTCTTGTCGGCGGTTTTTCCTCTTCTTGCGCGGTCTGCCTCCAAATCTGGCGACGCCGGAACTTCGGAGGTCAAAAGCTATTTGAAGCTGGCGTTTGGTTTCGTTGTCCCTGTTTCTCTCGTTATATGTCTTTTCGCAGACAGAATAATTCTTATCGTTTTTGGCCCTGAGTTCGCCGGTAGCGTTTTGGCCCTGCGGATTATGGCATGGGTTCTCACTTTCAGGGCTCTCGGGTATATTTGCGGCATGGCTCTGGTTTCAGAAGGAAGACAAAAGGCGCTCTTGCTTGCTTCCTTACTCTTCTTTGCGTCCAACATAATAGTGGACTTGATTTTGATTCCGGGTTATGGACAGACAGGAGCCGCCATGGGCACCGTTTCAGCGGATATCGTATTCTTCCTGGCGCAATGGCTGTTATGGCTGCGACGGGATTCTTATCTTCGAGTTGGCAGCAAGCGAGAATCTCTCGCGCTTGTCGCGGGGGAGACGGGCAGCCTGAAATAGCTTCCCTGAGTTAGCGTTATGAAAATAGCTTTGATCTCTACCTACGACGATGTTACTTCGCCCAGTGTCCGGCTGCTGTCGTCCTATGTCAAATCAAAAGGACACAAAGTCAAACTCCTGTTCTTGCTCATGAACGAAAAGGCTGGTCAAGTTGCCCAATTTGACCGTAGTTGTTCGGCTGCCGCGCTTAATCAAATTGTGGACCAGTGCCGCGACTGTGACCTTGTAGGCGTCTCGCTTATGACTAACTTTTTCGGGAAAGCCGTCCATGTGACCCGGCAACTGAAGGAATCTATCAAGGCTCCTGTCGTATGGGGAGGAATTCATCCCACTGTTTCGCCAGAGGAGTGCTTGGAGTATGCCGACATTGTGTGTGTGGGAGAGGGAGAGCAAGCCATGGTTGAGCTTATATCGAAAATGGAAGCCGGCCATTCGCCTGTGGACACTCCCAATCTATGGTTCAGAACCCCTGAAGGCGTGATCAAGAATCCCTCCACCCACTTGATATCTGATCTCGACGGTCTCCCGTTCCCCGATTATGAATTCCATGATGATTACGCTTGGGACATTGACTCTGACCGCTTTGTTTCGCTGGACGCGGCCCTTTTGGAGAAAGTTGCGAGACGCGCTCCCCACGTTCACAACGCCTTTTCGTATCAGACGCTAACCTCTCGCGGCTGCCCGTATCACTGCTCCTACTGTTGCAACAACGCCTTGATGGCGATTTATTCCGGCAAGAAGTATTTCCGGTTGCGAAGCGTGGATAACGTTTTGAAAGAACTGACTGAACTCAGCAAGAGATTTCCCCTTGAAATGATTATTTTTTCTGATGATGCCTTTTTCTCGCGCCACATTGAGTGGATCGCCGAGTTCTCAAGAAGATACAAATCTGAGATAGGCTTGCCATTCAGTTGTCTCGCAACGCCTCATTCCGTGAAAGATGACAAGGTTTCGCTTCTCATGGAAGCGGGGATGATCAGCGTTCAGATTGGAATTCAATCAGCAAGCCCTAGAACTCTCGGACTATATAAGAGAAGCTGGATGAAGAAAGAACACATCATCGAAGCGGGCCGAGTGCTAAATCGGCACAAAGGGAAAGTCCGGGTTGAATATGACGTGATACTCGATAATCCTTTTGAGACGGAAGTGGATTTCGTGGAGACACTGCGCCTTGTTGCAAAACTTCCCCATCCTCGCCAACTTAATCTTTTCTCGATGACATTATTTCCCGGGACCGAACTTCATGAAAAGGCCAAAGCAGAGTGTCTTTTACCCCAAGATGTGGAAAACGAAATATACCAGAAGCACTATTTGTCTCGGCGCGTTACCTATATCAATCTGCTTTTTGTGCTTTCCCAGTATTCGGTGCCTGAGTGGCTTATCAGGATTCTGACGAGTCGGCCATTTCTTTGGGCATTTAACAGACCACGACTCGCGTCGCTATATGAGTGGATATACTTTTTGGGAAGATTCGCAAAGAGAGTTATGAGATCGTTCTCGCCTCGGCGAGAACGTGCTCTTGGTCTACAAACGGAAATTTCCTTAAAATGAAAGTCTTGCTGATTCAGGGGTGGTTGGGGAGACGCGAAAAACCCATATTTCCGCTCGGGTTATGTTACGTCGCTTCCGCTCTGACTTCTCACGAAATCAGGGCTGTTGACCCAAACGTGTTGGAACAACCAATGGAAGACCTGCGGCGCGAAATCGAACATTTCGGCCCCGATGTGATCGGAGTCTCTCTCAGGAATGTGGACACGACACAATACCGCGACCCGTTCGTCTATTTTCCAGCCTTTCTGGAAACCGTCCGCACGTGCAAGTCCGCCGCGCCCGATACCCCTGTCGCAGTAGGTGGACCGGGCTTCTCAATATTCGCGGAAGAAATCATGGCGCGGGTTTCGGATATCGACTTTGGAGTCTATCTTGAGGGGGAGGAATCCTTTCCGGAGCTGCTTCAACATATATCCTCCCCCGGAGATGTCAAGGGCATCTACTACAGAGAAGATGCAGGCGTGAAATTTTCAGGCCCGCGGAATGCCCCCGGATTTGCGAATTCCGGCGCGCCTCGCAGAGATTTCTTTCCTATGGAGCCTTACCTTAATTTGCCCGACTCAATCGGGATTCAATCGAAAAGAGGGTGCGCTCTTACCTGTGCATACTGCACATACCCGTTTCTCAATGGAGCCAATGTACGGACGCGTCCGCCGGAACAAGTGGTCGATGAGGTCGAGTCCCTTGTCGCAAATTATGGAGTCAAGCAATTCACGTTTACTGATTCCGTTTTCAACATCCCTCTGGACCATTACCATCGGATTTGCAGAGAGATAGAGCGAAGAAATCTTAAGGTGCGATGGACCGCATGGTATAACGAAAAAGCGTTCAATGAAGAGACCATGAATCTTGCAATGAAAGCCGGATGTTCAGAGTTCTCGTTCTCGCCCGACGCTTTTTCGAACGATTCGTTGCGGGGTCTGCGGAAAAATATATCGGTTGAAGACATCCGAGCCGTATTCTCGCTGATACGGCGAACGCCGGGCGCCAAGGCGAGCCACAACTTTTTCATGAATCCGCCCGGCCAACGCATGATCGACTTACTACGTTTGATTCACTTTTTCATCGTGGCGAAAGCATTTGCCCGAAAAAGTGTCGACGGGTTCAGCTTGGGGAAAATTCGCATCGAGCCTCACTCGGAAATAGCCCGTTTGGCAATTTCGCAGGGAAGTCTGGCCCCGGATACAAGCCTTTTTGCGGCCACTTCTGATGAATTAAAGAAGCTCTTTTATTCCGATGCGTCTTTTCCCATTGCCGACCGCTTTATGGATTGGTACGTATTCTTGAGGAATTTAAAGCAACGATTGCTTCCGGAGGGTTCGCCAGAAACCTAGCGCGGCGCAGCCGCAACCAAAAAAAGAAGAAGAAACCCTGGGAACACGAATATCACGAATAGAACGAATCACACGAATACAGCCTCTTCAATGTCATTCCCGCGCAGGCGGGAATCTACTATTGTGGCGAACGAAGTATTTGGGACATGTGCTAAAAAGACTGATAACGGGCAGCATCGGGAGACCTTTTAGTGGAACACCTCAGCGCGAATCACAATGTGCTTTCTAGACGAGCTGCAGTTTCATGTCCCGGGTCCGCTCAAATCGCGTTCCGGAGGCTGCGCTGGAAGTATCACTGGTACCGGAAGGATGTGGACATTGGCTATCCTCCTTTCTTCATTAATGTCGAGCCGACCAACGCCTGCAATCTCGCATGTCGAATATGCGCGCTTGACGGCTCTCGCGCCAAGGGCGTTATGGAATGGCCCTTGTTCGAGAATATCATCGAACAAGCTGCACGCGCCGGGGTTACGGAGATTCGTCTCTTCCTCGCGGGCGAGCCGCTGTTGCACAAGAACATCGGGGCAATGATATCCCACGTTGGCGAGAGAGGAATGATTTCCTGCGTGCACACGAATGCGGCGCTATTGCCGCGGTGCTGGCGGAATGGTGCGGCGCTCGTACCGGCCGCACGGCGAGCA
>CAYVDS010000239.1:0-1358 GCA_964450145.1 uncultured bacterium
TCAAATAACCGGTGGCGGGACGCAGAATCGAACTGCGGACACAAGGATTTTCAGTCCTCTGCTCTACCATCTGAGCTATCCCGCCAAACGAATCACAACGCCATTTTGACTACTAAAATACACAAAACAACCGGAATTTGTCAAGTGAGCGACAATCCAAACCCCTTGCGCCGAAAATATTTTTGACACAATGCGCCATATTTGGTAGAGTAATGCGGCCCGGCGCCAATTCCGCCGGGACACCCCATCCGATCGATTTTTTTCTTCTGATCACAGAGAGGCGTGAATATGAAAATCCATGAGTATCAAGCGAAGGATATTCTAAAGAAGTTCGGTGTGCCCGTTCCGCGCGGGCGCGTCACTGACCGCGCGGAGGAGGCTCGAGTCATAGCGCAGGAACTGGGCTGCGCAGTGGTCGTGAAGGCTCAGATTCATGCAGGCGGCCGGGGCAAGGGCGGCGGAATCAGACTGGCGAATTCGCCGGACGAGGCCGAACAGGCCGCGCGTTCGATTATCGGCATGACCCTTATTACTCATCAGACGGGACCAGCGGGGCGACCCGTGAGGCGCGTCCTCGTCGAGGAGGCCGCAAAGATATCGCGCGAACTCTATTGCGGAATCCTGATCGATCGTGTCTCTGCAAGACCGGTAATCATGGCAAGTGAAGCGGGTGGAATGGACATCGAGGAAGTAGCCGCAAAGACGCCGGAGAAGATTCTCAAAGTTACAGTGGACCCTGCGGTTGGTCTCCAACCGTTTCAGGTTCGCAAGTTGTGTTACGGACTCAATCTGACAAAGGAACTAATCGGCAAAGTGGGCCGGATCATTCAAGGCCTGTACGCTGCATTCATGCAATGCGACTGTTCGCTCGCCGAGATAAATCCCCTTGCCGTCACCGAGAGCGGAGACGCGTTCGCGATGGACGCAAAGATAACCCTTGACGATAACGCTCTGTTCAGACACGAGGATCTTCGGACGCTTCGCGACATCGGCGAGGAGGATCCGCTTGAAGTCGAAGCATCGAAGCACGACCTAAGCTACATTAAGCTCGATGGCTCAGTCGGCTGCATGGTCAATGGAGCGGGTCTCGCGATGGCAACTATGGACATAATCAAGCTGCACGGCCAGATGCCCGCGAATTTTCTTGATGTCGGCGGCGCCGCCAGTTCGGAACGGGTTTCCAACGCTTTCCGTATTCTCACCTCCGACCGGAACGTACGCGCCGTCCTCATCAACATATTCGGCGGCATTGTCCGTTGCGACCGCGTCGCGAACGGCATCGTCGAAGCGCTTGAAGATGTCGAGGTGCGCGTGCCGATCGTGGTCAGGCTCGAGGGCACGAACTCGAAAGAGGCGAG
>CAYVDS010000239.1:1395-5910 GCA_964450145.1 uncultured bacterium
TTCTTGAAAAATCCGGTTTAGAGTTCACGGTCGCGGAAACGCTCGACGACGCCGCGAAGAAAGCAGTCGCCGCTGCGAGATAGATGGAGGAACGCAATGAGTATTCTGATTGACGAAAGAACCCGCCTTCTCGTGCAGGGAATTACCGGGAAGGAAGGGGCTTTCCATACAAAACAGTGCATAGAATATGGCACGCGTGTGGTTGCAGGCGTGACGCCCGGAAAGGGCGGAAGCAAACAAGACGACGTCCCCGTCTTCGATACGGTCGAGGAGGCCGTCCGAGAGACCGGCGCAAACGCCTCTATGATATTTGTGCCGCCCTCTTTTGCGGCCGATGCGATCATGGAGTCCGCAGACGCGGCCCTTCCACTCGTCGTGTGCATAACGGAAGGCATCCCTACCATCGACATGGTGCGCGTGAAGCGTTATCTCACGGGGAGACCTATCCGGCTTATCGGACCAAATTGTCCCGGACTAATTACACCGGGCAAATGCAAAGTTGGGATCATGCCCGGATTCATCCACAAGGCCGGCAACGTGGGCGTCATCTCGAGAAGCGGCACTCTCACCTACGAGGCTGTCGATCAGTTGACGCGGCGAGGCATCGGCCAATCGACATGCATAGGTATCGGCGGCGACCCCATAATCGGAAGCAGCTTTGTTGATCTGCTGAAACTATTCCAAAATGATGCCAGCACGCGCGCCGTCGTCATCATCGGTGAAATTGGCGGAACGGCGGAGGAAGAGGCTGCTGAGTATGTAAAGTCCCAGATGACAAAGCCGGTTGTCAGCTTTGTCGCTGGTCGTACGGCTCCAGCCGGAAAGCGGATGGGTCATGCTGGCGCAATCATCGCAGGCGGCAAGGGGACCGCGGCAGAAAAAATCGCGGCCATGAAAAAGGCTGGAATAATAGTCTGCGAGAGTCCGGCGAGAATCGGGGAAACCGTAGGCTCGGAACTCAAGGTCAGTTGACCTGCTACTCGAGGCTTTGCTCGGTCCGGCGAAAGATTCTATTTATGTTGCTGATTAATGGACTGACTAATGCAGACAGCGCAACTAAAATGATAATGACTCCAGCACAAACAGGACACATGATAGACACCCTTCCGCTTTTTACTGACACACAACCACATAGCGACTTAATTTGCGGGAGCGACGAGACTCGAACTCGCGACCTCCTGCGTGACAGGCAGGCGTTCTAACCAACTGAACTACGCCCCCACTACACCCCATCTTGTGTATGGCACGTTCAATCCAGCGCGCGATACCACAAGGCTGTCAAAGACATTCCATTTATAACCGAAAAGTCGAAAAATGTCAAGCGATTTGCTTCAGATTATCATAGACTATCTTTAATTTACCACCGTGTTCCTCGAACATCAAAATCTTCGCTCTTTGCTCTTGCGCGTCTAACTCACCTAAAAAGTGATTCCGGCTCATGGCTTTACCAGAATTGTCATTCTGAGGAGGGAAGGGTCGCAGACCCGAGCGACGAAGAATCTCTCGTTTTCCTGCAAATTCTCGTCTATAAACAGAGATTCTTCGCTTCGTTCAGAATGACAAATCGCTATTCCCTTCCGACCAACAATCCGTCCATATGCGAATCCTTCAACCTGAACATGGATCGGCAACGATTTCCCCATGCATGGGCCGCGTGCCTCCTTGCCACATGATCTAGTCACAGAGACACCTGCGATTCTTAGACAAAATGGAGTGAATCTATCTATAATCTTGAATCTGCCGGTTCAGTCGAGACGCCATTGTATGATTTAAATAACTGATATAACTGTACTTATGCCCATAAACAAAAATTTTCGTGGTACTCGTGTTTCTCTTGACAGACATGGGATGATGTGGTATTATTACGTTAGACTAACTAGACCAAATTAGTCTATTTTAGGATTCGGGAAGGTTTTCGCGGTATACAGGCCAAAACTAAGGTACCACACGACTGGCAAATCGGAGGCTGAGATGAAAACAGCGGCGAAGACGTATAAGACAAGTGAATCCAAGAAAAACAACAGAAGGCCTGAAAGATACACTAAGGGAGGTTCCCAGTACGCAAAGAGCCTCAGGGACAAATTTGACGAGACCTTCGAGCATTCTGCCAACGCTGATGGAGCCGTCGCGGTAGCTGACAAAGAGGATATCGGCGAGATCGATGTTGTGAAAGGTGAAATCGCAGAGGGTGAGGCTGATTTTCATTTTGAGAAAGTGGAACCGCACGAGGACGAGACGGCGGTAGAGGACGAATCGTCGGAAGATGAAGCGGGAGTGGCAGAGGAAGACGATGTTGAAAGGGTGTCTCACGAGCGGTCCGGAGGAGAAGATTTGCTGCGTCTCTATTTCAGAGACATCGGCAAAATCCAGTTACTTTCGGATCAGGAAGTCATAAGGCTTGCTCAGAAGATTGAGCATGCGAACAAGAGACGCGACAAGGCCACAGCCACGAAGGCAAAGAAAGAACTGGTGCAAGCGAACCTGAGGCTTGTGGTCAGTATCGCCAAAAAGTTTTCTTCCTGCGGCATGCCATTGCTCGACCTGATACAGGCCGGAAACATGGGCCTCATGAAGGCAGTCGACGGTTTCGACTACAAACTGGGTTTCAAGTTCAGCACCTATGCGTCTAAGTGGATACAGGCGGCGATAACGCGGACGATATCGAACCAGGTCCGAACGGTGCGTATTCCGGTTAATGTAATCCCCGCGCTCAAGAAGGTGGACCGGGCGAACCGTAAGCTGAGCAGAGAACTCGGCCGCAAGCCGACGGTTACCGAGGTAGCAAAGGATTCGGGCATCGAGGCCGAAAAAGTGCGCGCAATGGCGCGGATTCCGCAGCGCTCTATTTCGCTCGATTTTCCCGTTGACGGTGACAATAGCGATTGTACGCTCGGCGAGATTCTGGGTGATACGCATTCGCCTTCCACTTCCGATATCGTCGACAAACACTTCTTCCGTGAAGAGCTCGAGGCCGTGATGAAAGAGACACTTGATGAACGCGAGCAGGAAGTCATCAGGCTCAGATATGGCCTCCATGACGGCACGGAGCACACGCAATCGGAAATAGCGGACTACCTGAGGTTGTCGCGCCAGCGCGTTTCACAGATAGAGAGCAAGGCGCTGATGCGTTTGCGTCATCACAGCGGCAGTAAGTCCTTGAGGGGGTTTCTCCTGAACTAACAACAGCCGGTGGAAACAAGCTGGGCTTTCAAGATTGAGCAGGCGGCTGCATCGTGAAGATGCAGCCGCTTGCCGTTTGAGGGAGGCGCCCTTAATTGGGGGACACGACGCGGCATCGTGTCCCCAATTAAGGGCGCCCCAGGCGTGGTCGGCTGCTCAGAATGATGTGCGGAGACGCGGAAGCATTTGAAAAAAACTCAGTATCTTGTTATAATACGCACACTTAGAAGGCATTTGAAGCCCCATCCAACCCACTAACGACAACGCCGAAAATCGGGGACGCGATGCGGCATCATGTCCCCGATTCTCGAATCACTTGGAAGGCGGAAAACGATGACTGGAAACGAGCTTCGTCAGAGCTTCCTGGACTTCTTCAGAAGCCATGGACATACTATAAAGCCAAGCTGGCCGTTAGTTCCGCCCGACGACCCGACCCTTTTGTTTACCAGCGCCGGAATGGTTCAGTTCAAGAAAGAGTTCCTCGGGGAGATTCCTCTGAAGTTCACGCGGGCTGCGACGTGTCAGAAGTGCTTCAGAACGTCTGACATAGATAACGTAGGCAGGACATCGCGGCATCACACGTTTTTCGAGATGTTGGGGAACTTTTCTTTCGGAGATTATTTTAAAGAGGAATCCATCGCATGGGGCTGGAAGTACGTCACGGAGCATCTCAGCCTTCCCAAGAAACGGTTGTGGATAACCATATACAAAGACGATGATGAGGCATTTGAAATCTGGAAGAAACTTGTCCCGGTCGACCGGATCGTCCGGATGGGAGAGAAAGATAACTTCTGGACAATGGGCCCGACGGGTCCCTGCGGTCCGTGCTCGGAAATCCATTTTGACTATGGAGAAGGTGTGGGATGCGGCCGTCCCGAGTGTGCATTTGGCTGTGAATGCGACCGTTTCGTCGAAATTTGGAACCACGTTTTCACGCAATTTGATCGCCAGGAGGACGGAACGTTACTGCCGCTGCCCAAGAAGAACATCGACACTGGAATGGGGTTGGAGCGCATCACCGCGGTCATGCAGGGGCAGCACTCCAATTTCGACACCGATCTTTTCATGCCGATAATCGAGTATGCGGCATCGCTCATTGGCGTAGAACCTAAAGACGCCGTTCCGCAGTATCGGGTGATCGCTGATCATATTCGGGCTTTGACTTTCCTTATCGCCGACGGCGTATTGCCTTCAAATGAAGGTCGCGGCTACGTCGAGAGGCGGATATTGCGACGCGCTTTCCAGAGGGGTCGCGAGCTGCGTATGAGAGAGCCCTTCCTTTACCGAATTGTCGGCGCCGTGGTGGATGTGTACAAATCAGCGTACCCGGAACTC
>CAYVDS010000240.1:0-5864 GCA_964450145.1 uncultured bacterium
GATTGCGATACTCGAGAGGTCGAAGGTTGAGTTCCCTGAGTTGTCGGAAGTGTATGAAAAATTCGGGCGGCGCGGCCTTCTTGATCAGGTGGAAGAGTATCTGCGCGCGCGGAGCCGATCGGGCTTGATTCGTCCGTTGAATTCGATCCCCGGTGTCGCTCTTGCGATGCAGGAATCGGTATCCTTTTTTGGATGGAAGCAGTTCATTTTTGTTGGTGAAAACACGCCGCCTTTTCCGAAAGCCAAGATGTTGCCGGAGCTGGCCACGCTTTTCATGCATGGTTTGACGCAATAGAAACGTGGGCGGGCGGTGTGAACTAAGGTCGATTGCTCTCTCAGAGACGCATAAAGTCAAGGAGGAATACCATGAGCAGGTTCAGAAGCAAGGCTTTCATCATGTGCTTCATTGTGGCTACCGTAGCAACCTCGAATTTGCACGCAATAGGCGAACCTTTGGGTAAAGCCGGGGGATTCCAATATCAAGCAGGGCAGCCCTACGTCATGCCCGGCCATTTCGGCGCAGCCACACATGGATGGGATGGAAAGGTAGCGCACTACGAGGACAATACCGCCATAACCATCATGTATGTGACGGAGCGCGACGCCGTCGCGGCGCTTCTGCCGCCGGGATTTGTTCCGGCGGATCCGGCTCTTATATCTGTCACGTTCGCGATGTGCCGCGGCGTCGACTACATGGCCGGAGGCGGGTACAATCTCGTCGCAATCAACGCCGCCGCTCGTTTCGAAGGCAGGCGCGACAAGGCGGAAGGAAACTTCAACCTGGTGCTGTGGGAAAATGAATTCCTGCCCATTGTTTTGGGGAGAGAAGTACTCGGAGCTCCGAAGCTGTATGCTGAAATCCCTGACGCATGGATGCGCGACGGGAAGAAAGGCTTCACGGTCTCGGAACATGGAACGTTGCTCCTCGAGGGCGAGGTTTGGGACTTAAGAAAACCCACTGATGAAGAGCTTAAGGCGATGGCAGAACGAAGCAAAGGAAAGGTAACGATGGGATGGAAGTATATCCCGTCGTGCGACTTGAGCGGAGCCGATGTAAGCACCGCGACCGCATTGCCTGCAAAAAGCGACATTAAGGAAATCCTTGTCGGACAAGGCAAGATTGTGTTTCATGAGACCGAATGGGAAAAGGCGCCGCTGTCTTCGCGTGTTGTCAACACGCTCAAGAAGCTGCCGGTCCTTCAGTATCAGGGAGCAATCGTAACTCGCGGCTCCAACGACCTGCTGATATATCAACAACATCCGATGGAATAGAGCAAGCCCACTCGAATCGGGGACGGGCAATCTGAAATCGCAGAGGAGGCTCGTGACCATGAAATCCGGCAGAAGCTTGAAGGGCAATGTGGCGGCCGTGACCGGAGCGGCATCGGGCATCGGCCGCCACCTCGCAATATGTCTCGCCGACGAGGGCTGCGAAGTAGCCGCGGCGGACATCAACGAGCAGGGACTAAGAGAAACTCTGGCGATGCTTGCCGATAAACCCGTCAAAGCAACGAGCCACGTGCTCAATGTCGCCGACCGCATTCAAGTCCATCGGTTCGCCGACGAAGTTGCGAGGCAGCATGGCAAGATCAACATTATCATCAACAACGCGGGTGTGGGGCTGTCGACACGTTTAGGGGAAGTGACTTATGAAGATTTCGAATGGCTGTTAGGGATCAATCTATGGGGAGTAATTTACGGCACGAAGGCGTTTCTCCCGTATCTGAAACAGCAGCCTGAAGGCTACATCGTGAACGTCTCCAGCGTCCACGGTCTTTTCTCGAATCCGGGTGTCGGCCCATATTGCACGTCAAAGTTCGCCGTTCGAGGCTTCACCCAGGCCCTTGCTCAGGAATTGAGAGGCTCCTCAATATCCGTTTCCTGCGTGCATCCCGGCGGCATAAAAACAAATATCGTGCGTAACACCCGTTTCCCCGAATATGCCACGCGAAAAAGGAGCCGGCAGGAAGCCATGGATTTTTTCGACAGAGTCATAGCGAAAACGACTCCGGACAAAGCCGCACGGACAATAATCTCCGGCATCAAAAGAAGGAAGAAGCGCATCCTTGTGGGATATGACGCACACATATACGCTTTTCTGGAGAGGTTTTTCCCCAACACGTGGCAGAGCCTTATGGCGAGGCTATAGAAGTCCCTTTCTTACCGACCGCATGCTTCACGACGATCTGTGCCGTATGAACTCATACGTCTTCTCTTTGACAAGTTGCTTGTCGTAATCAACCGGAAGTATGTGGTATGACCTGTCTACTTCGATGACCGTCTTGTCGCGGAAGCCGAGAAGGCTGTGAATGATGTGTGCGCTCGACGGCGTGACCACATGGTCCTTCGTGCTTTGAAACAGCAGGACCGGCACGTCGGTATCCTGAAGGTCGTGCCTTGACCTTCCCCCCCTCGACTTCAAGAATAACTGACTAACTAAGTCAGTTATTATATATCATACCCCTCCCGGTTTGTCAAGCGTTTTTTGTTCCATGCCGGCAGGTTCGCCCTTCCCGCTTGTTCAAAATCCCTGACAACAACCGCTCACAAATTTCACTTGACTATGCGTGGTCCAAATCATATCATTTCACATGAGAACATGGATTCCCGCCTTCGCGAGAAAGACAAGGAGGAGCGAGATGCTTCTCTTGACCTGAAACCTGAAAACTGGTCAGGGAAAAACCAATGAGGTTGCCGGACCCGAAGAAATTCCTCAGCCCCGCAGAATCGCAGCAACTCGCAACAGCGGTTGAACAAGCGGAAAACCGCACATCGGGCGAGGTCAAGGTCGTCCTTGTGAGGCATTGCTGGACCGACATTCGCTCCAAGGCTTCCCGGATTTTCAATAAGCTGAATCTAGACAAAACCCAACAACGCAATTGTGTGATGATACTTCTTGTGCTGACCAACCGTGAGTTCCTCATCTATGGGGACCAGGGAATACATGAAAAGGTCGGGCAAGATTTCTGGGACGACACGCGTGACCGGATGCTGCGCAAATTCGAGGAAGACAAGTTCGGTGAGGGACTTTGTGAGGGCGTTCAGCGAATCGGCGAAAAGCTCGCCCATTTCTTTCCCTATCAAGTAGGTGACAAAAATGAAATATCGGATGACATTGCTCACGAGGAGTAGCCGCATTGCTTTCCTCTTTCTGGCGCTGCTTATGTGCGTCCGGTTAGCAGTTGCGCGCGGGGAAGAGGCGCCGTCCTCCGTCCAAATAGACCGGCCCGAGAATCAGCCCCCGAAGGATTATTCTCCTTTCCCTAATCCGGACGCGGGTTATGTGACGGATAAAGCAAACCTGCTTACGCAGGAGCAGGAAGAAGGCATCGAGCGGTGGCTCTGGCAAACGGAGAGCAGGACCGGCGTCGAAATAATCGTGGTGACGATAAATTCGATGAACGACTATCCCGGCGCACCCAACTCATCCATAGAAGCGTTCGCGCAGGGATTGTTCAACGCCTACGGTATCGGAAACATGCCCGCAAATAAAGGGGTGCTGCTTCTGGTCGCGGCAAACGACAGAAGGGCGAGGATTGGATTGGGAGCCGGTTACGGGCGACCGGGGGACTCAACCGCCCAGCGGATCATGGACAAGAAGATACTGCCGGCGTTTCGCTGGGACAATTACCCGGAGGGAATCACAAACGGCGTAAAAGCAATCATGCTTGAGTTCGCCGGAGTTCGCGTAGGATACAACTGGCCGCTCATCCTTGTTGGGGTCTCGATTCCTGTCGTCGGCCTGATTGCTTTCAGCCTCTTCAAGAGCGGCAAGCGTGGATGGGGCTGGGTATGCGTCGGGCTTCTGATTGTGCTCATCCTGGCGCTCTTGTGGATTCTTCGTCAGGCGCTCAGACACGCCCCGCAGGGTCGAAGCAGCGAATGGAGTTCCGGCGGGCTGGGAGGTTTCGGCGGCGGATTCTCCGGCGGAGGCGGCGCTTCCGGAAGCTGGTGAGCGTTTATGCAATGTCCCAAATGCAACGATAACAGTCTGAAAGAAGTGCGGGTCAAAAGCAGCGGCATCAGAGTTGACTCATGCTCGCGATGTAAGGGAGTGTGGTTCGACGTCGGGGAACTCGAAGCTTTGCTGAGCGCGGCGGCCAAAAACCTCAGAGTCCCCGCGACCGCTCTGAAGTCGACCGTGCTTTCTTGTCCGCGATGTTCGACGGCGCTTTATCGCTTTCCATATCCGCAAACCAACGTGAAGATAGAGATGTGCAAAGAATGCGGCGGCCTGTGGCTCGACGCGAATGAATTCAACGAGATCAAAGCTGCGCGCCTTGCGCTGGAAAAACGCGGGAAGCCGGAGGAATACGCCCACCCGACAGGCGCAAAAGGCGTCCTTCTTCGCTTCATCGACACCGCAATCGAAGCGCTCTCATTCTGGTAACAAGCGAAGGATAGGAGGTGTATTTGATGACGCCCACCGGAAAAGACAGTAATTCCGGAACAACAACGCCAGACGAAAAGGGCACAATTATGCTGCTCGAGTCCGCCCGCAAGAAACAATCTCATCGCCGCAAGCGTTCAACTCAAGCCAAACCCAAGACACCCCGGACAAGGAAACCGGACGGCGTGTCACTCGAAGACTGGCAGATTGCGCTTCGCCGCGAGTTTGGCGTAGCTCAGAATTTCAAGATGAAGAATACAGGGAACGAGCCCATTTTCTCTGAATTCATCGTTGAGAATCCTGACACCGGCGGAAGTTATAAAGTTGCGATCAGGGGCAGCGAGCCTGGAACAAACTATTGTTCCTGCCGGGACTTTGCCGTCAATACCCTCGGCACTTGCAAGCACATAGAGTTCGCGCTCTCGAAGCTGAAAAAAAAGCGTGGCGCTAAAAAGGCATTCAAAGAGGGATATAAGACTGTCTATTCATGCGTGTTCCTTCGCTACGGCATGAATCGAGAGGTCGTCTTTGAGCCGGGAACCGAGTGCCCGGCGGAACTTAAGGCCCTCACAAGAGATTACTTCGACAAGGACCGGGTTCTCAAGCCGGACAAGTTCTTCCTCTTTGACGAGTTCTTGAAAAGCGCGTCACAATTCGATCATGAACTGCGTTGTTACGAAGACGCGATCCAGCACATCGCCCATGTGAGAGATGAGGCGAAACTCCGCGAGACCGTGGATGCGGCTTTTGACAAGGACTCCGACACCGGCTTCCGGGACTTGCTCAATGTCTCACTTTATCCCTATCAGAAAGAAGGAGCGCTGTTCGCGGCGCGCGCGGGACGCTCGATCATCGCCGACGAGATGGGCCTCGGCAAAACCGTGCAGGCCATTGCCGCCTGCGAAATATTGGCGCGGCTTATCGGCATCGAGCGCGTGCTGATCGTATGTCCGGCTTCCCTCAAACATCAATGGAAAGGCGAGATCGAGAAGTTTGTCGGCCGGCCCGCCATCGTGGTTGAAGGCATGCTCGCTTCAGTCGCTGCAATGGAGGAAATCGAGAAAGTGGTCAGTCCGGAAGAGTTCGAGGCGAAACCCGCCTCCGCCGCTCCGGCCGCAAGCCAGGCATGGGCCGAACTTGCATCCGCCGGTCTCGCCTTCCTTGACAAACTCGGCTTCGCTCTGACCGCTGGAGCCCAAAACGCGCAACCCTCAAAAACAGGGGAAAAAACAGAAACCGCCCCGCAAGCCGGGGCCCTTCTCAACATCGCCCAGTCCTTTATCGAAACAGACCAGACCGGCCGGACTTACCTCAAACTGCCCGCCCCAAGCGCCGACGCCCTAAAGAAACTCGCAGATGTTCTGTATAAGCTCAGTGGGAATTGAGGCAGGAGGCTGGAGACCGGAGGCAGCCTCCAGCTTCACGGTTGGCGCGCATGGCCGAAACCAAAAAGAAGAAGCTTTGGATCACAAAG
>CAYVDS010000241.1:0-627 GCA_964450145.1 uncultured bacterium
AAATCCGCGCGAGCGCAGTGGCCATGAGCGTCTTGCCCAATCCGACTACGTCTCCTATAAGAACGCCGCCACGCTTGTTGAGATGATGCGCGGCAATCTTCACCGCCGCCTTCTGAAATTCGAATAATTTGGCGCCGAAGTCTTTCGGGATGCGAAACTCGGATAGGCCGGCGCGCGCCTCCTGCGAGAGATGATAGGCCATTTTGAGGTAGATATGATACGGCGGGATTAGGTCCTCTCGCGCCCAGCTTTCATCTATTATTCGGGCGAGTTCGTCTGAAATATCCAGACACCAGTGGTCATTCCAGCGGTCTTCAAACCACTTCGCGAGTTTGTTGCATGCGTCGTGGTCGAGGATATCAACGTTAAGTTCGCCCTGCTTTGATAAGCCGGCGAGGGTCAAGTTGCTGCTGCCGAGATATGCGACCGAGGGGTTGATCGGATCCGGCCGAAAGAGCAAATAGAGCTTCGCATGAAGCGGATGGCGGAGGAAGAGTTTGACGATAACTTTCTTCAATTTGATTTGGGCCGCAAGGCGGCGCAAGCCCGCTTCGTCTTCGTTTGTCGGAACACCGACGGCCAATTGATCGCGAAATTCCTCTGCCAATTTCTTTTTCAGTCGCAGGG
>CAYVDS010000241.1:677-4104 GCA_964450145.1 uncultured bacterium
TGTGCTCTTCCGGTCCGTTCCCCACGCAGAAATCCGCGCGGTCTGCAACTTCGATGGTTTCCCGGAAGGGGGGGAAGAGTTGCTGCTCGATATTATCGAATATCCGGGGCACTTATCGCATCCTCCCGATGTGTCTTTGTCTGTGTCGCTTTGGTCCTTGGGTCTTGTATCTCTCTACACAAACACTTCCGCGGAGGTGAATTGATTAACATTTAATAGCAACCGTGGTGAAAAATCAAGCTTGCTTTTTGCGGACTTGCCTTCGCTTCAGCTTTTGACGGTGGGTGGAGACAGAAGGAGTGGTTCGCGATGACGCGCAAAGGGTGAAAAGAAAAAGCGAGGTGCTGGCGCTATCTTACTCCAGCTTTATCCTGTCGAGGGTGTCGGCGATGCGGGCTTTGGAGACGGCGATTCTCCGGGTGTTCGATTCGATTTGGAGGAGCAATTCGATGCGGGCATGCAGGCTGAGAAGCACTGTTATCGCAAATATTCCAAAAAAGAGAACGGAGAGCAAAAACATCAAGGTTCTCGGCCAATTACTGAACGGCGCAAGCATTCCGGTTGTGAAAAGGCCGATGGTGAGAGCTTCGACCGCGTGCGATGCGAACCGCGAATACTTCAGGAACCGCGCCATTTTCTTTCTCGAATCGGCGGTTATGAACAGACCGGCATCGGTCGCCGCTTGCTCTCCTGCCACTGAATTGAAGAGGCCCTCATTTGCGCCTTCGACGGGCGTCGAGGAAGTGGCGCTATCCGTTCTTCCAACTTGTCTCAGGTAATCCTCTACGTCGCCGATAAGCTTGTCTATTTCGTGTTGTTCCATTAAATTCTCCTAAGAAGACTGCTTATTGTTTTCCTTAATTCGGGACACGATGAAGCATCATGTCCCCGAATTAAGGGCCGCCACTAGTTTCCTTTTTTCTTTTGCATGAGAGCAATACATATGCCAATTTTTCGGACGTTCGTTCGATACGTGTAAGTTCTTATTTTGCACAAGGTTATCCTTTAATGTATGAAAGGTCAGGCGGGCCGAAAAGGAACATCTGAGGGGTAATTCTTGCCAGGAAAGGGAAGAAACGGTTTCTGGTTTCGAGTTTCTGGTTTCTGGCTGAATGCCAAAGAGCGAGAACCTTGCGTGATTCCCCACTGTTTGTTTAATAAAGGGGGAAAAGGAGACCATCCTATAATTGCTGAATCGCCAATAAACCTTTGTAGGTGGGAATTTATTCGCATGGATTCGGTGAGAGTAGGCCCCGCCGGCAGGGCGTTATGCGAATGAATTCGCACCTAACGAAGGTTGTCCGTTCAGGCGACGGAGCCGATCAGGATGTCGAGGTGCTCCATCTTCTTGGAGATGAGGTCGGCAAGGCTCATTAGCTTGTCGCTGTCGAGGTTCAGGAGCCGGAAGGCGCTCTCGTCCTTCGGCGAGGGCACGGCTTCTTTCTTGATGTAGTTCCCGAAGGCCTTGGAGACGGCATCGGCGACGTGGACAATTGAAGTGAGCACATAGGATTCGCGGCAACTGAACGGGGCATGATGGAACAGGATGCTGTCGGTCAGAATGGGCGGCAAGTTCCATTTCTCGGTCACCCAGTAGCCGATGTCGCAATGGGTGACTCCGAGAACCCGGCGCTCGGCCTCGAGCATCGAGATTTTCCGCGCCTCGGCGAGCGAGACAATCTCGCGAAACTCGTTCGGAAACTGCTGGTCGAGCACGATGCGCCCGATGTCGTGCAGCAGCCCGACGACAAACCCCTCATTGGTCTGAGCGTTCACACGGCGCTGAAGCGCCTCGGCGGTCGTGGCGGTCGCGAAACAGTGTTCCCAGAACTGGTGGCGGTCAAACATTCTCGTGGGCTCGGCAAACCGGCTGAAGATCGAGACGGAGAGCGCGACATTCTGGACTTCTGCGAACCCCATCAAGACGACAGCCTGCGATATGGAGCTGATGTCGCGGCTCGTGCCATAGTATGCAGAGTTCGCGATTTTCAGAACCTTCGCCGTGATGACCGGGTCTTCCATGATCTCTCTCTCGACGTCGCGCGCGTCGGCCATGGGGTTGTTCATGACTTCGAGGATTCTGAGGATTACGCTTGGGAGCGTCGAGAGCTCTTTTATTCGCTCCGCCTTTTCTTTGAGAGCGGTAACTGTCAAGGCTGGCATGCTTCACCCCTCCACTACTGGCACTTTGCCCTTGCCAAATCTCTGCCCTAATTCGGGGACACCTTGCGGCAAGGTGTCCCCGAATTAGGATGTCCTAATGGAAACCCCGAGGATCGGTTTTCGATCCGTTTGGATAATGAGCAACTTCTGTGCCAGTAATTGATCGCAGCGAAATGGCTTGTTTTTGCCAGTTTTCCGGGCGAAAATTGACAGAATTCACACACTAGGGCTCACTTTTTCGGACATGCTGGTTACATTTACGTAAGAGGAGAGATGCCCTTTTTGAGCCATCGTAACCGCAAAAAGGGGCAGGGGATTTGTGCGAATGAATTCGCACCTACAGAATTACGGGACAGATTCCGGATCCCTATTGCCAGGGGGAGCGGGAGCAATCCGTTACGGCGCGTTGCCCAAATGTTTTGGTTAGAAGAAAAATGGATTCCCGCCTTCAGCTTTGCGGGAATGATAAGAAGCAAAGAATTCCACTAATATCATGCCCCAATCCGGTCATGGTAGCCGCAAAAAGGGAAATCGGGGACACGATGCGGGATCGCGTCCCCGATTTTTCTAACCCTCATCCAGAACGTAAAGCGGTTGCTGCCCGGAGGCGACCCTCTTGAAATTGTCGAACGACTCCGTAAGGAATCGCATAGAGACCTCGCGGGTCACGCCCGCCGTATGCGGGGTCAATATAAGATTTTCCGCCGTCTTGAAGAGAGGGCTGTTCGGATTCGGGGGCTCTTCCTTGAAAACATCGACCGCGGCACCCCCGATTATGCCTCGATCGAGCGCTTCCGCAAGGGCATTCTCATCGACTACTTCGCCCCGGGAAGTCTGGATGAAAAGGGCCGTCGATTTCATCATATTGAACTGCTTCGCGCCGATCATGCCGTTCGTGAGGTGCACAGTCACTACGTCCGACTCCGTAAGAATTTATTCGAGAGATGCCCTTCGAACGTTCAGTTCTTTCTCGAGCTCTGGCGGAAAAGTGAGGATATCGTTGTAAAGCGTAGTCACATCGAACCCCTTCAGGCGGCGGGCCACCTCTTTCCCGATTCTCCCCAGGCCGATGATGCCGACTGTCTTTTTCCAGAGTTCGAAGCAACCCTTGAGGAGCAATTGGCTCATCTTCCATTGGCCCTGTTTCATGGTAGCGTCGGCCTCGGTCAGCCGCTTGTACAGCGCGATGATTACCATTATCGTGTGCTCGGCGACGGCGACCGAGTTTGCGCCGGGGATATTCGCCACCTTCACGCCGCACGCC
>CAYVDS010000241.1:4114-5863 GCA_964450145.1 uncultured bacterium
CCACGTAGCCTCTCGGTCCCGCTGTCTTCGAGTGCTCCCAGCCGCTGGATGAGTTTGAGCTTCCTGGCCGGCGCGATTATCTCCTTTGTGATGGGTTCGAGGCCGACAAGGAAGAAGTCTGTGTCGGACGCTTCAGCGATTGCCTTCTCGGCGTACGCCTTGCCGTCAGCCTCGGAGGAAACGATGACCGACAACCAACCCTCAGGCAGCATTGCATCAATGAGGAACTTTGCGTTGGGGTTCACGAAACTGAGTATCTTCATTGCGTTTCTCCTCTTTTCTTGGTGGCTTATGTCGTTGAAAATCTGCGAATAAATTCGCACCTACAACTCAATTTGTTCAGAAAAGCATTTCCTGCATTGGAGCGTCCGGACTTGCATGCGCTTTGAGCACCGGAAAACTCTGAAGAACCGTGGCGGGCGCGCGCACACGCTGGCCGAGCAGCGCCGCCTTGAACATGAGCGCATTGCAGACCGCTTGTCCCCGGAAATGATTGTTTGCGATTACGTAAACCGAGTGCGCCTTCCCGGCCATCTTCTTCGCGCGCGCCACCCAAGGCGCTAACTCCGCTTCCGTGTAAAGATAGTCGTATCGCTCGTCCCTATCCGCGCTTTCCTTGAGCCAATTCTGTTTGTTTCGGCCGTGGAGGCGAATGTACGCTGTGTCGCCGACCACGCGCTCGAGGGGCTTCAACGAACCTCTGAAAAGGGGCTGATCAATTGCGCACAAGCTCACGCCCATTTCCTCGAGCGCGGCGAAAGCCTCCGGATTGTTCCATGAGAAGTGCCGGACTTCAACGACGACAGGTATGTTCTCGATCCGGCTCACAAGCTCATGTAAATATTCCAGATTCTCGGGGGTCAGATGAAACGAATGCGGAAACTGGGCGAGCAGCGCGCCGCCGACGTCGGACTCGAAGATGGGCCGGATGCGCCGCAGGAAGTCCTCAAGCTCCGAGGGCTGCCAGCGCTCCTCTCGCGAATGGGTGAACCGCTGCCAGAGCTTGACGGTAAACCCGAAGCCCTCGATATCTCTCACGCGCCGGAGCCAATTGAGAACATCGTTCTCATCCGGCGGCCGATAAAACGTGTTGTTAATCTCGATGACGTCGACGAAACCCGCCAGATACCTGAGATGGTCGGATGCGCCCCTTCCTGAAGAAGGATAAACGATTCCCTGCCAGTCGGGATAATACCAGCCCGCGACTCCTACCCGAATGCGAGCAGCGGGCTGTGCTTTATTCGTTAATTCCATCATCTTGCGCTTCCGGAGAACGGAACACTCGCAGAGAGGCGTCACCAATAATATTTGATTTCAGACGCTAATGCAAGCGATGACGGGGGCTTTCACGGCAAAGGGCCGCAGGCCCGAGGCGCAAAGAGCGCAAAGGAGAGAGCGAATCAGGATTTTGTAGGCGCGAATTCAGTCGCATAATGCGTTCGAGTTCTTTTCATATCGTGTCTGCGAATGAATTCGCACGTACAAGATTGCGGAACAGCTCTCCCGTTCATCTCTAGCAAACGGGAAAGGTTATGCCTTCCCGCGCCCAAACTCGCGCAAGGCGCCAGCTTGCACGGTGCAATAACATTGTTGCATCTGGCTCGATTCCTCCGCGCAGTTATTCTTGCAGCAAGTTCTTTGGTACCAGCATGTTACGAAGTCCAAAACGCCCGCTTCGTGGTGGCACGGATAATGCCCTTACTCTCTGATGAACGGGAAAGCGATTCCTCGTTCATACTGATAAGGAGG
>CAYVDS010000242.1:0-716 GCA_964450145.1 uncultured bacterium
CGGATTGCACTGATTACACGGATTTTGAAAGAAAAAGGAAGAAAGGAAAAATAACCCGAACCACGGGGGCACGGGGAAAATACGAAAAAGAGATAATGAAGGATGTTATTCCCCCGTTGTCCCCTAAAAAGCGGAATCCACAGATTGCGCAGATATTTTCTGATTTTCGGAAAGAAGAAGAGAAGAAACATGAAACACGGGGAGCACGGAAAAGATAAACGGTTTCGCCTGTCTTTCTCAATCTGCGAGAATCTGCGAAATCTGTGGATTAAGACGGAATCTGCGGACTAAAGAATCCAAAATCCAAAATCTGAAATCCTATCGGGAGGAGAAATGCACAAAATAGTCAGGACAGACACACTTGCTCCCTCGATGTTCCTGATGGAAGTGGAGGCGTCCAAGATTGCGGAAAAGCGCAAGGCGGGCCAATTCGTCATCCTCAGGGTCGATGAAAAGGGAGAACGCGTACCGTTCACAATAGCCGATTCGGACACGAAGCGCGGCACCATCACGCTCATATATCAAGTGGTCGGCAAGACGACCGCTCAGATGTCGTCGCTACGCGTCGGCGACAGCTTGCTCGATATCTGCGGCCCGCTCGGTCAGCCCACGCACGTCGAGAAGTTCGTGACCGTCTGCTTCATTGGCGGTGGCACCGGCATCGCGATAGCTTATCCCATCGCAAAGTCGCTCGGCCAGGCCGGCAACAAGGTTCT
>CAYVDS010000242.1:849-5604 GCA_964450145.1 uncultured bacterium
GCGCACAAAAGACTTGTTGTTCTACGAGAACGAGGTGCGCGCTATCAGCAACGAGTTGCTTATCTGCACCGATGACGGCAGTTACGGCCAAAAGGGCCTTGTGACCGATATGCTCAAGCAGATCATCGACAGAGGCGAACAACTGAAGCTTGTGGTCGCCATTGGCCCTGTCCCTATGATGAAGTTCGTAGCGCGCATGACGAAAGAATACAGCATTAAGACCATCGTCAGCCTCAACCCGATTATGATTGACGGCTCGGGCATGTGCGGCTGCTGCCGTGTTTCGGTCGGTGGAGCGACAAAGTTCGTGTGTGTTGACGGCCCCGAGTTCGACGCGCATGAGGTGGACTTCGAATTGCTGACGAAGCGCCTGGGCTCGTACAAGGAAAAAGAGATTCAGTCGTATGACATGTACAAACATGCATGCAAGATAGGCAGGGGATGAACACATGGACCCAAAAGAAAAGATGAAAATCCCGCGGCAGAAGATGCCGGAACAGAAACCGGAAGTCCGGAGAAAGAATTTCCAGGAAGTGCCGTTCGGATATCCGGAAGAGACCGCGATGCTCGAGGCCAAGCGGTGTCTGCAGTGCAAGAAACCGGGTTGCATGAAGGGATGTCCTGTCGAGGTAAAGATCCCTGATTTCGTCCGGTTGATAGCCGAGGGTGACCATTGGGGCGCTATCCGCAAAATAAAAGAGACCAACAGCCTGCCCGCCATCTGTGGACGTGTGTGCCCGCAGGAAAGCCAGTGCGAGAGCATGTGCATAGTCGGCAAAAAGGCCGAGCCTGTTGCAGTGGGAAGACTCGAACGGTTCGTCGCCGACTTCGAGCGCAAGACGGGCAAAGTGTCGAAGCCCGAGCTTGCTTCACCCACTGGCAAGAGAGTCGCCGTTGTCGGTTCCGGCCCGGCCGGGCTCACCGTCGCGGGCGACCTCGCTCGCATGGGCCACAAGGTGGTCATTTTCGAGGCGCTCCATAAGGCTGGTGGTGTGCTCGTGTACGGCATCCCCGAGTTTCGTTTGCCGAAGGAAATAGTGCAGGCGGAGATCAATTTTCTACAGGATATCGGCATCGAGGTTCACTGCAACACCGTCATCGGCAAGGCCGACACGCTTGATGAACTCTTACAAAACGGATTCGATGCGGCGTTCGTCGGAACCGGCGCCGGCGCGCCGATATTCATGAATATACCGGGCGAGAACCTTATTGGCGTTTACTCCGCCAACGAGTACCTGACCCGGTCGAATCTCATGAAGGCGTATCTGTTCCCCGAATACGACACACCAATCCTTACATCGAAGGTCGTCGCGGTGGTCGGCGGCGGGAATGTCGCGATGGATTCTGCGCGGACCGCTCTCAGGCTGGGCGCCGACGAGGTGCACCTTGTGTATCGTCGGTCGAAGGAAGAGATGCCGGCGCGCACTGAAGAAGCGCACCACGCGCAGGAAGAAGGCGTCATATTCGACCTGCTCACAAGCCCGCTCCGTTATATCGGCGACGACAAGGGGAAATTGGTGGCCGTCGAATGCCAGAAGATGGAACTCGGAGAGCCCGACCAGTCCGGCCGCAGGCGTCCCGTCCCAATAAAAGGCTCTGAATTCCAGTTGGCGATAGACACCGCCATCGTTGCCATAGGTAACGGTCCGAACCCGCTTGTGCCTTCGACCACGCCGGATTTGAAATTGAACCGGAAAGGAAACATCGAAGCTGACCTGCGAAACTGCAAAACGAGCAAGCGCGGCGTGTTCGCCGGCGGCGACATCGTCCGCGGCGCCGCGACCGTGATTCTGGCTATGGGCGACGGAAAAGTGGCGGCTCGCTCGATTGACGCTTATCTGAAAGACCCGAGTTGGTGGGATCAGCCGACCCCGGAACCCGAACCGCAACCGGAAAAAGCGCCAAAAGCAGCCAAGTAAAAAGCTGCTAATGAGTGAGGCGCTCACCGGTCAGTGCAACATATTCTGTAGGGGCGACTCGCGAGTCGCCCCTACATTTCCTTTCCGCAGACGCGCCCTACTCACTGCGTGGGATAATTCGGGGACACGATGCGACATCGTGTCCCCGAATTATCGGAACCAATGGCCACTCATCCAGAAGCGCCCAACCACGGCGGGGCCTGGTTAATTGTGAAAGAAAGGTGAAGCTAGGGGACTACCCGTGACGTCATTCTGAGCGAAGCGAAGAATCTCCCTTTCCCCTTTCGCCTCTTTCTTAGGTGGAATCATGGAATCAGCGGTCATCCTTGCCGGCGGCAAGAGCACGCGCATGGGCCGCAACAAAGCTCTGCTCGATTTCGGCGGAGAAACCCTCATCGGACGGCTTTATGGACTCCTCAAGAAGGCCTTCGATGAAGTGCTGATTTCGGCCAACGAGCCGGGAATCTATGATTTTCTCGGCGCGCCAATCACCCACGATGTTTTCGTCGAGGCAGGCTCACTGGCCGGCATTCATGCCGGCCTTTTGCGTTCGCGCGCTCAATCCTGCTTCTTCGTCGCGTGCGATATGCCGTTTGTCAACATCGAGCTTGTTCGTTTCCTTTACGAATTCACAAGCGACTACGACGTGGTCATCCCTCAGAGCCGGTTCGACAATGATAGCCGCACCGGTCTCGAGCCACTGCATGCGTTCTATTCACGCCGCTGTGTCCCGCACATAGAGGAACAGCTTCGCCGCGGAGACCCGAAAATCATTGACTTCTTCCCCTACGTCAGAGTTCGCGAGGTCACGGTCGAGGAGATGCGCCCGTTCGATCCCGAAGGGCTTTCATACTTCAACGTTAACACGCAAGAGAAATACGAACTGGCACGGGCAAGACTGGCAGGACAAACAAAGAATCCATAAAAGGCATTTGTTCACCGCAAAGGCGCAAAGTTCGCAAACGATGTGAGGATTGATAAGTCTCCGAAAACGTCTTCCTTTGCGAACTTTGCGCCTTTGCGGTGAATCCAAGTTGGTGGAAGAGAATATGCGCCTGCGAGTTGCAAAAGCCGCGTCATTATGCGAAAATAATTGCATCCGCATCCGCCCTCGAATCCGATGTAAGCGGTTCGTCCCTGCTTGAAGGAAAAAATGAACCAAAACGGCAAGCGCACAATAAACTATCTCCGCATTTCGGTCACCGACTTCTGCAATTATCGGTGCACGTATTGCATGCCGCCCGGCGGCGTCGAATGGATGCCGAGGGCCGAAATTCTTACCTTCGAGGAAATCCGTTCGGTGGTAAGCGCGGCCATTCCGCTGGGGGTAAACCGAATCCGGCTCACCGGTGGCGAGCCTTTAATGCGACACGGGATTGTTGACCTGATCAGGATGCTCGCGCGATTGCCCGGCATTGATGACATTGCGCTCACAACAAACGGCTCGCGTCTCGAGGAATTCGCTATTCCCTTGCGCGAGAGCGGCGTGAAACGGTTGAATGTGAGCCTCGATTCGCTTCGGCCCGAACGATACGGCCAGATCACGCGCGGAGGCAGCTTCGACAAGGTCTGGAGAGGCATCGAGGCGGCGCGCTCGGCGGGATTCGACATTATCAAACTGAACGTCGTTGTGATTAAAGGGATTAATGATGACGAGATTGAGGATTTCGCCACCTTGACCCGCACTCACCCCTACGAGGTCAGATTCATCGAGTATATGCCGGTTGGCCCGACTGAGCTTTCGGAAAAATATACGCACGTTTCCGCGGAAGAACTGCGGAAACGGATTAGCGCGCTTGGAGAACTCCGGAGATTAAGCGATGATAGCCATGGCGGCCCCGCCGAACGCTATAAACTCGAAGGCGCGACGGGAACACTCGGCTTCATTTCCGCGATGAGCCACAGGTTTTGTTCATCTTGCAATCGCATTCGGCTTACGGCCGATGGGCGGCTGCTTTCGTGCTTGTTTTCAGGAAAGTCTTTTGAGGTTAAATCATTGTTGCGCTCAGGCGCGCCGCCAGAGAAGATCGCCGAAACCATCCGGCTGGCGATCGAGTCGAAACCGATGGAGCGTTCCGAGCGCTGCTCGAACTTCATGAGCTCAATCGGCGGATAGGAAGAAACGATCTGGGACCGCCGATGAACACAGCGCGGCGCGGCCGCAACCAAATGAAAAAGAAGAAGCATAGCGGATTTCACGGATTACACCGATTGGGGAAAAGAAGAAAAAGAGGCACCTTAGCCACAGATGCACACGGAGTGCGCCAAGGAAGCGTACAAGTTCTTACCAGTGAAAGTCTGGTCTGGACAAAGGATAGCCACCAGTCCAGCACCTAATCCCACGTGCGGGGAGGCGACGAACCGCATGAAGCTGGGAGGTGGGAGGTATCAGGCTCCAACGAAAGTGAAGGCTATGAGCCCCGAAATTTATGTGTGTCGGAGGCCGACAGCGTTCCGTGACTGGAAGGCAGCACTGAGGAGTCCGCAAAGGCGAGGACTTTTCAGCCCGACGGGGTCAGAGGCCGGTTGCATGATGCCACAGGGATCTTGTATGAACTTGGGAGAGCCGGGGTATTCTCCGCTCGGAGAGGGAATATGCGAGGGCAAGCGATGAAAGGCAAGGAATCGCAAATGGTATCTCGGCAGTCGGACCACCTCATAGTACCGACGAGGCAGGGTAATGCCCGCGGAGGGAAGGGGGTGGCGGTAGCGCGATGAGTTTCGAGGAAACACCTGCCATACACAGAGATGGGGAATGGTGGAAACGAAATTGGAACTCATAACTCGGCTGTTTGTTCTCGACTTGAGGATGCGCTACTGAAGAGCCGTGTGAGGG
>CAYVDS010000243.1:0-5598 GCA_964450145.1 uncultured bacterium
TCCTAGTTCATGGTTTCTGATTGAGTCCTCGAAAAATCGGACATCTTGAGCCTCTTCCACTAAAGCAGGAATCACATGGTCGCGCGATTCTACGCTCGTTCACGCTGTTGCCGCGCGTATTGTAGCACAGCCCCGATTCTTTTGGCAAATATTGCCGCCATAGAGTGGCGACGGCAATCCGCAGCCGCGTCCTTTTGTAAGCTTATAGTTTGTATATATTAAAGCGAACTTGGTATAATAACCTATGGAGCAGGCCGGATGGCCGCGGTCCGGCGTCGTTCCGGGCCGAGGAAAGTCCGAGCTCCAAAGGGCAGGATGCTCGCTAGCGGCGAGTGGGGGCAACCCTAAGGAAAGCGCAACAGAAAACATACCGCCGGAATCCCGCTTGCGGGATGAGTCAGCGTCGAGAGACGCGCCGGTAAGGGTGAAATGGTGCGGTAAGAGCGCACCGGCGGCAGGGTGACCTGCCGGTCGGGCAAGCCCCATCCGGAGCAAGATCAAATAGAGAGGCTATGGAGTGGCCCGCTCCTTGCGCCTCCGGGTTAGATCGCTCGAGGTGTCCGGTAACGGACACCCCAGAGGAATGGCCATCTCGGTTCCGCCAAAAGTGGGACTAGACAGAACTCGGCTTACAGGCCTGCTCCAAGAGTCTTTCCATGCGGAGGAAACTTCTGACGAAGCTTTCTCCGCTTCTTTTTTGGGGTGGTTATTGCATATTCCGCAGTCTTAGTGTAAGTTAGCAAGAACGCGCGAGGACTCCCAAGAAAGGCGAAAGCAGCAAGGCGAAAGGGGAAACCAAAAGAGAGATTGCTTCGCTTCGCTCGCAATGATAAATGATAAATGACAAGGATAATGTCGCGTAGATGCGCAAGGTTAACAAAAAAAAGGTGGTCAAGCTTGCCCTCATATTCGTGATGGTCGGGGGAGGATTTTGTTTTGCGGCTGCGGTCGGCCTCTGGTTTTTCTTCCCGGAAGAGAAAGTCAGAACCACTCTCGAGCAGGAGCTTTCGAGAAGACTTGACCACAAAGTGAGCATTGACTCGGTAACTCTCGGTCTCCATCCGGACTTCGAGTTCGTAGCGAGGAACGTTTCAGTCACGGACCCGCGGACTTCGCAGAGAATAGTCTCTGCACAGAGGGTTCGGCTGGACTTCGACTTTCGAGAACTTCTCAACAAACGATTCGTTATCGAGAGCATCGTGGTGACCGCGCCCGACCTCGAACTCGAGCGCGATGCTGCCGGAAAGTGGAACGTGGAGAGCCTCATTGCGAGGCTTGGCCGGCCTGAAATTCCAAAGAAACAAACTGGCGCTGAATCTCCGGCCGAAACGGAAGTGGGCCCGATTGGAATCCGTCACGGTATAGTTCACATCTACGATGCCAAATCGGGGGTGCGGGTCGACGCAAGTAAAGTCGGAGCCACGTTTGATGTACGAGAGGACACCGTCCGGGTCGATTCTGCGTCAATTTTGCTTCCGGCTCTGGAGGCCAAAGCATCCGGAGAGATCTCTCAGGTATCCAAGCCAAAGCGAGTTCTCGAGATCGACATTTCGCTCCGAGTAAAGAAAGAAGGCCCACTAAGGAGTTTCGGGCCCGCTCTCATTCCTGAGCATGCGACGATAGCGGAATTCACGGGAAAGCTGGAAGGGCCGATTGATGCATTTAGAACCAAGGGCGCATTTTCGATAAACCGTCTCGCCACCGCGGGTATCGGAACAAAGGGAAAAGTGGATGCAACACTGAAACCCGAAGGCGGCGTGTTCAAGGTCGCATCACTCGAAACGTCATTTGGCGGGAGCAAGGGGATGTTTTCAGGAATCGCAGAGAACATTTGGGCAAACGAACGGACGGCGCGTCTTGATGGGAGGATTAGATGCCAGCTCGCAGATGCGCTGGCAATACCCGGTGCCGCTTCTCTGTCGAGAATTGAGGCGAGCGGCATCATTTCCGGCCCTGTTTCCTTGGCCGCCTCGGGGAAACAACTTGACCTCAAAGGGAATCTAAACCTTAATGACGCGGGGTTCACCATTCCCCGGCTCGTGCGAAAGCAACGCGGGGCGTCGGCGTCACTCTTGTTCGACGCGCGTTTTAGGGATCCGGATGAAGTCGTTGTTAATAGTATCGAGTTGCTGATCGGAAGAGCAAAAGAAGAAAAAAAAGGACGAGTGGGTTCAGGTTCTGAGCCATGGATGCACGCATCTGTCAGCGCATCGGAGTTCCCCTTGAACTTATTGGACCAATTACCCGCCGGCAGTTTCGGGAATGGCTCCGTTACCCTCGCAACCGAAATCCGGAAGGCGCATCGTGGGGAGACCCGGATAAGCCATGGAGGCCGTGCCGTGGTCAATCAGGCAACTCTTCAACTCGATGCGCTGAAAGAACCGTTCCAAGAACTGGATGCGAGTGTTACGTGGGACAATCAAAAAGCGACCGTGGAATCGGCCACTTTCCTGTTCGCCGGCTCCAGGAACAATGGCCGGGCGGAAATCGTCGATTTCAGCAAACCCCGGTTGGTGGGAACAGCCCACGCGGACACTTTGAATGTCAAACAGATTGTGGCGGCAGCTAGCCGGAAAAAGGAAAGGGAAAAGGAACCGGCTTCACATGGGGACGCAAAGTTCTCAATGGAGTTGGATATCGCAGCGGATTCGATGGACGCTGGCGGGTTTGTGACAGGCCCTCTCACAACCACATGGCGGATGTCGTCAAAATCGCATAGTTTTTCTCCATTAACAGTTCAGGCTTTCGGCGGCGAGCTTCAGGGGTCGTTCGAGCTCGAGCCGGATGAAGACGGCCTGCGGTGGACGACTGAATTCGAGGGAAAAGACCTGCGCCTCGAAGACGTAATGACGCAGTTCCATAAAGGTTCGATAAAAGCGAGAGGGCCTTTGGAAACGAAAGGAAGTTTGACTGGCGTGGCAACCGGCGGAAGAGAGAATGTGATGAGGTCCCTCGGCGGAGACTTGCAAATAGTTGTCCGGAATGGAGAAATCATGGAGTATTCGCTCCTGAAGAACATTCTGCTGCTTACACAGGTTCCGGTAGGCCCGGCGCTTCTGCCCGGCGTCAGAGAAGTGATTGCGTTCAATACACTCGTCGACGCCCTAAAGTCGGCGGGCCGCACGATCGACCCAACGCGCGTGTCGTTCCACAAGATTGACGGTGATTTTCGCGTCACTAACGGCGTTGCGCGCACGAGAGACATGCGATTCGAGAGCGGCACCGTCGATTTAATATTCAAGGGCAATATAGACCTCACGCAAAAAGTCATGGACATGAAGATAAGGGCCACCCCCCTTGGGGCGGTGGGCTCTTTGATGGGGAAGGTGCCTATCGCAGGCGGTGTGCTGAAGGGCACGAAAGAAACCATTCTCTCAACCGACTTCGTTGCGCGCGGACCTATCGCCGACCCAGAGGTCAAGTTGGAGGCCGTGGACAAATTGCTCCCCGGCGACAAACATTGAGGAAAGGGGGAAAAGGTTAAAAGGGGAAAAGGCGAAAAGGGAAAGACAACCACCAAGACACACAGCGCACGGCGCGGCGAAAACTGCAACCAAAACCGAGAAGATTTCACCACGAAGGCGCCAAGTCAATCGTCTCCTTACACTTTGCGCTCTTCGCGGCTTTGCGGTAGAATCAATCATAAGGTCTAAGCCCCAGGAAAATAGGGACAGACCCGTAGCATAGGGTCTGTCCCCATTTTCCCAAGTTCCTTGAACTGAACTGCGGAGGAAAAACAATGAGCAAAGTTCTAACAGAAAGAGACGATAAGGTCTTCATAATCACGATAAACCGGCCGGAGGTGCGCAACTGTGTTGACGGCGAGACCGCCGCGCTGCTGGAGAAAGCGTGGAAGACTTTCCGGGACGACGAGGATTTGTACGCCGCGATTCTCACAGGGGCAGGCGACGTGGCTTTCTGCGCCGGGGCGGACCTTCGTAACTTGCAGACTCTTGGGCCGGGCCCGGACGCGACCCGCCATGAGAAGCGACGCTTCGTAACTCACGGGCCCGGATACATGGGCTACACCCGCCAGGTGGATATATACAAGCCCATCATAGCCGCAGTCAATGGGTATGCGCTCGCCGGAGGCCTCGAGCTGTCGTGCCTCGCCGACATCCGAATCGCAGCCGAGAACGCGCAGTTCGGGGTCGCATGTCGTCGGTGGAATGTGCCGCTGCTCGACGGCGGTACCCAACGGCTCCCTCGAATCGTCGGCATGGGCTGGGCGATGGAGATGATTGTCACGGGCCGATTCATTGGCGCGAAGGAAGCTTATCGCATCGGGCTGGCGAACGAGATTGTGCCGCAAGGCCAAGCGCTAAAGCGCGCGAAGGAACTGGGGGAACAAATCTGCAAGCTGCCGCAGGGGGCTCTCCGGACAGACAAACAGGCGGCTCTCATGGGGTATGGCCGCCCACTCGAAGAAGGTCTCCGCATCGAGGCCGAAGTCGGCCAGACCGTGCTCGAGAGTTACGATATCATCGAGGGCTCGTCCTCGTTCATCCAGAAACGCAAGCCTTCGTTCAAACAAGATAGCTGACACAGGGTTTGAGAGGAGCAAATTAGGGGAGGAAATACGGGGACACCATGCGGCATGGTGTCCCCGTATTTCCTCCTGTAATTTCTGTAAGGTTCTCACAGTCCAGGTATGATCCTCCGCGCATTCTCATAATAGATTTTTCTCAGAACTTCGTCCGGCAGATTGATTCCCTTGATTTCCCACTTGCGGATGCGCGGCTCGGTCGGCGGAAATCCTTCATCTGAAGTCTCGTAGAACCGGAAAATGGTTGAATTGTGCCGGTTCATATCATCGACCCACCGTTCGACTTCGGCCCGGCTGTCACATGCGGTAAGAACGATGATGTCGGTTCCATGCATAATACGATCGGGATACTTCATGAATAGTTCCCGGGCCGTGTGGGGATGTCTGCCGATTTCGTCGACTACCGCGGACGCATCCACATAGAAATTTGGGAACTCGTCGAGGTTCGCCATAACGTCAGCAACATCCATGTCCCATGCGCCGCTCCCCAAATGCGCGCCGATAAACGTCGTCTTCGGATGCTTCCGCAGGATATTGTTGCGCCGGACCATCAGGTCTTTGAACGTCGAATAGCCTTCGCGGGCATGATAAGACCAGCCGGGAAGCTCCTCGAGCATAATGCGCCACGGATTGTTCTGATCCACCGGCCGCCAGAACGCGGGCGGGTCGCCAACGTGAATCAACACGGGCATCCCAAGTTCTCCGGCTTTGTCCCATATCGGGTCGATTCGCGGGTCGTCTACAATAACCAGTTTGCCGGCGGAATCCCGGGCGAACAAACCAAGCTCTTTTGCCACTTTGACGCCGACCGCGCCAGCGTCCTTGCCGCGTTCGAGCCGGTCCATCTCGCGCTGCGCATAGCCTTGCTCATCTATCCTCGACAGATCGAACGTGACCATGACGGCAAGGCGGTCAGGATGATTGCGCGCATGCTTGAAACAAATCGACTCGTTATGGTCGAGGACTTCCGGATTGTCCATCCCCATGGCGAGCAACACGGATTTCTCTATGCCATGCTTATCCATCAGATGCACGAGACAATCGGCGTCGGC
>CAYVDS010000244.1:0-5578 GCA_964450145.1 uncultured bacterium
CGGGCTGCAAGTTCTGCGCGTTCTATCGTTCAGCCGGCGCTTCCGATGCGTACGTTCTGTCGCGGCGGGAACTCTCCCAGAAGATAAAAGAAACGGTCGAACTCGGCGGCACTCAGATTCTCTTGCAGGGTGGTCTTCACCCGGACCTCCGTTTGCAGTTCTACTGCGATATGCTGAGGTTTATTAAACGAGAGTTCAAAATCCACATCCACGGGTTTTCCCCGCCGGAAATTGCTCATTTTTCGCGCCTCAACGGAATAACCGTCCGCGAAACGATTTCACGCCTGCGTTCGGCAGGGCTCGACACCATTCCGGGGGGAGGCGCAGAAATCTTGTCGGAGAACGTTCGTTGCGAAATAAGCCCCCACAAATGCACTGCAAGGGAATGGCTCGACGTGATGAAAACGGCGCACGAGACAAGCATGCGAACGACTGCAACGATGATGTTCGCGCATGCGGAGAAATATGCCGACAGAGTCGAGCATCTTACAAGGCTCAGGGAATTGCAGGACTCTACAGGCGGGTTCACTGCGTTTATACCTTGGACATTCCAGCCTTCCAACACACAGTTGGGCGGCGCACCTGCGGGCGGGATTGCATCCTTGAAAACGCTTGCGATTTCCCGGCTGTTTCTCGACAACTTCCCAAACATCCAGGCGTCGTGGGTGACACAGGGCTCAAAGATTGCGCAGGTGGCCCTGCGATTCGGCGCAAATGATCTTGGCAGCACCATGATCGAGGAAAACGTCGTGCGCGCGGCAGGGGTAAGTTTCCGCATGAGCCTGGATGAAATGAAAACCATCATCAAAGAAGCAGGCTTCGAGCCTCGGCAAAGGGATTGTTTCTACAACCTGATAGGCGCATCGCCGGAGAAGGTTTGAAGGTATGAATGAAACCGGAGCGTTGAGCTTCCCGAAAGGATTCCTCTGGGGAACCGCCACGGCCGCCCACCAGGTCGAGGGCGCCAACCGGAACAACGACTGGTGGGAGTGGGAACACCTGGGCGGAAAAATAGCCGACGGAACCACTTCGGGCGCCGCGTGCGACCAGTACAACAGATACCGCCATGACTTCGATCTGATAAAAGAATTCGGCCATAACGCCCACCGTTTCTCTATTGAATGGAGCCGCATCGAGCCCAAGAAAGGCGTTTATTCAGCCGCCGAGATCGGGCACTACCGGCGTATGCTCGAAGCCCTTCGCGAGCGTGGAATCGAGCCAATGGTCACACTCCATCATTTCACCAACCCGCTGTGGCTTTCAAGGGAAGGCGGCTGGGAAAACCCGCAGGTAGTCGAGCATTTCACGCGCTACGCAAAGGTTGTCGCAGCTGAGTTGGGCTCCCTCATTCGTTTCTGGAATACCATAAACGAGCCCACCGTGTATGCATACATGAGTTACGCGGACGGCATCTGGCCGCCGGGCAAAAAGCGCTTGCGCAGCGCCGCGATTGTGCTGACCAATATGCTTCGCGCGCATGCGCTCGCCTATCATATAATTCACGAAACATCCCTTGGCCAGGGCTGCAGCGTCGGGATAGCAAAACACATCCGCATATTCGACCCGTTGCGTCCTAATCACTGGGGCGACAAAGCGCTTGCGCGGCTGAGCGATTTCATTTTCAACTGGTGGTTTCTCGACGCGATCGAGACCGGCAGGTTGGCATGGCCGATAGGAATCGGACAGAAGGTGCAGCTTCTCGCAGCCACTCACGATTTCATCGGCCTGAACTACTACACACGCGAAATGGTGAGGTTCAATTTACTGAAGCCGCAGGCCTTGTTCAGGGAAGGATTCACTCGCCCGGGCAGCGCGACTAATGATATGGGGTGGGAGATATATCCGCCGGGTCTCTACCGGGCTTTGATGCGACTCAAGCACTACGACAAGCCTATATATATCACTGAAAACGGGATACCGGCCGTCGACGATTCCCTCAGACAAAACTACCTGCGTGACCATTTGATTCAGACGCACAGAGCGGTCCGCGACGGTGCCGACGTTCGAGGATACTTCCACTGGTCTCTGCTCGACAACTTCGAGTGGGAGTCGGGGTTAACCCCTCGCTTCGGGCTTATCGAAGTAGACTACAAGACCCAAAAACGCTCACCTCGCCCAAGCGCATGGATTTACTCAAAGGTGGCAGCCCAAAACAAACTCGACCCCGCATGGTTCGAATGAGCGCTCCGTAAATGCTATGCCGAATCCTATGTCGGCAGGGACCCATATTTCGAGAATCTTACAGCGAAGATTGGAAACATAGTGGAAAATCGGGGACACGATACCGCATCATGCCCCTGATTTTCCCAAATTCGTCCGGCAACAACTTCGTCCTGTTCTTCTTCGCCTTTTCCCCTTTTGTCCGCTCTTCCTCGGTTCACCCGGAAACCTGAAACTTGAAACCTGAAACCATTTCTTTATGTGTCTGGATCGGTGCGCGAAACCACCGTTTCTTGCCGGCCTTCGGGTGGATCAGTGTCAACGGACGGCCGCCATATAGGTCTGAAGCGACGCGGAGAAAACTTCGCAAGCGCTGACTCCTCCGCTTCCTCCGCCTCCTTTTGCCCAAAGAGCCCGATGAAGAAGCGCTTAAAAAGAGACACGGGACGTGACAGCATGGGGACTGTGTCGGGCACAAAATCTTCGTCAACTACTTTTAGGATCGTGCCTCCCAGTTTAATCTGATCCCCAATCTTGAGTTCCTTTTCGGTAACCGAGAGACCATTGACGGAGGTGCCATTTTTCGTGCCGAGGTCGGAGAGAAAGAGCGACCGGCCTACTTTGCGGATTTTGCAGTGTTTTCGCGATATCCGCGGATCGAGCAGCCTCACGCGGCTGGTCACATCGCGCCCGACTATGTTGACGCCATCATGCAGCCTGAATACAGCGCCCTCATCGAGGCCTTTTGCAACGACCATCTTCATATCGACGCCTTCGGCATGCTCCCGCCCGCAGTCTTGCCCACTTCTCCGTGCAGCCGCGTACGCCGGTGCATATTTTACATTCGCAGAGAAATGTTGTCAACGTCGAGAAACCGGCCGTTTATGAAACATGGATAGCAGAAGATGCGAGGTTTTCAGATTAGAATGTCAAATTCAGCAGCCGCCCCGCCTAGGGCGGGGCTACGCGTGGAAGTAACGCCCGTAATTCGGGAACACAGGCCATAAGTCGGGGACACGATGCGGCACCGTGTCCCCGACTTATGGCAGAGTTTTTCTGACTAATCCCCTTGCGGCATTCCTTGAGGAATCACGTCGTCCGGTTGCCAGTCCTGCCAACCGGTTCCTTCGCCTGACGGTCTCTTGAGTGAGCGCCGGCGCTTTTGTTCTTGCCGGGCCGCTTGCTCGGCCCGCTGCTTTTCTGCAAGACCGGCCTCAATATCCAGCACAATCCAATTGTAGTGAGTCCCCCTGTCGTCCTCGAACAGCGTCTGCCAGTCCTTCTTCACGAGTTTCCACAAAGAACCCGAGTAATAGTTTCGCGGATCCCCATCGTACGCTTCACTTACGTGCGGTTTGATATTCACATTGGCGAAGACACAATTCAGTTTCTTGTCCTTGACGAACATTGCGCCATTCGTGAAACGCTCAGAGGCGAAAACCACTCCCGCCTTGGCCGAAGTCAGCCGAAACAGCGCCTCGTCATCGGGAGCAGCCTTTGCGAAAGCTTCCACCATGTGAGGGGTGATGCGGTAGAGCTCTTCCGCCGTGAACACGCTTTCCACCTCCGACCAGCCGAAGAACCCCTTCTCGGTGGCCCCTATCGTACTCAAAAGAAACTCCAAGTCTTCCGCCTCGAAAGCGAACGGATGCGAATATGCCGGAGAAGCCTGTGTATCGCGGCGCGCAACTTTATGAAGCGTGACGCCGGTCCGGAGGTCCTCGTAAATCTTTACCGTTTTCGTTTGAGCGCAGGCGACAAAACTGACCAAGCAAACCAATAGCGCCAAAAGACGGAATTTACGCATTCATCATTCCTGATTCATCATCACTTGCCTTGGGCGCCGGGTTCATCCGAAACATCAAGGCATACTTTCTTCCCGTCAGCTATGATGTAGTACTTCCGCCTCTTCTCATCGTATTCTATGAATTCGGCAAGCTGATAATACGCCGGCCTCGAGAAACGAGCCTCGATGTTGTCCCTCACGACACAGTAAGGCACACGGGCCTCGAACGTGAGAGCTCGGGGGTTGAGCTTTGTCGCAGAGCCGTCGCTCAACAACATCATGAGGTCGCCATCGGGGCTCTTTGTGACTCGTATAACAATAAGAGGAGCGTCCTCTACGATAACGGGAAATTCATCATTCGCCATTTCGACGTAATAGTCGCCGTTTTCACGGCGCACCAGGCTTTCATAGAAAAGCCGGCGGATGTCGTCATGAACGATTTCGACCCCTTCATGAAACCATCGTCCTTCGGCGTCAATCCGCAGCTCATAGCGAGGAGCTCCGTCCTCGAGCAAATGAATCTTGCCGGTGCGTCCGTTGAGCTCGAGCGACCGCGACCTTCCTGGTCTCTGGGGCAGATCGTATTCTCTGCGGCTCATAAATAATTCATGATGTTGACGCATACTCAGTGTTGAGCATTGGTCATCGCGCTCGCAGACGATTCAGTAGTTTCAACGCTGCCATGGATGCCGTATCGTCAGCTTATTTGGGGACACCTTACGGCAAGGTGTCCCCAAATAAGCTGACGGATCCCCACGAAGTGACTGAGTAACGGGCTAGACGAATTATATACTTTTGCAACAGAATTCTCAAGAATCACCCGCTGCTTTCCTTGACACCCATAGGGTGCTATGATAGGATTTGTTAATCCACAATGTAAAATCCAAAATAGAGATACCGCCTTGCGCACAAGGGAAATCGGTTATCTGATAAGGAGAACAGAGTGACGACCCCCTACACCTATGACGTCCCTCCCAGCCTGCCCCGAAAAGCCTCGGGAATCGTGACGGCGCTCGGGATACTGAACATCATTTATGCCGCTCTGTTTCGCTTGTGCTGTGGATTCGGCGCGTTTTCCTCGTTGCTTTTTGCCTCAGCCTTCACGGACATTCTCGAGAACCTTGCCCGGATGCAAGGAAAACAAATGCCGCCTTTCGAGATGATGCTGAGCGGCCCCATGCGATCCTACTCAATGATCAAGGGGTTTGTGCTTCTGACACTCGGCATTTGTCTTTTGTTCGGCGGAATCGGGATGCTCCGGTTGAAACCGTGGGGGCGGAACCTTTCGCTGGGCGTAGCGGCCGCTGAGATTCTGTGGGTGCTTATTGACTTCGGCATCAACATATTCTTCGTGTACCCTTTCATGGTCAAGATTATGCCCCAGGATTTCTCGAATGCACAACTGGTCGTTAACGTCGTGTTCGGCGGTCTCGCTGCGCTCGCTAAACTGGTATATCCGGTTGTCCTCCTGATATGTCTTAACCTGAAGGCGGTGAGAACCCAATTCGAGCCCACTATTGAGCGACTACATTAGGCTGACTGGGAATAACGGGGGAGCAAAGTCCTTAAAAAGAGACTGTCCCGCAATTGGCAAACGAGCGCAGGATTCTGTAGGTGCGAATTTATTCGCAT
>CAYVDS010000245.1:0-5577 GCA_964450145.1 uncultured bacterium
CAGACCCGAGCGACGAAGAATATCGCATTTTGATGCAAATTTATGCGTCCACGCGGAGATTCTTCGCTTCGCTCAGAATGACAGGACGCTATTGCCGTTTGGGCAACACGCCGTTGAGCAAGAGATTTTGCGCGATTCGGGGGCGCTCGTATTCCAAGTGTTTCTTTGTTTTCTTCCCTTTCGCCTTGTTCCTTTCCCCCTTTCCCCTCTTTTAGGCAGCTTGACATGCGTTTGCCCCTTGAAATATGATTGCCCCAGGATTTCGCGCGGAAATCCGAAGCCCCACTGTAACAGCCTTCTTTCACCGCAAAGACGCAAAGAGTGCAAAAACGAAAAGATGATGTAAACCACGGGGATCACGGGGAATCACGGGGAAAGAAACAACTCCATAAATGGATATTCCCTTTTCCTCAATCACTCCCATGCTGACTCCGCCTCGGCGGCGGAAGTCCCGCTCTCGGCACAATGGCTCCGTGGTTAGCCTTTTTGCCTGTGCGTACTTTGCGTCCCGGGTCTGTGACCCTTTGCGGTGAATATGCTTTGGACCTTGGACTTTAGACTTTTGACTTGAGACCCATTCGTTGGAAAGGCGAGATATGCGGGCACGCGGCGGAAGATTGCGGATTGCGGATTGCGGATTGCGGATTGGAAAAAGAGAGAATTTCATCAGTTGGTGCACGAAGTTAGCGGTTATCATTCTGGTCAGTGGTATGTCACGGCTTGCCTACTGCGAGGAAACGGCCGGCACGGAAGCCGCGCCTGAGCGGGTATGCCCGCTCGGCGGGCTCGCGCAAAAATGGGAGGATTGGCCGCAATCGCAGAATTTCAAGATAACGCTTGAGTACCGGAACTACACGTACTTCGAGGATGAGTCCCGGGGCGACAGCCGCGACTCGATTAACGAGGGCCGCCTGCGTATCGAATACGACAACTGTTTCCGCGACAATATGCGCGTGTACGTCAGCGCACTGCTTCAGGACGATGACGACGATTTCACGCACGGCTTCGTGGACGATTTTGAGGACGATGATGTTAAGCGGAACTACTTCAACTTCACAGAGGCCTTCCTCGACATCTACTTCGAGACCTCAGACCTTCGCCTCGGGAAGCAAATAATCAATTGGGGGAAGGCCGACGTTTTCAATCCGACCGATAATATCACGCCGACCGATTACTCGAACCTGCTCGACGACGAGGACATCGGAGTGGTCGCGGTCAATTATAACTACTACTGGATGGACTGGAATCTGCAACTGGTGGGCGTCCCGGGTTTCACGCCGACGCGGCTGCCGCCGGAGGGCGCCCGCTTCTCGCTCGTGCCGCCCGACCCGTCGCTGCCGGTCGAAGACCCCGACCTTCCGCCGAACACCATCGAGAACTCGCAGGTCGGCGCTCGTCTCAAGACGACATATCGCGGATGGGACTTCTCCGCAAGCTATTATGACGGCGTGAACGATATCCCGTCGCCTACGCTGAGTTACGGAGAGATGTTCATTCCGTTTCCGCCGTTCATTCTCTCGGTCCCCACATCCATTGTTCCCGCGTTCAACCGATTCCGCGCTTTCGGCGGCGATTTCGCGACTACCTTCGACAAATGGGGTCTGCACGGCGAGGCGGCCCAGTTTATCTTCGACGGCGACACGCAAGATTCCTATTTCCAGTACGTTCTGGGGTTCGACTATACTAAGAGCGACATCATATTTGACCACGACCTTTTCATCATTGTAGAATACATCGGTTTAGACGTTACCGACCACGGCAACGACCTTGACACCGGAACCCCCCTCGACAAGGTGTTGATGAGCGCCCTCGCGACCAATATCAAGTATGAGTTCACCGAATACACGAGGCTCGAGATAAGGGGCATTCTGGATTTCTATCAGGGTGAGGATTACTATGTCCAGCCGGAGCTCATTCACGAGTTGACCGACAACTTCGAGATTGCGCTCGGGCTTGATATTCTCGGCGGTCCGGAGAGCACGTTCTTCGGGCAGTTCGAGGACGGCGACAGGGTCTACGCGAAGCTGAAGTACACGTTCTAGAAGGAAATGGGGGAAACGGGGAAAAGGCGAAACGGGAAAAGGCGAAAAATCCCCGCTAGAGACTGTCCCGCCACTGGCGAATGGGGATGAAATTCTGTGGATGCGAATTTATTCGCACGTCATTCTGAGCGAAGCGAAGAATCTCGCCAAACCCTCAAACTGACAAATCCACTTTCTTAGGAGCGTCTGACCCCTCTTCGCGGGGTTGATTGTGCGAGAAACGCGCCTTAATTCGGGGACATGATGCTTCATCGTGTCCCCGAATTAAGGGAAACAATCGCCAGTTTCTTAGGAGAAATTAAAATGAGAATTCCAAGAGTCGTCGCGGCGGTCTTGTTATCAGCAGCGCTTTCAACGGTTGCGCTCGTGGCGCGGTCGGACCAGCTCACCGGCCGCGAGATTATGGACCGGGAAGAAAAGCAGAATAAGGGCAATGACGAATACAACAAGATGACCATGAAGCTCATCAACGACCGCGGCCAGGAGCGAAACCGGAAAGTGGAATATTTCAGAAAAACGGATAAGACCGACAACGACAAGATTCTGATGCGCTTCCTCGAGCCGGCCGACGTGAAAGGAGTGGGCCTGCTCACGGTCGAGTATTCCGCCCGCGACGACGACCAGTGGCTCTATCTGCCTGCCCTGCGGAAAGTGCGCAGAATCTCCGCCAGCGACCAGGGCGACAATTTCATGGGCACCGACTTCACTTACGAGGACATCCGCTCCGAAAAACTCGACCAGCACCAATATACCGTGGCGAGGAGCGAAACGATTGACGGCCACGACTGCTACGTGATAGAGGCCGTTCCCTCAACCGAAAAACAGAAAAAAGAGAGCGGTTACAGCCGTCGAGAGATATGGGTTCGGAAAGACATCTTCTTGACCGTGCAGACCAAGTATTACGATAAAAAGGGCGAACATTTTAAGACGGAAGTCCGCACAGACGTCGTCGAGGTGTGCCCGAATATCTATCGCCCTAATTTCATGGAAATGAAGAACCTCAAGACCAAACACACGACTCAGCTCGGGTTCGATGAGCGAAAAATAAACAAGGGCCTGAACGATACCATTTTCACCGAACGCGAACTCCAGAAAGGATAGGGGAAAGAAGAGTGCGAATCCCGCAAAGCGCGGGACTAAAGTGAGCCAAAGTGTCTAAAGTGCAAAAGAGAAAAAGAGGCGATAGAAACTGTCCCGTAATTGGCGAACCATGATGGGATTCTGTAGGTGCGAATTTATTCGCATAAAGTTTTCGGGCTTTCTTCACACCGCGCATGTGAATAAATTCGCACCTACAGAATTACGGGACCGTCTCGAAAGGGGGACCGCGCGATGCGCGCGGCGTTTCGGGTTTTGAATCTCGAGTTGAACTGAAACAAGAAGCCGGTTCACGGTTTACAGTCTGCGGTCTACGGTTCTAACTGAAGGCCGTAAACTGTAAACGGTGAACGATAACTTTAGTCACTTTAGACACTTTAGTCACTTTAGACACTTTAGTTCACTTTAGACACTTCATTAATAGCCCCGAATTCGAAAAAGGGTTATCCTTATGAAGAAAGAGACGCCATGATGGAAAAGGGAAAGTTAGGGAAACCGAAGCGCAACTCGCTCGGGTACGAGGTGCCGATAGAGATAGTGCGGCTGATACTATTGTCCCTCGAAGACATCCTCGAAGAGAACGCTCCACCCACGTTCCAGATGCTCGGCCGGGCTGTCGGGCGCGCGCTTGGCGCGAAAAGCCTCGATGATATCCCCGAAATTCTCGCGACGCACAAGATCGGCCTTGTTGAAATCAGCCGGAACTCGGAGGATAGGGTCACGGTGCGATTCAAAGAGTGCATCGGGTGTTCCGGGATGAAAGAGTACAATGAGGCTATCTCGCAACTCGAGAGAGGCATCATTGCGGGCGTATTGGAAGGCGCCACCGGCGCGACCGTGAGCATCAAGGAGTCGAAATGCTGCACGCAGGGAAATGACTATTGCGAGTTCGACGCTATCCTGATGCGCTGAAAAGCTGGAACACGAATGACACGAATTGAGACGAATCGCACGAATTAAACGATGGAAACTCGCTCTTTACCGTCATTCTGAGCAGCCGGCCCCGCCTGTGTCGCGCTTAATTGTGCAAGAAACGCCCCTTAATCCGGGGACACCTTGCCGCATGGTTAGCTTATTCGGGGACACCTTGCGGCATGGTTAGCTTATTCGGGGACACCTTGCGGCAAGGTGTCCCCGAATAAGCTGCCAGTTTCTTGGTAGCATTTGGCCCCCGTACATCGTTATACGTATATGGATGCTTCTGACAAGAAAATCATCGAGCTCAGAGCCGAGATCGAGAAGCTCCGGTTGAAAACCAACGTGAAGGAGAAGCTTCTCGGCAAGACGCTGCGCGAGTTTGAGGCAATAGGCGACAAACTTGCGCAGAAGCAGGAAGAACTGCGCAGGCTGAACGCCCAACTTGAGAGGGCAAAGGATCTGCTCAAACAGTCGTTCCAGAGGTATGTCAGCGCGCAAATCGTAGAGGAAATACTGCAGAGCTCCGAGCCGGTCAATCTGCGAGGCCAGCGCAAGACTGTGAGCATACTGCTCTCCGACATCCGTGGTTTTACGGCGCTCTCGGAACAATTGGAGCCGGAGGAGCTTGTGAAATTCCTTAACTCGTATTTCTCGGAGATGATCGACATTATCTTCGAACACGAGGGCACGCTCGACAAGTTCATGGGTGATGCAGTGCTCGCGCTGTTTGGCGCGCCGGTCACTCATGAGGATGACGCTCTGAGGGCTGTGAGCGCGGCTATAGCCATGCAGGCGAAACTGCATGAACTCAACACCGCATGGAGGACCGATGGCAAGCCGAACATCAAGATAGGCATCGGCATCTCGACCGGAGAGGTCGTCGTCGGCAACATCGGCTCGGAGAGACGGATGGAGTACACGGTCATCGGACAGGACGTCAATTACGCCCAGCGGATCGAGTCGCTCACCAAGGACCTTCGGGCGGATATCTTGATTAGTGAATCGACATATGAGAAAATAAAAGAACAGGTGGTCGTCGAAAAATTCGGGCCGCTCACGATAAAGGGGAAGAAAGAACCAATAACCGTTTACGGGGTGTCAGGAATAAAGGGCTTGCTGCTGAAATGATATTCCGTTTGACGCTACGTGTGGATATGCAATGACAATTTTGACCCCGATTTCGCGGACACGCGAAAGATCGGCGTTTTTGCGTTTCAACCAGAAACCTGAAACTTGAAACCTGAAACCATTTCTTTCAGAAGTACGTATTTCAAGACAGTTTGGGGCTGCCGGAAGGACTTCGATTGGCTTGACAATGCATGCCGATTGTGCTAGCATTAAAAGGTTTTGGAGCAAAAATCTATTCTAGGAGGTTTTCACAACAAACATGATTTTCGAAGACAAGAAACAGGCAGGCAACGAACAGGAAGCGCGAAGGCGCTCGAGCGACCAAGCCACATCTGCCAAGACGGAGTCCCCCGTGGCGACCAGCGAAGATTTGGACAACATGGAAGACATG
>CAYVDS010000246.1:0-5562 GCA_964450145.1 uncultured bacterium
TCAAATCGCCGCTCGAGATAGACAGGCTCACGAAGGCTGCCGCCATACACAGGCAGTCAATGGCCGCGGTTGCCGAGCGGTATAGACCGGGAATGACCGAACAAGACGTCGGCAGGATATTTCTCTTAACGGCATACGAAAACGGGGCGGATTGTGTTTTGCCCGGCCATATTATGTGCGGCATCGAAAAGGAAGGGGTGTACGACACAGGTTACCATTTTGACGGAGTCATAATAAACTGGGGAGATGTCTTGTCGATCGACATGGTTGTCGGCTTTAAGGGATATTGGGCGGACATGGGCAGAATGATCTATGTCGGCCCGCCCTCAGAAAATTTCAAGAAGAGTTGGGAAACCGTCGGGAAAGGCTTCGATGCCGCCGTCGAAACCGCGAAACCGGGTGTAAGAGCGAGAGATGTCTGGGCGGCAGTGAATAAGGTCGTGGAAGACGGCGGACTCGCGGGCTTTGAGATGTATGGGCACGGTATCGGGATGGATATTCATGAGCCGCCAGTCCTTTCGGGCACGGAAGAGACTGCGCTCGAGGCGGGAATGACCTTCGAGATCGAATCGCTTGGAGTTCTAGGGATGCGGAAGATGGGCGGTGAAGGCGGGTTCCAGTTTGAGAATCTGGTCGTGATAACTGAGAAGGGATGTTACCCGGTTATGGGACTGCCGAGGGAGAGAATACAAACCGCCTACTACTAGTCGATTCGCCACGGAGGGCTTTACGCCTTTCGTCCTGACAGGAAAGGGGAAGACCCGGAGCCTTCCCCTTATCCTGTTTGTACACGCTTTCTGCAACGCTGCTTAAGAAAATTGGGGACACGATGCCGCATCGTGCACACGATTTTCCGTGCACGAAGGGTTGTTGCGGCGTCGATTCATCCGCGCACTTGCCTTGGAATCTCCTGTTTCCTTTCCTCATTGGCGAAGAGCAGCACGACAATTTCATAGAGTCGTTGCTTCGCGGTGTCTTTGTCGCAAAGATTCGGGTCCATCGAGAGTTGCAATGAGAATCCGTCGACGACCCCGGTAAGTATGAATGCAAGTTTTTCGGAATCCACAGCCGGAAATTCACCACGTGAGATGCCATATTCGACGGTGTCGCGAATCAGATTTCTCATGTGAGAATAGGAACCAACAAGACAACGTCTAATATCATCGTCGTGACATCCCATATGGTATAAATTGAAGAAAACCGTGTTCGCTTTCTTATCGAAAATCATATCTTCCGTGAGGAATGCAATCAGAGCGTCGAGACGGCCCCATGCGGAATCGACGGAGGTTACGAGGCCATTAAACCTGGCCTCCTCCTCTTTCACAAACTCCTCCACAAACGCAAACACGATGTCCTTTTTGCTTTTGAAGTAATAGTGGAGAGCGCCGTGACTGACCTTTGCGGCTTTAGCAATATCCTTTATACTTATTTCCTCGTACCCGGTCGACGCCAGACATTCGTAGAGACCGGCAATTATCTCCTTTCGCCTTTCCTCGGCGACTTTTCTCCTCGTCATTTCTACCTCCCCCTTGAAAAAAGTTGGTTGACTAACATTGTATCGTCGAAGGACTTCCCTTGTCAAGGCCACGCTCACCTTCAAGGTATGTCTGTTGACAAACATAAGTTCCTGTGATAGAATTTGCGCTGGACACAGATTAGATAAATCGCGAAAAGTCGCTCAAACTGAACAACCGCTGTTATTTACCCTGAAAATTAGGCGCGCCATATCATGATTGAGGTAAGATTTCACGGCAGAGGCGGACAAGGGGCCGTAGTGGCTGCGAAGATTCTGGCCGATGCGTTCTTCCGCGAGAGCAAATATGTGCAGTCATTCCCCGTGTTCGGAATTGAGAGACGCGGCGCCCCTGTCATGGCATTTACCCGCATCGACGAGCAGCCGATCTACATCAGATGCCAAGTATATGAGCCAGACATCGTTGTCGTGCTCGATCATACGCTCCTCGGCGAAACCGATATCATTGGAGGACTCAAGAGCAGCGGCTCTATAATTCTCAATTCTGCTCGCGAAGATGTTGCGGCCGGCGAGTTCGGGTCGTTTACCGTTGCAGCGGTCAATGCGACCGAGATCGCCGTGCGGCACGGCTTGGGAACGAAAACAAACCCCATAGTAAACACGGCGATACTCGGCGGATTTGCGCGAGCGACAAGCCTTGTGAGGATCGGTTCAGTGCTCGATTCCATCCGCGAGGGCGTGCCGAAAGGACCGGACGCAAACGCCGCCGCAGCGCGTGAGGCCTACGAGCGCATTCGTATTTTTGACACGCTCGCAGGAGGGACTTCGCAGTGAGGAAGATTCTTTTCGACCGCAAATCCGAAATGCCGCCCGGCCCGGTTTCGCGTTCGGGGTTTGTCAGCAACCTAACCGGAAGCTGGAGGTATCTGCGGCCTCGGTACGAGGAAAAATTGGCGTCGTGCATCGCGGCCTGTCCGGCAAGTGAACGCATCGAGGCGTGGATGCGATTGGCTGAAGGGAAGAACTATTTCGAGGCGTGGCAACTCATCAAGGCCGTCAACCCGTTTCCTCGGGTTTGCGGAAGAGTCTGTTTCCACCCGTGTGAGTCCGAGTGTAACCGTGGCCATTTCGACCGGCCTATTGCGATTCACGCAATCGAGCGGTTCGTTTCCGATTACGGGCGCTCGATGAATCGGTCGGAAACTCCCAAAGCGGCCAAAACCGGCAGAAGCGTCGGCATCATTGGTTCGGGCCCGGCGGGACTTACGTGCGCCCATCATTTAGCGAGGCGCGGGCATTCGGTGACGCTGTACGAAGCGGAGACCAAATTAGGTGGCCTGTTGATGTACGGTATTCCCTCCTATCGCCTCCCCAAGGATGTCCTCGATGAGGAGATCGGCGACATCATTGGGCTGGGCATCGACGTCCGAACGGGAAAGCGCGTTGAAAGCATCGAGAAGCTTCGCGCGACCCACGACGCTTTGTTTGTGGCAACGGGTTTCAGCAAAAGCAGTCGGCTTGAAATACCGGGCGAACAGGACGCGGGTGTCATTGACGCGCTCGAATTCTTGAGGCGCGCTAATACAGGGCTGCAGCCGGAAATGCGTGGCAAAGCGCTCGTTATCGGCGGCGGCAACGCAGCTATCGACACGGCCCGCGCCGCCCTCAGGCTGGGCGCTGAACCGACGATAATGTACAGGCGCTCGCGCGTCGAGATGCCCGCAAATACATCCGAAATCGAAGAGGCCGAGAAAGAGGGAGTCTCTATCCGCTATCTGGCGCAGCCGGTCGAAATAATCCGCGAGAACGGGCGGCCGCTATTGGTTGAATGTATGCTCAACCGGCTCGGCGAGCCCGACACCACAGGGCGGAGGCAGCCGGAACCGATTGCGGGATCGACCTTCGTTATGGAGACCAACGCCGTCATCGTCGCGATCGGCGAACGGCCTGATTTGTCGCTCTTCAGGGACATTGTGCATAAAGAGCATACCTCCCGAGAGCAAGATGCGAAAGAGAGCCCATGCGACCATTTGCCCGACGGAGTGTTCGCTGGAGGCGACTTGACTTCTGCCCAACGCACTGTCGCGCACGCCATCGGTTCGGGACGCCGCGCGGCAATACAGATTGACAAATATCTTGGGGGCGAGGGAACTGACCCTGCTGACTACCTCGACGCCCAAAAAGTAAAATTTGAGCATCTCAACGTCGACTACTTCCCGCACAGACCGCGCATCCGCCTGCCGATGCTTCCATTGCGCGACAGGGCGACAAATTCTAAGGAAGTTAACCTTGGAATCGGCGAAGATACGGCGATCTCGGAAGTCGAGCGGTGCTTTCATTGCGGTGTATGCATTTCATGCGAAAACTGCTATCTTTTCTGTCCAGATATCGCGGTCAGGAAATCGTCCGACGGCACATACTCGATTGACTACGATTTTTGCAAAGGCTGCGGCATCTGCGTTCATGAATGCCCGCGAAACGCGATGTCAATTTGCGAGGAGATTCGCACGTGAAGAAAGTGATCATGGGAAATCACGCAGTTTCTCACGCGGTAATGCTTGCGCGGACCGAGGTGATCGCGGCCTATCCGATAACTCCGCAGACCCAAATCGTGGAAGAGTTGTCGAACATGTGCGCCGAAGGCAAATTGCGGGCGAGATTCATCAAAGTCGAATCGGAACACTCCGCGATGGCGTGTTGCATCGGAGCTTCGGCGGCCGGCAGCCGCGCATTCACCGCCACGTCCTCACAAGGACTCCTTCTCATGCATGAGCTTCTGCACTGGGCCGCGGGCGCGCGCACGCCCGTTGTGTTGGCCGAGGTCAACCGCGCGCTTGCGCCCGGCTGGAATATCTGGGCCGAACAGACCGACTCTCTTGCACAGCGCGACACCGGTTGGCTGCAGTTTTACTGCACGAGCAATCAGGAGATACTCGATTCCGTTCTGATAGCGTTCCGACTGGTCGAGATGGTATCGCTCCCCGCAATGGTCGTGTACGACGCATTCTATCTGTCGCACACGTACGAGGCTGTGGACATTCCGAGCCAGGCTGATGTAGACAGGTTCCTGCCGCCCTACGAGCCGGACTTCAAACTGGACGTTGAGGAACCGGTCACGCTCGGCGCGCTCACAACGCCGGAATATTATATGGAGATGCGGCATCAGATCGAGGAGGCCACTGAGCGGGTGCATGAGGTTCTCCCGCACATATACGCTGAATTCGCGAATATTTTCGGAAGGCGCTACGAGACCATTGAGGGCTATCATTGCGAAAACGCAGACATGATCCTCGTCACATCCGGCACGATTTCGAGCACGGCTCGACTCGTCATAGACAAACTGCGGAACTCGGGAAAACGCGTCGGCGGACTGAATATCCGGATGTTCCGTCCATTTCCGGCGAAACAACTGCGAGACGCGCTCAAGGGAACCAGCAAAGTCGCCGTGCTTGACCGCAACATTTCCTTCGGGCAGGGCGGGATATTCGCGCAAGAGCTCAAGGCCGCGCTCTGCAACGAACAGAATAAGCCGCGGGTGTTCGGTTTCATAGCCGGGCTCGGAGGCCGCGACATTACTCCCGCGACCATTGAAGAGGCGCTCGCCATTGCCGAAAGGCTTGATGCGCCTGCGCGCGAACCCGAGTGGATAGGATTGCGAGCATGAATCACAAAGAGACGTACGATAGGGAGCTGGTGTGCTCCGGGCATTACGCCTGCCAGGGATGCGGCGGAGTCATCGCGATGCGCCATGCCCTGTGGGCGCTCGGCCCGAATACGATAGTCGTTCTGCCTGCCTGCTGCTGGTCGATCATAGCTGCTCCGTTCCCGTATTCGGCTCTAAGAGTTCCCGTCTTCCATACAGCCTTCGAGACCGCCGGGTCGACAGCGTCGGGAGTCCGCGCCGCGCTTGACATTCAAGGAAAGAGAGAGGTTAACGTACTGGCGTGGGCGGGCGACGGAGGCACGTTCGACATCGGGCTCCAGTCGCTCTCGGGCGCCGTCGAACGAAATGAGAATATCATTTATGCGTGTTATGATAATGAAGCATACATGAACACGGGGATACAGCGCAGCTCCGCGACGCCATT
>CAYVDS010000247.1:0-5547 GCA_964450145.1 uncultured bacterium
CGCGAATTGCTCACGCGCTCTTCCAAGGGGGCTTTATACCGAGCCTTCTCATACGGCCGCGCAATGTGCTCGGATTTAATTCCAAGATGGACGCTGCCCCGTTTTTGCCTTCGATTTTCCAATTACACCCGGCAAGGATTCTCAGGATATGTTCTCGTTCAACCTCTTTGAGGCTTGTTTTTTTGGCGCCCGTGACCTTCTCAGGTCCCGGGCCTTTCAGCTTGTCCATAATGTGGAGCGTTTGGCTCTTTGTATTGATGATAGCCCGTTCAATCACATTCTCCAGCTCCCTTACGTTACCAGGCCAATCGTAGTTCGTCAGAGAGTTCATCGCGCTCTGTGAGATTGTTTTAATGGGCTTTCCGATCTTCTTGCTGTACTTGTCGACGAACGAGTAAACAAGGCTGGGTATGTCTTCCTTGCGATCTCTGAGTGGCGGCACGCTGATAGGAAAGACATTCAGGCGGTACCAGAGATCTTCGCGGAATCGCCCTTTCTCTACCTCTTGCTCCAGCTTTCTGTTTGTCGCTGCAAGAATCCTGAGGTCAACCCTTATTGTCTTTGAACCGCCTAGTCGTTCGAACTCGCCGTCTTGGATCACCCTGAGCAACTTAGCCTGTAGTTCTGGTGAAAGCTCGCCGATCTCGTCCAAGAAGATTGTGCCGCCGTCTGCAAGTTCGAAACGACCCACATGCTTTGAGTGAGCGCCTGTGAAAGCTCCTTTTTCATGCCCGAACAACTCGTTTTCGACCAGATTTGAGGGCAACGTGGTGCAGTCGACCTTAACGAGGGGCCGATCCTTGCGCGAACTCGAACTATGAATCGCTCTCGCAACCAATTCCTTGCCGGTCCCGGTCTCCCCCTGAATCAGAACCGTGACGTCCGTTGGGGCGATCTGCCCGATCTTGAAGAGAACGTATTTGAGTGCAGCGCTATTGCCGACGATATTGTCGAAGTTATGGGTCAATTTTATTTCTTCCTGGAGATAGACGCACTCCGCCCGGAGCTCCTCTTTGAGCTGTGCAATTTCTGCTAAGGCTTTCCGCAGCTTATCCTCAGCTTTCTTTCTGGCGGAGATGTCGAGTGCCATGCCGATGACAAAGTTCCTGTCACCTATTCGGGTTATTCTGGCGCTTGCAAAATATGGCACTTTCTTGCCGCCTCTCGGCAGGAGATCGTATTCAAGCAGGAACTGCTTTCCTGTTTCACCTTCCTCGACGGCTCTCTTGATCGCATTTACGACTTTGGATCGATCCCTGGCGCTGACTTTGAAGCCTGCATGACGGTTCATTAATTCCTTTTTTGAACAACCGAGGACTTCCTCCAGATTCCCGTTCCAAGCCAAATATCTTCCTTGGTCATCTAATATGAACAGGAGCCCCGGCATGCTTTCGATTACCTTTTCCAAAAGGCGGTGATCAACCAGCAGAGATTGCCTTAACTCCTGGGCCATTCTCTCGTGTTCCGGCGATACTGCTTCCGTCTCCATTCTTCTCCCCCCTTGGCTTCATATGCGCTGGACAATCACGCATTTTGAAACGGCATCATTATGACAGATTGTCCGCCGCCTGCGCCTTTACAGTATAGCGCACGCGATTGTTCTGGGGCAACCTTCTTAAAAATTGCCTCATTCTGCTTTTTATACCGCCCTCCAGGCTTTCTTCAATATATACTAAGCTGAAAAATGAAGATTATTTTCATCTCCGATGTCATGAATCTGGAAAATATTCGATGTTGGGCTGACCTATAGCGCGAGTCTCTCGCCGAAACCGCTTGACATCTCGTAGTTACCCAGTTTGGTTCCGGCCAGTTGCTCGATCCGAAGCGACACAGTGGTTAATCCCCCGCATCGCGGGATTCTACCGACTGAGCGCTATCGGCAAGAATCTTCGTATTCCTCTCTTCTTTATCTGCTTTTCTCGCGTCATGGCTTGAGAGCGCGTTTCAAATTGTTCGGACAGAACAATTTTCCATGAGCCGGGGAAATTCTTCGTGGTCTTACTTAATCGATATTGCGGGTCATTATGCTGGCGGAGGCGGCGCTCGACGTCATCCGTCGAACCGCAGTAATAACGGCTGGTGGATTGACTCTTGAGGATGTAAGCGAAATACGGCGTGACATAAAGTATGCCGCTCTTTGCAGCGGTAAACCTCAGGCTCCCCGGGCCGGACTCGAACCAGCGACCAAGTGGTTAACAGCCACCCGCTCTACCTGCTGAGCTACCGGGGAAACTCGCTTTTTCTCGGTAGCGAGCAAGTGGTTAATCCCGCGAGGCGCGGGACTCTACCTGCTGAGCTACCGGGAAAACGTCAAGACACACCGGCTGAAAATAAGCCGTTTCCTTACCAAACAACAAATTGACGACCACAGCACATCATGGTCGTCCATACGCGCTCTTGCGCTTTTACATTATAGGCGTGATGATTATATTTGTCAAGATAGTTCAAATATGTCTGTGACATAAATCATTTCCGAAAAATACGGATTCGGCTTACAATTAAGCGCTTCACAATAATTGTGCTCCGTTGCGCTAGCATCGACGGAGCCATTCCGTTCATTTTCTTGACAGTGCTTAGCCTGTAAGGTAAGATAATCCGGTCCTGCCTGTGTATCTGTAAGCAATTGTGTTCGAACTTCTCATGGAGACGCCCAAGTGATTGAGGTTCGCAACCTCCTCTTCAAATACAACAGCGACATTGTGTTGAATGATGTCTCATTCACGCTGAATAAGAATGAGACCACTGTTGTCATTGGTCGCAGCGGCGTCGGCAAGAGCACGCTCCTCAGGTGTATCCTGGGGCTGGTCAAACCGCAGTCCGGGAGCATCATCGTTGAAGGCAAAGATATCACAAAGATAAGCGAAGAGGAACTAAACCTCATCAGACGCGACTTCGGGATGCTGTTCCAAAGCGCCGCCCTCTTCAATTCGATGACCGTCGGCGAAAACATCGCATTCCCGATCAGACAGCACCGAGACCTCGACGAGAAAGCCATTCAGGAAATAATTCGTGAGAAATTACGACTTGTCGAACTCGAGGGCTGCGAGAATATGATGCCGTCGGAACTTAGCGGCGGAATGAAAAAGCGCGCGGGCCTTGCCAGAGCGCTGGCCCTTAACCCGAAAGTCCTGTTTTTCGATGAACCCATCGCCGGCCTGGACCCCATAATCGCCAATGGCATCGACGATCTCATTATGAGCCTCAAGAAAGTCGCCGGAATGACTATGATGATCGTGACACACGAGCTGCTGCACGGCTTCAAAGTGGCCGACAAGGTAATCATGCTCCACGAAGGCTCCATCATAGCCTTAGGCACGCCTACCGAGATAATACAAAGCAAGGACGAGAATGTGCACCATTTCTTGCGAGGTATTCCTGACACCAAAACGATAGGAAGATGACGAAATCCACTCCATTCCACTCGTCGTTCCGGGGGACAAAAAGGCGACGGGTTTGTCACGCACATCGAGGAATACTCTCGTTCTTGGGGGCAGTTTCGCTCGTCCTCCACACGTTTCTGTCCGCCGCAACTGTCATCGCGCTCGACGATGGTTCGGAACCGTCAGAGGGCTGGTCAGTCTATTCATCGCGAGGTGAAGAGGAGACGACGGTGGATTTTTCTCTTTGGCCGTTTGTGGCGGTCGAGCGGACACCCGAATGGAGACAATTCTCCCTCAGACCTTTCTATGTGGACAGAGATGCGACCGACGCTTCGGAGGAAAGAGTCCAGTTTCTTTGGCCGATCTACCTCTACAAGCGTTCAGAGGAAGACGTGACCATCCGATTGTTACCTATTTACGCCTATCGCAAAGACGTATATCCTTACAAAGATGGGAAGGAATTCGAAGTTGACTATATGCTTTTCCCGCTTGTGTATGGCGGCAGTTCCACTAACGAGGGCGCATACTTTGCATTCTTCCCAGTGGCGGGGAGGCTCGATGATTTCCTTGGCCGCGACCAGATTCGCTTCTATCTTTTCCCGCTTTACTATGAGTATCACAAAAATGAGCTTTACCAGCGCAATTACGTATGGCCCGTGCTGTCGTTTTCAAGAGGCGGCGATTATAATGGATTCAGGCTGTGGCCTCTCTATGGGTATTTGGAGAAGCGGGACGACTTTCAGAAAGAATTTGCGCTTTGGCCTATCTATCACCACCAGAAGTTCGATCTCGATAAGGAACAGAGCGGCGAGCGGACGATGGTCTTCCCGTTGTACGCTCGCGAGGACAGCGAGAGGCGGCGTTTTCGCGCATTCCTGTGGCCTTTCTTCACACGGGAAGAGAATTACGCCCAGAATTTCGAGGAGTTTGCGGCGCCATGGCCCTTTGTCGTAGTCACGAGAGGTGAGAAAACATATCGCACACAAGTATGGCCGCTGTTCGGACATACGGAAACAATCGATGCGGAGAAAGACTTCGTACTCTGGCCTCTTTATTATCACAATACTTTCAATATGGATGAGGACAGGGAAAGGCGCGAGACTCTGCTGATGCCCTTTTGGTCGTCTAAGACTGAGATATCTAAGTCAAAGGGCGTGCTGAAGCACAGGTCCAGACTCTGGCCACTGTGGCGGTACCGCAAGTTTGAGGATGGCTCGACGAATCTGGAGATATTGTCACTATTGTGGTTTGACGATGAGGAGGGTTTCGAACGGCCGTATGCTCCTCTTTGGACAATATATGAACGCGGAACCCAAGCCGATGGAACCAGCCACACTTACGCCCTCTGGCGCCTGTTCCGCCAAAAAAACGCTGCCGACGGTTTGGCCTTACACAACGAAGACGCTCAGGAAATGTCCGAGACCTCGATTCTCGGGGGGTTCCTGGGCCTGAACAAGAAAGAAGACGAGCGCAGAATTAAGCTCTTTTATTTTCTGGACATTCCATATTGAAGCGGCGACCGCGCAGGTAACGTGCCTTCGCGGCAACGACAAAGAAGTCTGGGGAGGATTCCGTATGGGCAGGCTCGTGCGGTTTGTCGGAGCGCGACTCATCTATCTGTTTGAGACAACGGGCGAAATTCTGATTTTGTTGAAAAAGACGCTGCTATATTGCCGAAAGGCGATTCAGAGCCGTTCGAGCATCATCAAGCAGATGGCCTTCATCGGTGTCGACACCCTTCCGATAGCCCTCGTCATGGGTTTCTTCGTCGGAATGGTGCTCGCTCTGCAAACGGGGTACCAACTTGTCAAATTCAGCATCCAGGATATAATCGGCGCTATTGTAGGGCTTTCTTTGGCAAAAGAACTCGCGCCGGTTCTGACAGGCTATCTGGTCGCGGGCCGGGTTGGCGCCGCGATCTCCGCTGAAATAGGAACGATGCAGTTTTCCGAGGAAATCGACGCCCTCCGCGTCATGGGAGTGGACCCAATCTATCACCTTTCCATGCCGCGACTGGTTGCCGCCGTGTTCATGATTCCCGTTGTCGTTATCTACGTGAACCTCATCGGCATGTTTGGCGGGGCTATCATTTCGGCGACGTATGTTGGTGTCGGGATGAAGAGCTATTTCGATAACTTGTTTGATTCGGTGACGTTCAGCGAAATAT
>CAYVDS010000248.1:0-5540 GCA_964450145.1 uncultured bacterium
GAGCACCCTCGTGAGGGCATGGCGCCATCTCGCTGATTTCTCGTGGAAGCTGGTCGCTCAGGAGAACGATCCGCAGATCGTGCAAATTGTCACTGGCAGCGAGATCGTTCTCGCACTCAAGTTCGAGCTCACAGTCGGCGACATTTCCGGCAGCATGAGCTTGTGCCTGCCCGTGGTGGCGCTCGAACCGATGCTGGACAAGATCGGGGCTGAATACACGTTTTACGGCGCTCGACCTCAGCATCGAGGGGCGCAGACCGCAAGGCTGCTCGAAGAAATCGTGTTGCGCGCCAAAGTGGAGGTCGAGGCGAACATGGCCGGGTCGGTTATAACCGTGGGAGACCTCCTGAGGCTGCAAGAAGGCGATATCGTCAGGCTCGACAACAATGTTTCCGACGAGAGCTGCATTACGCTCTCTGTAAACGGCAGGCCGAAGTTCAGCGCGAAACAGGGTCGTGTGGGCAACAAACAGGCTATCCAGATAGTTAATCGGGTCGACTGACGCGATCGGCTCGAAAGGCATTCGCGATGGACGCAGACAATCAGGGACGACAAACGCCCGAAGGGTCAGGTGACATGTCGAGTCTCAACAGTGCATTTGCCGCTGCGCTCGGGGCGATTCTTGAGTCCGCCGCTTTGGCGTATCCGATAATTGAGGAGTTCGATATTCGGTTCGCCGTCGTGCTCGTCGGCGAGATGGGAAAGGACGAGTTCTCGAAACTTGCCCGCGAGTTGCCCGTCGTCGCACAAATCGCGCTCAACAAAGATATCGGGGACAAAGCCGCCATTCTCACAGATATCCCGACCGCAGCCGCGCTCGCAGGCTTTGTATCGACGGGCGAGCCAGTCGCAAAAGACTCACTGGGCGAGGGCGACATCGATTCGCTGCGCGAGGCATTGTCGCCGATTCTCGACGCTCTTTCAACCGCGTGCGAGGACGCGACGGGGAGGCCGTTCGGCACGATCGAGACTGTCAAGGTTACAGAAGGCGCCGCCTTGCGGCGAGAAATCGAAGAATATCCGGAATCGCTTTATAGGGCGACGGCGTCGGTCAGCGTCGGCGGCGCAAACGGACGAATCGCTATAGTCCTGCCTCTCAATCTGGCGGAGTCTATGGCTGAAACAAGTTTGATGGCCCGAACGCCCGAGGCGCCCCCGTACCAACGCATCGAACCCAAGGGAAAAGAGGAAACGAGCGCCCGCGCTCAAGGTCAGGCTGCAAGGGAGCCGTCAATGCAAAACATCGACCTCATCCTGGACATCCAACTCAGACTTTCCGCCCGGTTAGGACAAGTGGAAATGCCCATCGCCGAACTCCTCGAGCTTGCTCCCGGCTCGGTTATCGACATCGACAGATTTGTGGATGAACCTGTCGAACTCGTCGTGAACGACCACCTCATAGCGCGAGGCGAGATAGTCGTCGTTCAGGAAAACTTCGGCGTAAGAATAACGGAAATCATCAGCCCGAAGGAACGAATAAAGAGCCTCAGATAGTCGAATAGCCGGAAAGTATGCTATTGACGGTTGCCCCTGCCACATTCCGTACATGCCAGTTTCTGGTTTCAAGTTCCTGGTTTCTGGTTGAATCACACAGAAGCCGAATACCTTTTGTAATTCCGGCGAAGGCGGGAATAACAGGGTGGTTACGGGACGCATGGTGTCCCCGAATAAGGGTGGGTCTCTGAGAAGCGAAGCGAAACGATCAGGGCAAAACTGCAAATTTTTCCGGTGCAAGCTGGCATGAAACAGAATACCGCAGCGACGAAAGATATTGCCAGACTCTGGAAAGAATATAAAGGGAACGGCAGCGCAGCAGCCAAGGATGAGATTATCGTCCAATACCTGGGCCTTGTCAAGCTCGTCGCCGGCAGGATGGCGATGAATTCGCCGTCGCATGTGGAAGAGGACGATCTCATTGGCTGGGGCGTTTTGGGTCTGCTCGACGCCGTAGAGAAGTTCGACTTGGAGCAGAAAGCCAGTTTCGAGACGTATGCCTCGGTGAGAATTCGCGGCGCTATCATCGACCAGATACGCTCCTTGGATTGGGCTCCCCGCTCGCTCAGGCAGAAGGCGCGCCACATGGAGCAGGCGGCCGCAAAACTGAGGGAACAATTCGGGCGGGAACCGGCCGAGGAGGAGCTTGCGAGCGAGATGAAGATGACCCGGGACGAATTGTTTGACCTCATGACGGAAATTCATGGCGCCTATGTGATCTCGCTCGACACGGTTGTTTCGAGCGAAAACGACGACGAACTGACCCTCGAACAAATCACGAGCGATCTGAACAGTCCCTCGCCGGAAGGGCCCTTAAGCCGCAAAGATACGGAGCAACGTCTCGCATCCGTGATAGCGCAATTGCCGGAAAGCGAGCGTCATGTCATAACTCTCTATTACTACGACGAACTCACACTCAAGGAAATCGGGAAAGTCCTGGGGCTGACCGAATCGCGCATTTGCCAGATTCATCGCGCGGTAATAAAGAAACTGAGACAGGCCCTGAAAGCGAGCTCTCATGATGCCATTGGTTGAGATTTGTCTGATCCTTATAGGAGCCCTATTGCTCGTGCTCTCAGTCTTTTTCGAAAGAAAGCATGGGGAAATAGCAGCGCCGCCCGCTCCGAAGCAACTCAATCATAGTCTCACTGCCGAGAACGCCCTCAAACTGCAATCATCGCTGACGGAGCTCCTTCGCGAGCTTCAAACGCTCGGCCAGGACGTAACAGTGGATCTCGAAGGAAAGCTGGTCGAATTAAAGGAATTGCTTCACTTGGCCGATAAGAAACTTGGAGAACTATCGGAGGCCGAAAACAAGTTCGCGCCGCCACAGCCGGAAGAACCGCAAAAAGACAATCAGGCTCCCGCAGCGGCGTCGCCCAGCCCGGAATTGCAGATCACTGTGGAGGATGACTTCCCCTCAGCGACGGCGAACCGATACCAGCAAATATATCAAATGGCGGATGAGGGTCTTTCCGTCGATGAGATTGCCCGGCGTACGCAGATGGGTAAGGGCGAAATCCAGCTTATTCTCAGCCTCCGCAAGAAAGACTGAGCCGAATGTCTGTCCGGTTCACATCATCCTTGCCGCTACAGCCTTCCGCGGAGTCAATCTCTCGCAGTATCGCGGAATTGACGCACGGGGAACTGACTCTCGGGAAAGTGACCCGCGTTTCGTCCGACGGGGTCGCACTGATCCGGTTTCCCGAATTTGAAGCTCGCGCCCAGGCCGACGCCTCACTCCAGGCGGGCAAAAACGTTTTCGCCTCCGTGCAAAAGACCCGAGACGAAACACTCCTGAACCTGCTGCCGTATCTCGAGGAGGGAGACATACTAAGCGGAGTCGCCGCGCCGCGAAGTGCGCTCGGCCGATTTGCAGACTACGAGCTTAAGGTGCGCCTTCCCGCGGGCGAGACGAATATGCCCGCGGAAGGAATACCGATTCGCGCGCAAGTCCAGATTCTTGGGGGCAAATCGTATTTGCAAATGCTGCCCGCGGCCGTGTCGGGGGATTCCCTTGATGGGAGAATCGCGGCGCTGAGAAGCGACGGCGGCGCTGTGCTCGACGTGCGCGGAACTCCGCTTCTCGCGCGGGTGGCCGCGAGCCTTAAATCAGGCGAAAACGTCGAGGCGGCCATGCGACAAATCGGTGACAGAGTGATCCTCGAGATATTGCCTGCTTCATCGGGTATGGCGTCGGGAGCAGCGTCAGCTCAAGGCAGGACCGATCTCATAGCGAAATTTCTGGCCGAGCCGCAATATGCGCGTCTCCTTGAGGCGCTTGTATCGGGTGAACTGAAAATCGATTCTGCCACCAGAGAACTCGCGGCGCTTCTACAACAGGCGCTCAGTATGTCCCTCGCCGATAAAGCCGGCTGGATGCCCGCTCTCGCAAGAGCTCTCGAGGCTATTCTCCTGAGCCCGATGCGGGAGGACTTCATCCAGCAGTTGAGCGCTGCGCTCAGAGACTCCGGAATCTTCTTCGAGTCGCGCTTGCTGCGCGCGTCAACGGCGCCGGGCGTGGACGAGGCCCTCTCCGGAGATCTCAAGCCGGCGCTTCTTCTTGCGAATCAGAAGATCTCCGAACTTCTCAATACAACACGCGCCTCGGGCTCAGGACCTGCCGCTTATCTGGAGGAAATCGCAGCGAGAGTCGGGCATCTTATAGATGTCCTCACTGCCGAGCAATTCCAGAACATAAGGCTTTCGCCGAACGGTCAGATTTATGTGCAGCTCCCGTTTGCCGAAGGGGCCGAACTTGACCGTGTCGAGATTCGTATTTCCCGTCAGGGCAAACACGCCCAAAAGCTCGACCCGCGAAACGTGTCGATCACGCTGGTGGTAACCGCCTCGAAGCTCGGCCGCATAAAGGCGTCAGTGTCGATAGTCGACGGGCAGGTTAGCTGTCAGTTCAGAGCGAGCCGAAAGTCGGTGGCCGACTTGCTGGATGCCAACGCCGGCATGCTTAAAGCAGGCCTCGAGAGATTGAACTACCGCGTGGCGCATATCGGCTGCCTGACAAGCAATAATGAGCAGGACTACCTGGTTTTGGACAGCCGCGCGGTGTTCGCCCCCGGCAGGCTGGATGTACGCATATGAAGAATGATCGAGAAGAAAAGAATCAGCCCGACGCTCGGCCGGATACGCCGCATCGCGTAGTCGCGTTGCGTTATGACCGCGAGAAGGAACATGCCCCGCGAATCGTCGCGAAAGGGAGCGGCCACGTCGCTGAACGCATAATTGAAGTCGCTCGCGCTCACGGTGTTACGATCTATGAGGACAAGGAACTCATAGAACTTCTCTCAAAACTCGAACTCTATGAAGTGATCCCCACCCAGTTGTATCAGGTGATCGCCGAGGTGCTCGCGTTTGTCTATCGGCTGAACAAAAAGGCCTTCGACGTTTAGCTCATTGCGCTAACTCGTGGACACCCCAAACTCGTTCTTATATAATACCGTCCAATAATAGGAGGATTCCCATGTTCAATAAATACTTCGACGACATCAACATCGGCGATAAGGCCATGAGCCGCGGCCGGACGATCACCGAATCGGACATCGTAAACTTTGCAAAGTTCGCGTCCCGTTGGTTTCCGCTGCACACCACCGTCGCGTGCGCGCGAAAAACCATGTTCGGCGGGAGAATCGCGCACGGCCTTCTGGTCCTATCTATCGCTTCGGGCCTCGTGCCTCTCGAGCCCGACTACACGATTGCCTTCTACGGTATTGACCGCGCTCGCTTCATCAATCCGACGCGCATCGGCGACACCATTCACGCCGAGGGGGAAGTCATCGAGAAGGAGGAGCGAAGCGACGCCAGCGGCATCATCACTTACCGCCAGACGGTGAAGAATCAGCGCGGCGAGGACGTCGTCGCCTCGGTTATGAAAGTGCTCATGGCGCGCCGCAAACAGAAGGCGAAGAAGTGAACGAGGCGAAAGGAGAAAGGCAAAATCCCCCTCTTGAGACTGTTCCGTAATTGACAAACGGGATGGAATTCTGTAGGTGCGAATTTATTCGCATAATATTTTCAGGCTCTTTTCGCAT
>CAYVDS010000249.1:0-4618 GCA_964450145.1 uncultured bacterium
TGCCCTCCGCGTCGGGGAACAGCGTTCCCACAGCGCACACTTCGTGAACCCCATCCAGAGTGAAAAGCATTGGCTCGGGCGGCATCGCGTCTCGGTCCTTCGGGCCGACCACAATGTTTCCACCGTGGTCAATGCCGCCGACGAGCATGCACATCCCTCGTTTCACGCCTTTCTTGGCGGCAAAATCTTCGATCGTCAGCGGCAGCTTATCGCCATCCTCAAGCCTTATGACGAAGATTCTCCCGACGTTGCCTTCACTATAGTTCATAGTATTGCCTTTGATCTCTTATCAAAAAGCGATGCCCCTGAAACCTGCCTAACGAGACTGTCGCGTAATTGGCCGGCACGACGTAGTTCTGTGGGTGCGAATTTATTCGCACGATGTTTTCGGGCTCTTTCTGCGCTGCGCCTGCGAATAAATTCGCACCTACAAAATCACGCGACAGTCCGAAGCTCTCTTTCTTTCCCCACTGTCAACTAATCGCCGACACGCGGCAAGGCACGTAGCGGTGCAGCGGCGTGGCCGCAAAGCGGTCCCGATTGTGGGCAGGTGTCAGGTAGTTGACGTTTACGCCGTCGGTCTGCCCGCTATAGTTGAGGCCAAAGCCGTGAGGAATGATGACCATTCCGCGGCGCGGCCGGTTGCTCACCTCCACGTCCACTTCGAGCAAGCCTGCCTCGGTCTGGATACGCGCCTTTGCGCCGCTGACGAGCCCGATTTCTTTCGCATCGTCGGGGTGGATTTTCATTGTGCAAGCGCGCACTCCGTCCGTCCAGTCGGGATTGCGCATGAGAGTGTTCGCGTTGAAGTCGGTGCGTTCACCGGCAACCAACACCATAGGATATTCTGCGTTTTCCAGCGCATGGATCTCATCCGCAGGATTGATCTCCATCACCCATTTGTCCAGCGTGGGAATATTGAGATGAACCTTGCCGTCGGAAGTCTTGATGTTATCGCGAAGGTTGTTTTCCGTATCCTCGACGCTGATAAGGACGTCGCCGGGCGCACTCCGCAACTTCTCAAAGAGCTCGTCTCCCAGCGTGGGCGTAACAGTATATCCCGCTCGCTCCAATCTGCTTCCCGCTGTCTGGCAGTACCGTGACAATATTGCCCATAAGAGCGACAGATGGTGCGAGTCCAAAGCCTTGCCAAGTGTCCGAGCCACGACGAAGGGCAGCATACTGCCGCTGCCCGGGTTTTCGCTGAGGTAATTCATTAGTGCGATCCCGTACTGAAGCCGGTCAGTTGCGGCAAGTTTTTCGAGCTCGGCCGGATATTTCGGAATAACGCCGAGAGCACTGGCGAGGTCGGTGAAGATTTCGCCTTCTTCCTTCGGTTCCCCAAGCGCTTCGCACACTGGCCGCCGCATGTGAAAATAATAATTGGGATATTTCCACGAAAAGAACGATCCATCCCATTTCTCGTAGGCTGACTTCGCGGGCAGGACGTAATGAGAAAGCGCGGCGGTCTCGGTCATTGCGACCTCGAGGGTAACCAGCAGGTCTAGTTTCTTGAATGCGCGCTCATAGGCTGACGTGTCGGCATATGAGCGGAGCGGATTCGAGCCGCTTGCAATAACTGCCCGCAGCCGGTCCGGCTTGTCGGAGAGGATTTCTTCCGGCATCACGTTCGGAGGATACACGCCCATTATTGCGGGAAATCCTGTCTCGACAGTCCGCCAATTGCTTGCGTCGTCAATGGGAGAATGGCTTCCGAGGGGAACGAGATGGCCCAGGAACACGTTCCCGCCTTCGGCGCCGACGCGGCCAAGCAAGTTGACGAGGATCATTTCGAGATAGGAGTTCACCGTGCTGTTGCGCCCCATGAGCAAGCCGAGGTCGGAGCGGAAGCTGCTTCTGCCCGATGCGAGAAGATGGACGAGGTTGACGACGTCTTTCTCATCGAGTTCACACGCTTTGATCGCGGCGCTGACGTCGAATCCCTCCACAAGTTTCAAGATTTCGCTGAAACCTGTCGTGTGCTGTCTCATGTATTCTTCATCAAAGAGAGATTCATCTATCAGGATACAAATCATTGCCTTCAAGAGAAGCGCGTCTGTACCCGGCCTCGGGGCGAGGTGAATGTCGGCTCGCATGGCCGTGTCGGTTTGGCACGGGTCGATGACTACCACATATTTTTTTCTGTCTTTCCACAACCTCGTAATCTCGGGCCGGGCACGAAGCATTCCATGACTGCGCCATGCGTTGCTTCCCCAGAAGACGAGCACCTCCGTGCGGTCAATATCGGGGACAGCATGTAGATACTGGCGGCCATAGGCCTCCCCCTGAACGTAGAAGAAACCCGTCAATTCCTGTGCAAGGGCCGAATAATGATATCGCGAACCGATCGCTCTCAAGAGGCGTACGCCAAATGCCGCCTCGAAATGACAACCTTGTCCTCCCCCGCCCATATACGCGAGGCATTTAGGCCCGTGCGCGCCTGTCAGTTCATTGAGCTTTGCCGCGATCTCACTTATCGCTTGCTCCCACGTGATCTTTTCGAATGTGTTCCCGACACGCTTCAGCGGATGCGTCAGCCGCTGTGTATGGTTCTGAAAATGCGCTATCGAAAGACCTTTTCGACAGGCATAGCCCTGACTCCGGGGCGAATCCTTGTCACCTCGCACGTCTGTTATGCGGTTCCCCTCGGTTTTCACTTCAAGGCCACAGTTCACCGCGCACAGGACGCACGTCGTTTTCTTCCAGTCGCTCATAAGTCATTTCTCCTGAGAAAGTCGAGGTTGAAGGTTGAAAGTCAAAAGTCAAGACCTGAATTCGTATCCGCCCTACTCCTAAAGAAACTCGGTTCACGGTTCATGCATTAAAGCGAACGACTGCGAATAAATTCCCACCTGCAATTGAGTATTCCATTTTGTATGAAAATGGATTCCCGCCTTCGCGGGAATGATAATGTATGGTCCTCTCTCCCTCTGATTAGAAACTGAATGCAAGAAAATAATTTCCTTACGGCGCGTATTCTCGTTCGAGATGGCCGTGGATTTCACTTTCATCAAGCCATACGGGCTTCATCTCGCACTTCGCAAACAATGGCGATTGGTCGGCGTAATGCGGCGATTTTTCATCAAGCGTGGCGCTGCCGAATTGATGGATACTCCGCGATGTCACCCCTTTTTTGTCGAACGTTATCATGAGAATGTAGCAGTCACCGGCGTCGCCAATTATGCAGCCGTTCTTGAGTTCGCCATGAACGGCGTGAAGAACATCGGGACCGCCCCCCAGGCCGAGGTCAAGTTTGCCGCGTTGCAGGCGGTTGACCCGGCTCCACGGAACGTCGATTTGTCCGTAAGCCTGCTTCAGTGCGTGAGCAGCATTCGCGAAGGATTTCATGACATCGGGCGGCTCTTTGCCGCGATATTGAGCCCTGAGAATGGGTTGTACCGTCAGTGCTCCAATTGCCGCGTTCATATTCTCAGGATTTGTTCGGAGGTCCCACGCTCGCAGAACCTCGACAGCCTCTCGGACAACGGGGTCATCGGAAGGAGGCATCGAGAGAACTGTCGCGACAAGCTGCGCCACTTGCGACTTCTTCGAGTAAGTCACGTCGAACTTGTATGCGTAAAACTCCTCCTCAGAAATGGATTCATCCGAACCTAGCAACTCAAGCGCCCGAAGGGCTCGATTCGTCATACCGGTCTCGATCCCAAGCGTCGGCGAAAAATCCTCAAGCTTCGGATTATCTGAAGCAATAGTCGTCTGAAAAGGAGAGCTGTTACAGTTCTGTACAAATCCGGAAGCGGGGTTTATGACTTGCGGTAATTTGTCGAAAGCCAGATACTCCGTCCACAGAGTCCTGGAGGTGTTGCCGGGCAGGTAACCTGACCAGTCATAGCCCTCGGCGCGAAGCGGCAAACGGGCATTGTAGACGTAATAGATGTTTCCCTCGCGATCGGCGTACGCGCAGTTGAACGACGGGATGGCCTGCATACGCATGGCGGTTTGCCATTCTTCAAAGGAGCGCGCTTTATTCATGCGATACCATTGCTCAACCTGGCGCACATCCCCAAAACCGGCATAGCGAATGGCATAGGTCGCGTGCGGCCGCTGTATGACCGGGCCATAGTCTGACCAGAGCACTTCTCGTTTGAAAGTCCATGAAATGGGGCCGAACAATTTTATCGTGATGGGCGCAAGCCTGACCTCGAGATCACGCCATTGACCGTCAAATTTGTATTGACGCGGATTTTCAGGATTCATCTCAAGGAGGTAGACGTCGATAAGGTCGGGCCTGTTCACGGTGTGCGCCCAGCCGAGGTTTCGGTTGTGGCCATGGAGAATTATGGGCGCCCCGGGGAAGACTCCGCCAACCATGTCCCATCCTTCTTCGCTGTGCAGATGAGCCTCGTACCACGCGACGGGCCCGTTCCATGGCTGATGCGAGTTGACTGCAAGCCGGGTTTTCCCGTCGGCGGAACGACTTGGGGCAATCGCAAAAGTGTTGGAGCCTGTCAGTGCATCCACTGCTTCTTTGGTTTCATCCGCTTTCGCCCTTCGCCTTTCGCCTTTCGCCTCCGCCGGCTCGTACAGCTTTTCGAGAGTTCTGTCGAGCCCGAAAAACAGAGGCACCTTCTGAACGAAACCGGCAACGATATCTTTGCCT
>CAYVDS010000249.1:4628-5516 GCA_964450145.1 uncultured bacterium
CATAGCGTGTTAGACCAGCCGCATATGCCTCGCAGAGCGTTCTTGTCTCGGGACTCAGGTCCGTCTCGTACTTTGCGTTCACGACATCCCAAACACGAAGAAGGTGAACCATGTAGTCGACCGGGGCTGATTTGCGGCCGTAGACCGACGCCAGTTGTCCTCGCGCGGCAAGAAGCGCATCCTGAATCGTTCTAAAGTCGTCCTCGGCGTGCGCATAGGCAAGTCCATAAGCAACGTCCGCATCGGTTTGGCCGAAAATGTGCGGCACACCCCACGAATCGCGCAAGATGCGAACGTTGTAGGTTTTGCCGGCGGGAACCGCCTCGGCAGTCCCGTTCTTCCTGGCCGGATGAATTATGATGATGGCCCCAACGGCAACACATACCGCGAATACTAGGGTTGCAACCCTTTTCATTGCATATTCCTTTCCCTCACTATCGGCATTAATCTGCGTTTCTAGGCGGTTCCACGCCGTCTCTTCTTTTACGGTTTCATTCATCATTCGTCACTCATCATTCATTATTTATGTGGTGCGATTCTATCAGGAAACGGGCCTGCATGCAACAGCGCAGAAGCGAGGCGAACATATCACCACAAAGACACAAAGGCGCGAAGAAAGAAAAGAACAGCAGGCATAAGCCACGAAAGTTGCACGAAAGGGCACTAAAGAAAAGAGGATGAAGAAAAGAAGGCGAATAATAGCGAGAATTTGTAGAGTAAAGTATCATCTGTAAATTGAGCGAGGCGGGGTGATGGAGGCGCTTCATCACGCGTGCGGCCTTACGCGGCCCGAGACCGGCAGATTATTCGGAGGGCTCGACTACTCGAGTGTGAGCGTCAATCGGAAGAAGTTTCTGCTCTCAGCCGAGCGGGACTTCCGCCTTAAGG
>CAYVDS010000250.1:0-5512 GCA_964450145.1 uncultured bacterium
CATGACATGGCGTCAACAACCGCCCGCCATATGTTATAATATTTCGATTTCCCCATATCTGCCTTTTATTCTTTGTATTCGTTCTGTTGACACTTTGAAGAGCCTGGACAGGTTTTTCATGAATGACAACATGGCAAAGGAGGAGTTCTATTTGTGAGCCGCATTCTAAGGGAGAGAAAACTTGGCCCTGAACAGAGACTCCTCGGGGCTTTGAGCGGAGTCGCCGTCGTCCTGCTCTCGGGGATTCTTGGCTACATGCTGATCGAAGGCTGGTCCTTTCTTGAGGCTCTCTACATGACCGTGATAACACTCTCGACGGTCGGCTATTTCGAGGTCAAACCGCTGTCTCATTTCGGGAGGTTGTTCACAATCGGACTTATCTTTGCCGGTGTCGGCTTTGTCTTCTACAGCTTCGGTGTCGTTATCGAAATGATGGTCGAGGGCGGAATCCAGAACATCCTCGGGGGGCGCAGAGTGCAACAAGAGATAAAAGAACTGAAGGATCATTATATCGTGTGCGGATACGGCAGAATGGGGAGCGTCGTAGTCGAAGAACTATTGAAGCGCAAACTGCCGTTGATTGTGATCGAGATCGACCCCGATAAAATCCAGACGCTGCACGATGGCGGGATACTCACAATTCAAGGCAACGCCGGAGACGAAGCCGTCTTGCGGAGAGCGGGCATTGAAAGAGCCCGCGGGCTTGTGGCGGTGGCCGCATCGGACGCCGAAAATCTCTTTATCACGATAACCGCGCGCGGCCTCAACAAGGACCTTTTCATCACCTCACGCGCGGAGACCGCCGGCGCCGGAAAGAAGATGCTCCAGGTGGGCGCAAACAAGGTCGTTTCGCCTTATCTCATTGGTGCCTATCGCCTCGTGAGCGCCATCCTCAAACCCGCCGTCACGCATTTCATCGAGTTAAGCTCGCTCGAGCGCGAAATGGACGTTCGGCTCGAAGAGATCGAAGTCGGCCACCGATCCAGCCTCGTGGGCAAAGCGCTCAAGGACACGCCGATCCGCAGCGAACTCGGAATCATCGTCATCGCGGTCGAGAAAAAAGACGGCCAGATGCTGTTCAACCCGGCATCCGACCGGGTTATCGAGAACGGCGACAAACTCATCACCATCGGAAGTGTGGACCAACCCGAGCAGTTGATAAAGATGGCGACATAACTCCTTAATGCTCATCCGCACTCGTGCCGGTCAGAAAAACAACAGGGGGTGACTCGACTGCGCCACCCCCTATTTTCGTTTGTTGAGGTTAGGTCTTACTGCGCCAACATCTTCTTGAACTCTTCGGTCATCACCGGAACTACCTTGAACAGGTCGCCGACGATGCCGTAATTGGCGACCTTGAAAATCGGGGCCTCCGGGTCTTTGTTGATGGCGACAATGACCTTCGAGGTTTTCATTCCCGCAAGGTGCTGAATCGAGCCTGATATGCCGGCCGCGATGTACAGCGTGGGAGTGACCACTTTGCTGGTCTGGCCTACCTGATCGTGGTGGTCGCGCCAACCGGCGTCCACTGCGGCGCGCGATGCGCCGACCGCTGCGCCCACTACCACTGCCAGGTCTTCCAGCAATTTGAAGTTCTCCGGGCCTTTCATGCCGCGGCCCCCCGCAACGATTATGTCGGCTTCAGTCAACTCTATTTTCCCAGCCGCGCTCTTGAGAATCTCACGCACCTTCGTGCGCAGGTCAGTATCCGCAAGAGCAACGCTCACTTTCTCAGTGTCGGCCGGCGCTCCCGTCGCATCTCCCGGCGGGAGGACATTCGGCCGGATCGTAGCCATCTGCGGCTTATCTTTGCAGACAACCGTTGTAATGGCTTTCGCCGAATAGACCGGCCGCGTGAACACGAGTTGTTTTTCCGCATTGAGCTGCACGCCGACGCAGTCCGAGCACAGCCCCACACCGAGTTTCGCCGCCACCGTGGGGGCGAGGTCCTTGCCGACGGCTGAATTGCCGAACAGCAATACTGAAGGACTGTGCTGTTTCACGAGGCCGACGAGCACTTTTGCGTATGCATCGGGGGAATACTTCTCGAGTTTTGCGTCGTCCGCGAGATAAACCTTCTTTGCCCCCATTGCCCCGAGATCCTTAGCGAGGGATTCAACTCCCGAGCCTATCAGAACGGCGGCGACGTCCTCGGAGAGCGTCGCGCCTATTGTTTTGCATGCGTTGAGCATTTCATTGACGACCTTGATGATCTTGCCGTCGCGTGTTTCAGCAAAAACCCATACTCCACTCATCGTGTCTTCTCCTTCCTCTTTATGGAATAAACCAGCGGTCTCATCTGTTAGATTACCTTTGCTTCTTCCCGAAGGAGTTTGACGACCTGTCGCGCCGCATCCTCAGGCTCACCCTCGACAACTTTGCCGGCAGCCCTCTCAGGCGGCATAGTCATTGTGAGCACGGTGGTCTTTGCTCCCGCCTGGCCCGCTTCGCCGGCCGCCGCCTCGATATCGGCGGCCTTCTTGGCCTCGAGGGGTTTCTTCTTTGCCTGCATGATTCCTTTGAGAGAAGCGTATCGGGGCTCATTCAGCCCTTTTTGACATGTGACGACGGCGGGAAGCGGTGTTTCGACGACTTCGGTTCCGCCTTCGATCTCCCTGTGCGCGACCGCCTTGCCGTCTTCGAGCGCAAGTTTAGTCACGACTGCGACGTGCGGGATACCGAGCATCTCGGCCACTCTCACGCCTACCTGATGGTTGTCGTAATCGATGGCCTGCTTGCCGCAGAGTATGAGGTCATACTGTAGCTTCTTGATTGCCTTGGACAGGGCAACCGCAATGGAATGGGCGTCGTTCGTGAGAAGAGCCGGGTCGTTCAGGTGAACGGCTTTGTCGGCGCCCATTGCGAGGCCTGTGCGAAGCGCCTCGGCTGCCTTATCCCATCCGAGCGTAATAAGGGTGACATCGCCGCCCTTGGCCTCTTTTATCCGCAGAGCTTCTTCGATTGCGAATTCATCATAAGGATTTATGACGAATGTCACACCGTCGGTACTGATGGCCGTCTCGCCCGGCTTTACCTGAATCTTTGTTTCCGTGTCCGGGACCTGTTTCATCAACACAATGATTTTCATTCCGATCCTCCTTCGTGCCTCTACCGCGCGCGGAAAAGCTTCTCCCGCATCACATGTCCATGAAATTAGCCTGCCGCTTTTCCAGAAACGCGCGGATGCCTTCCGTTTTGTCCTTTGTCTCGCAAATCTCCCCGAAAATCTTCGCCTCGAGCGCCAGTCCGGCGGCGAGACTGACGTCTAACCCACCGCCAATCGCCCGCAGAGCGGCTTTTACTGCCGGCATACTCTTCGCCGCAATCTTGCCGGCGAGCGAGCGCACCGTTTCCTCAAACTGCTCAGCGGGGACAACTGCGTTCACCAGACCCAACCGATGAGCTTCCTGGGCTGTGATCATCTCGCCCGTAAGGATCAACTCAGTCGCTTTGCTTGGGCCGATGATCCGCGCAAGCCGCTGGGTCCCGCCGAACCCCGGGATGATTCCGAGATTTATCTCGGGCTGTCCCAGTTTTGCCGAATCGACTGCGATCCGCATGTGGCACGCCATCGCCAACTCACACCCGCCGCCCAGCGCCATCCCGTTTATCGCACAGATGACGGGCTTAGTCAACTGCTCGATTTTGTTGAGGACGCGCTGCCCGTTCGACGCGAGCCTTTCGCCCGCCGCGGAGTTCTTGACCATATCAAGTTGATTGATATCGGCTCCGGCGACAAAAAAACGACCCTGCCCGGTAATCACAACTACTTTTGCGGCAGAGTCGGTTGCAACTGAGTCGATCGCGGCTTCGATGTCCCCGAGGACGCCGTCACTCAGGGCGTTTGCCGGCGGGTGGTCGATAACGAGCTTATGTGGACATATTTCAGCTCGGCCATGACGCCTCCTCTCAAGAAAGGGGAAAGGGCAAAGGCGAAAGGCGAAAGGGAAGATCCAAAAAAGAAGAAAAAAGATCGCCTCTCGTTCCCAAGCCTTACCTTTCTTCACTTAAACCACGCCCGCCACAGTCGGGCGTCCCTCAATTCTTTCCCTCAATCGGCGAACCGCTTGCACACCGCTGGTTGACGCAGCGCGTTAATGCGAAAAGTATAGCATTCCCGCGCTATGCGGTCAAGTCAGACTATCACGGCAAATTGTCCGGCGCGAGGGTGACAGGTGAGGCGGAGGTTAAATTGGGGACACCTTGCAGCAAGGTGTCCCCAATTTAAGCGAAATCCAGTCAAATCATGCGAGGGGAAACCCAACCACATGGTGGCCTTGCGCGCCACCTTCGAGCGGAGAACAATCAGGGTGAGCCGGTGATTGCGGGGATTATATAAACTATCGGTTTTGTTGTCAAGTTTTTTTGTCTGTCTGGCCAGTCAAAAAATGTCGGCGGGCGCCAGGGCGTGCGTATCCGTGTGAGAGAGCGAAAGGAGGATGCCTGTGGCCTCAAGGGCTTGATATCTTCGGGCGGCCGCGCCGTGCAGCTTGACCGAGGGCGGAGCATTGTCGGTGGCAGTCACTTCTATGTCGCGCATGCGAATACCTTTTGCAAAGCCGGTCCCAAGCGCCTTGGCGACGGCTTCCTTCGCGGCGAATCTGGCCGCCAGGTGCATACCGGGCCGCGCCTTCTTCATGCAATAGTCTCTCTCGGCCTTCGTAAACACCCGATCGAGGAACTTCGCCTTCTGACTGGCGAGGAGCTTCTCGACTCGTTCAACCTCGACAATATCTATTCCGGTTCCGATGAGCGCCATCATTTCACCCTTTTTCGCGAGAAACATTGATGCATTTCAGATACCGAGCAACAGTTTTGCGAGACCGAAATAGATCAAGAGTCCCGTTATATCAACTGCTGTCGCGAGCGCCGGGCTTGCCACAACCGCAGGATCTACCTTGAACCTGGAAGCGACAATCGGCAGCATGGCGCCGATAAGCGTGGAAGAAATGACCTGAATCCCGAGAGCCAATACCACCACAGTGCCGACACGCGTCAAAGAAAACCCGCCAGTGGACTGGGTGCTTGAGGTGAACAAGTAGATTCTGCCGACCGCGACGACAACGAGGACGAGGCTCAACATCAGGCTTACTCTCAGTTCCTTCCAGAGAACGCGTGCGATGTCAACTACAGCAATCTGACGCAAGGCAAGAGCCCGGATAACCACCGTTGCCGCCTGCGACCCCGTGTTTCCGCCCGTGCCCGCCAGCATGGGCATATAGAAAGCAAGAACGAACACAGTGGTAAGGACATCTTCAAAAAGTTCCAGGATTGCTCCGGAGACAAGACCAAACATTGCAACGCTAATCAGCCATATGGCTCGTCTGCGAAAGTGCACGGTCGCAGGGACTGACAGGTAATTCTCCTCTTGAACTTCGCCTGTCAAGCCCATGAACTTTTCCATGTCTTCCGTTTGTTCCACGCGCAGAATATCCATAGCGTCGTCATGGGTGACAAGGCCGACGAGCCCTCCGTCGCCGTTCACCACGGGAATCGCGAGGAGGTCGTATTT
>CAYVDS010000251.1:0-3390 GCA_964450145.1 uncultured bacterium
GACGAGTTTGGGCTTCAGAATATTGAGTCCGACATGCATCGCCCTTGCCACGACGAGCACTTCGGGAAGGAAGATTTCGTTCGCCTTGAATTTCGCGCCTATCACGTCCATCCCGGCTATCAACCCTTCGTTGAGAATTTGCTGGGGCGAACATCCGAGCGCGAGGGCCTGATTGGTCAACGTCTTTACAGATTCCATGTCTCCCTTTTGGAGCGCTTCAGAAAGTCTTTTCATGTCAGCCATTGTGCATCTCTCCTTCTGCCGTGAAGCAGTTACATTTCCAACTTATTATTTCTGTATGCCGCGATATAATCCGCGCAATACTCGTCATATCCCAACAAGGTCGTGGCCGTTATGAGGTTCGCCATCATCTGTTTGTCCAACGGGTCGAAGATGAAGGCATCAAGACCAACCGCCATACCCATTACCAGAAATGTCCGGTTCATAAGTTTTCTCACAGGCAGACCGAAGGAAATGTTGCTGAGGCCGCAGATGATATGGATGTCAGGGTATTTCTTGTGAATCTCTTCTATGGTTTTCAAAGCAATGATCCCGCTCCGTTTGTCCGTGCTGATCGCCATGACAAGCGGGTCAACATAGATGTTGGCCGGCTTGATCCCATTCTTGATTAGATCGTCCACAAGTGTGCAGCCGACCTCAATCTTGCCGTCCAGCTCTGATGGGATGCCCTCGTCGTCAAGGCAGAGCGCGACAACTTTGCAGTCGTACTCTTTGATGATCGGAAGAACGGTGGAAAACTTTTCCTTTTCGGCGGAAATCGAGTTGACCATTGCCGAGCTGCCGCAGATGGCCAGAGCTTCCCGCACGGCTTCGGGGTCGGAGCTATCAATACACAATGGAGTACCACCCGCCGCCATAACGGTTTCGATGAGCCACTTCAGGTTGGGCCACTCCTTTTCAGCAAAAGCGCCTGTGTTGACATCAATAAAATGAGCGCCCGCCTGAAGTTGTTTCCTCGCTTCGTCCCGAATAAACGCCGCATCTCTTTCTTCGATCGCCCTTGCAATCGGTTTCCGAGAGGAGTTTATCCTTTCTCCTATAATAGTGATATTGGAGATATTCATTTATGTCTTTTCCCAAATGATAATGTTAGTGTCCGCAGCAACCGGCCGAGGTGGAGCCACAATCCTTCGGTTTCTCTTTCTGAACCTCTTGCGATAGAGCTTTGGTATCCGAACCGCAGCATCCCCCCGAACATGTGTCCTGTGTTTCCTCTTTGACCTCTTCAATACGGATTGAGCAGCAATTGTTTTTGCCGGCACCAAAGAAGCGCTTCAAGATTCCTTCTTTCTTATGCCCGGTCATTGATTAGTCCTCCTGATTGTACGTGCCCATGCACTTTTGCCACATATGGCCGATTCCTCTGTCGCGTCTTCCTTTTGCAAACGGCTTTGTCCGAATATTACTTCAAATCAGATTGACCGCCAAGCCTGTAATGACGGCTATGAGGAAGACACTACAAACCAAGGCAGCCACCAGACGTGTTTTGAATATACTTGCTAACATGGTCATTTCCGGAATTGCCATACCGGCCCCCCCAATGATCAATGCAATAACCGCTCCCGGACTCATTCCCTTTTTGACTAACGCCAGCCCGATCGGGATGGCCGTTTCCGCACGGATGTATAACGGAATGCCAACTAGGGCCGCGATAGGGATGGCAAAGGGGTTCTTGGGTCCCGCCAGTTTTACGATAAACTCCTGCGGGATGTACCCATAGATTACGGCTCCCGCCGCTACACCGATAACAAGGTAGATTAAAACTGCCCGAAGGTCTCTCCACGCTTGCCGAAATGCTTCCCTTGCTTTGGCTGCAAATGTAGAAGCACGGAATGAATCGCCGGGATTGCCGCTAATACGCACGTTCTTGACATAGGCGACGAGACCGGCTCTTTCCATGACCAACCCGCCCACGATTGCTGCGGTAAGAGTCGTAAGCGTGTACGTCATACTAACGCGCCAACCAAGCATAGCCGTCATCAGACCAAGAATTAGCGGGTCAAGAATGGGCGACGCCAGAACGAAAGACATCACGGACCCGAACGGCGCCTTGGCTTTGAGCAACCCCACCGTCACCGGAATAGTTGAGCACGCGCAGAAAGGGGTAACGGCCCCAAACAGCGCGCCGAGAACACTTCCCTTTACTCCTTTATGCGATAGCCAGAAGCGAAGTTTTTCGTCGGAGATGAATTGCCTGATCAGCCCGATGAGAGCGCTGATTCCGAGAAACAGCAAGGTCAGTTCCGTCATTATGTAGCCAAAGAATTTGAGAGTATCCACGAGAGAGTTCATAAGAAATATCTTTCGACTCCATTTTCACGTGTTTTCGCTCGAGAAGCCGGCATGCGTTCGTTATCACGCATTGTTTCGCAGGAAACCGGCGTCTGTCCCTTTAATCGTGACACCGTCCGTCATGGTGTCCCGATTAAGGAGGAGGAATCAGGAGTAATACCCGAATTTCTTCACCGAATCCAGCATTGCCTTGACGTTTTCGGGGCGGGCGTTGGGCGCGACCTCACAGCCTGCAGCCAATATGAAGCCGCCGCCCTTGCCGACTTCCTCTATCAGCTTCTTGCAGTATTCGGTCACTTCTTCCCTGCCGCCGAAAGCGAGCATCGAGGCAGGCACATCGCCGAAGATGCAGCAGTGACCGCCGATGATTTCTTTGGCCCGGAATATGTCGGTCCTGCCGTCGAATTGCAGGACCACTTTCCCTTTGGGAAGCTCGTGCAGGTATTCCAGGTTCTTATTCCAGTTGCCATCGCAGTGGAGGAAGGGGGTGACCCCCCTTACAACGAATCCGTTCACGATGGTCCTTAGTGATGGAAACGCATACTGCTCAAACTGCTTCGGCGAAATGAAATCGTTTGAAGTGCGGTGACAGAACACAAGCACGCGACGAACGCCGGTCTTCTTTGTAAGCCAGTCACCCACTTTCACATATCCTTCCGAAAGTATCATTGAGACTTCGCCGAGCGGACCGGGATTGTCCATAAGATCGTAGGAAAAATCCACCAATCCGCGTGACATTGAAAGCGTGTCAAAGGGAGCTTCCATACAGATTCCGTGCTGAACCGCCACATCCCGTGCCTGCCATTTCTTGAACTCCTCGCGCCACACGGGAATTTGCTTGAGCATTCTTCGAATGATCCGTATCTTGGCAAGCGTCCCTTCCCCCTGCTGCTCCCGCTGCACACGGCACGCAAGCGTTGACAGAAAATTGATGTACTTAAGGAACATGGTTGGCGCTTTGCCATTCGCGAACGTGAGATATTCATCCGCTGACATGATTTCTTCTTCGATGACCTGGTTTATTTCATTCGCGGGCAGATCCAGGCCGGCAAGTTTCATCTTCATCGGAAGGATAAA
>CAYVDS010000251.1:3400-5505 GCA_964450145.1 uncultured bacterium
TTGATTGGATAGTATATGTCCCACGGCCCGAGCTCGGAGAAACACTTGTTGATTGCGAACTCATATTTTTTTATATCGGACCACAGCTCGTGCACCGTGATGTTTGCATAATAGGCTGCAAAATAGTAGATCATTGGATCGACCGGCACGCGGTCGGGCACACCAAGCCCTATTACAGTTTGAAGCCGTTGTTCGGCTGTCATCGTATCTTTCGACATTATCAGTATTCCTCTCTCGCTACATCCATAGGATTGAGTCTTCACAAATATGGCCGCAAGAAGAGCACCTGTACTTGGACGTGAAACGAGTCCTCCCAAGAGACCGCATTTCGTCAAAAATCACTTTCATCTCCCGCGCCAAAGGAGGACAAGCATCACCGTTCCCGCGCCGAATGCCCATAAGTCCACGACAATCATGACGAGCATCATGGGATCGAGGCTCTTGTACATCGCATGTTGCAAGTGAAAAGCGACGTCGAGAAAACCCATATGAATCAATGCGGCCGCCGCCGCAATCCCTGCCAGCCTTCCCCAGTCCCATCCTAATAGGATTCCGATACCACCGACAATAGCCATAAGTCCCATCCACCCATCAGCCCAGGTCGCAGCCTGTTGGAGGTCTCGATACGCTGCCGGATGGTTCGGGTGCAGTGGATAGCCTGCCATGGCTATTTTGATGTAGAAAAGAGTGTTGGCAATACCTGTTATCAACAACATGATCGCAGACGGTTTCATCTCTCCACCCCCTTCAATTCGCACTAATCATTACCGCCCCTCTCTGGAAGCGCTCAATAAATCGGCGGTTAGCGAGCAGCAATCTCGCCTTCGACGGATCTCGCATTGATTCCTTCTTGAGAAAACATATCAATGACCGACAGCAGTTCTTCGGTTGTGAGAGATTCTTGCAGTTCCGCAGGAGGTGACTGTCTCCTTCCGAGCCAGACAAGTTTTGTTACCCAATTCTCGTGGTATGGACAGAGCTCTATTTCTTTTGCTCCCACTTCAGTGAGAAAAGCGCTGATTGCGCGCACATTGTCCTTGTTCGCCGTCATTAATGGAACAAGCGGCAGTCGGAAATTGACTGGGGCTCCACATTCAGCCAGCATACGCGCATTCTCGAGTATCTGCCGGTTGTCGGCGCCGGTAAGACGCCGGTGTTCGACCGGATTGATGATCTTGAGGTCGAAATAGATCCCGTCGAGATACGGAAGGAGTTTCCTGAGACTGCCTGACGGAGTCAACCCGTTCGTCTCGATCGCAGTATTGAGGCCGGCTTCCTTGCACGCCCTTACGAATGCAACAATGAAATCAATCTGCAGCGTCGGCTCGCCGCCGGAAAGGGTCACACCGCCTCCAGATTCCTCATAGAAGGCGGTGTCACGTTGAACTTCCTCCAGCAGTTTCGGGACAGAATAGCGCTTGCCGACGACAAACATTGCTCTTGAGGGACAAACCTCTGCGCATGCCCCGCACACGGTGCAGCGAATGCGATCTATCCTGTCTGTGCTGTCAAACGCTATCGCATTATTTGGACAAGTTTTCCGGCATGCGCCACATCCAATACACCGTTCCGCCCTGAATCCGATCTCCGGCTCCGGCTTGATTGATTCAGGATTCTGGCACCACTTGCAACTGAGGGGACATCCTTTGAGAAAGACGGTGGTGCGAATGCCAGGGCCATCGTCCAGCGAATAATGCTGGACATCAAACACGAGACCGGTCAGATCAGTTTCAGAGTAAGGTTCCATAACAGCCTCCTAGGGAATCCTCTTCTTCCCCCCTTTACAAAAGGGGGATGAGGGGGATTCTTCTGCTGAGTCACATAGACCTGTTTCTTACCCAATTGATCACGCCGAAGGCGCGAATGGGTGCTGCTAAGAAGCCGGCGACCGTTTCGCCTAATTCGGGGACACGATGAGGCATCATGTCCCCGAATTAGAGACTACTTCTTCTACCGTTAACCACGCGGCCGCGTAACTAGTGTAGTGTCTCTCCAACGCTTCTTTGGCTTCGGGGACAGTCCCGATTCTACGGCGCAAAGCACCCGTAAATCTTGGGACAGTCCCCGTCGCAGCACGTCAAGCTATTTATGAGACAGTACACTAG
>CAYVDS010000252.1:0-3686 GCA_964450145.1 uncultured bacterium
TCAACTCAAGAAAATGTCAAGAATACTTAACTTAGTATAATTAATGGGTGACCCCCAAATTTTATTGGATACCGGGAAAGCTCTCTAAGAAATTCCTGGAGTGGTATTTTCAGAAGGTAGGAACCTATTACCGCCGCCCTGATGATTTGCGGGTGCTTTTCACTCAGGCGGGATTAAACAACGTTAAATGTCTTCACGCCAAGCGTTATTGGATGGTCATTAGAGCGGTCAAACCGTAGTGAAAGGTACCAATCAAGATTGGCCAAAACAGCATCCGGCATCGCCCACGATGTCTGTTTGCGCCTGTCTGGCTCGAACAGGAGCCACAATCCGAGGAGTACAGTCTTCCCTCGGCTGCCTGCATCACTTCGCTTTTTCAAGCCGCACAGGATACCATTTTTGGAACCAGGACGTAAATGCGAATCCTGGTATGAGGAGCAGATTTCGGATAATGACCCATAAGCCTTGATGTGCCGGCGCGAAGCACCCGATAAGAGCGGTCACGCTCATTAACAGAAACATCACTCCCCAGAAAGCCGTGAGGACAGCGTTGGTGCGAACGAATGCAAAAGTCGGCCACAACGCCGGCGGGTAGGACCATTTGGAGTACTCGAACGTGAGCGGAGTAGCTGTAGCGAGCGTGCTCATCCAAATGCCGCTCAGGACGAGATTGCCGACAACGACGTTATAAGTACGGAAGAAGTCGCTGCCAAACAGTGTGACCAGTCCGGCAACGGCAAAGTATATTGGTCCGCCTGTTTCCATCCAGGTTGGCCGCCCAAAGGCCCGGCGATAGCCCCATAAGAGCAGCCCCAACAGTAGTGGTATACCGATGCTCACCCAAAGGCTCAAGCCACGGATATCAATCATAATCGCGTTGGCGATCCATGGAACAAATGCCAGGGTGAGCCAATGCATCCCCAGCTTCAAGGGGCCCCGCTGGACGGTTTCCTCCAAAGAGGGCGCTTGGAAATACTCCGGCACGGTAGGCGGTTCCGCGGCGGGGCCGTCACCTGACGGAAAGAGTTGTTCGAAACGCATGAGCAACCCCATATCTCCTTCGATGCGATACTTCTTTTTGATGAAGCCCTCTGTGCCGCTCAACTCTCGGCGGCTGATTGCCAGCCACACCTCGGAAGGAGTGTGAATGGTCAGCGTCGGTTGAGGATGAACTCCTTCGAACGCCGCACATTTCTCCTCGGCGATTCGCAAGTAATACTCGCCGGGTTCATTCCCGGTGACTCGGAATTGTATGACTGCCTCCAAAGGTTGTTCTGATTGTCCCGATCCGCCGGCCGCGGCTTGCGGGTTGAACACCATCGCCATTCCGGCAATCATATCCCGCACAGTGTCGCGCGAACGAGGCGGAGAAAGGGGTGTTCCGGTTTCTTTTTCCGTTGATGCCCTGCCGACCTTGGGAACACGTGGAATGACGCTATCCCAATAGGCGTTGGCCATTTGCGAATAGAATTCCGGGTCGGCAAGAGGCCGGTCGAGCGCCGCTTGCGTCTCGGGCAGAATCCTCCCCTTTTCCGTAACCTCCCGCCCCGCGAGGCGAGCGGCATCGATGTACCATCTGAGTTGTTCCTGCAAGGCGGACTGTTTCAGCAATTCTCCTCCGGCGCATAGAATGGTTGCGGCCAGTTCCGTATCGGGAGAGGCGGTAAGACGCCGAAATGTTTCCACCATTCCGGTAAAATGATGTCGCTCCGGGAAACCGCAATTAGAGATGAGCACCGCCTTTTTCGGATAATTGTTTTCGTAGCGCGTCGGATGAATGTATTGGTCGCCCCGCTTAACAATGTAAGGCTGCAACAAGGGGATGCAGCGGTCGAGAAATGTCTTCATCTGGGCCGTGACGGTGAATATGTACAGCGGCGACGCGTAGACCAGGATGTCGGCCTCCCGAATTTTCTCCAACAGGTCAGGCATGTCATCCTTATGAATACAAACCCCCGGCGTCCTGGTCCAGCACGTGAAACAGCCCACGCAATAATTGATCCGTTTTTCTTTAAGATAAACCGTCTCCGTCTCAGCGCCGGCCTCGAGTGATCCTTCGAGGAAGGGCTGCAATATGCGGTCCGTGTTGCTGCCGGTTCCGCGCGGACTGCCATTGATTGCAAGAATTTTCATATTCGCCTCCTTGATTGGATTGTTTTTGGAGCGATCAGTTGTCGAGATCGTTCATCGCCTCAATTCCCTTAATCGCTTTGCGACACCATTTGATCCTCCCCTTTTCATATTCGACGCCAGATTCCAACGTCAGACTCCAAAAAACGCCCTCGCGTTTCAAGCCCGTGTCTTCTATGTTACGCCGGACCACATCCCGCACCTGCCCATTGTAGGCGGCCAGTTGTTCCCTATGCAGAGCCAGATTTCGGCGCAACTGGGCCAGGATTTCCTCCTTTGCCAAGTTTCCGCCGAAGAAGACCTGGACAAGGAAAGCGACACGGTTTGGCGACAGGTCCAATGGCTCGAGGAGCCAACGGCGGAGTTCTTCGCGTCCTGCGTCGGTGATGTGATGGACTTTGCGGTTCGGTCCATTCTCCTGATAGTCCACTTCCATTGTGAGCAGGCCTTCCTTCTTCATCAGGTCGAGAGTTGGGTATATCTGGCTGAGTTTTGCGTTCCAGAAGTAATGGATGGAGTTATCGAAGTGCCGTTTCAGTTCATATCCGGTCATGGGCGCGTAATTCAAGAACCCGAGCAGAGCGTGTTTCAGGGACATATGTTCCTCCTCCGGTCTATTGTAGCGATGATATATATAACTGTATATATAGTACACCACATATATTGCTTTGTCAAGTGGTCTCGTCAAGAATCGAACAAAGGCGAATGACGCCGGCGTCTTGTCCAAACGGCTAATCCGCGGAAAACATGGATTCCCGCTACTTTCAGTGAACTGAAGTCAAGACCAAAGGGCCGCCTACGGCCTCGGGGAAAAGGGGAAACGGAAGGGGAAGCGCGAAGTGTTTAAAGTGTGCTAAAGTGGGCTAAAGTGCGTGACGGCAGTGAATCCCGTCCGCATTATTCTGTTCGGCTCGGCGGCAACCGGTATGATGGGGCCGGACGGTGATTTCGATATACTCGTGGTCATGCCCGACGGCATTCATAGGCGAAGGACCGCGCAGACGATCTACCGAAGCCTTGCAGGTTTGGGTATCTCCAAAGATATTGTGGTCGTCACGGAAACAGACATTCAGAAGTACGGTGAAAATCCATCCTTAGTCATCCATCCGGCTCTCCAGCATGGCAAGGAACTATACCATGCCCCCTGATAGCCTATTCCCGGCACATCTCAGACGACCAACCTCCCTGAATTGATTCGCACTATCAAACCTCTGATTCCGCTCCTTGGTCTCATTTCACTACGCCTTACTTGACTAAAATGATATGCTTGACAAAATGCTCAAGTAGTGCTATATTGTCAAACATGAACATACCGTCGAAAAAGAATGCTATATCACAGATAATAAAGGGCTTGGCTGCTTTGCTCGGCGCCGAAGGCAGAGTCGTCATCCCCACTTCTCGTTCCGCTGCTCGGGATACGGGAGTTGACGCCGCGGTGAGAGTAGGCGGGGTGACTTTTGTGGTGCAATGGAAGACTGTGGCGGGGGCTGCTGTGGTCGCTCAGGCCGTCTCACAGACACAGGAATACGTTCGTCAATCTGCTCAAAAAGCCGTTC
>CAYVDS010000252.1:3696-5401 GCA_964450145.1 uncultured bacterium
GGTGGTTGCTGTTCCCTTTATGGGCAAGGTGGGGCAAGAAATATGTGAGACCGCCGGCGTGTCATGGATGGACCTTTCAGGCAACGCCCGAGTAATTGCTCCGGGCGTCAGGATAATGGTAGAAGGAAAACCAAATCGGTTTATCCGCCGGGGACGTCCTTCCAGCGTCTTTGCGCCAAAAAGTTCTCGTATCGCTCGTTGGTTGCTTATGCATCCTGATGAGCCGCTTACGCAGAGAGAGATAGCCCGGGCAACGGAAATGGACGAAGGGTTCACCAGCCGAATTATTGCGCGACTCGAGAAGGATGAACTTCTTATCAGAAATCGGGAAGGCGCAATCAAACCTCGCGATCCCGACCTGTTGCTGAACGCATGGCAAGAGGAATATGATTTCTCGAAGCATCGCATCATCTATGGCCATATTCCTGCGCGCTCGGGCGACATCCTGTTGCGCCAGGTGTCGGACGCATTGGCCGATGCAGCGATATCCTATGCCGCGACCGGATTGGCTGCGGCCTGGCTACTGGATCATTTCGCCAGTTTCAGGATTGCTACCATCTACGTGCCGGAAGAACCATCTCAGGACGTGCTCGACAATCTGTCGTATCATAAAGATTCCAGAGGCGCTAACTGCTGGCTAGTTGTTCCTACCGATTCTGGTGTTTTTCATGGAGTTTCGCTGCATGACAGGGTGCGTTGTGTGCATCCTGTTCAGGTCTTTCTGGACCTTAAAGGGCATCCGGAACGCTCTCAGGAGGCAGCAGAGCGATTGCGCGCTAATCATTTAAATTGGAAGAAAAATGGTAGATAAGCCGACGACCGCAAATGGATATAGCGGCCGGACTGTTGATCTGGTGAAGTCCACGTGTCTCTATATCGCCACCAAACTCGGAGACCTCATGGACGAATTGGTCGTGGTCGGCGGGTTGGCGCCGTCTCTGCTCATTGACCAGGAAGAATTACCGCAGGGCGTTGATCCTCATGCGGGAACCATGGATTTGGACATAGGACTCGCACTGGCGCTTTTGGACGAAAGACGTTACGAGACTTTGACTGAACGGCTACGAAGGGCAGGTTTCTCTCCAGATAAAAACAACCGGGGCAAATTGACCCGACAACGTTGGATGATCAATAAAGCAGAGAAGATAACTGTGGATTTTCTCATTCAACCCAGTTTGCCGAACGACGAACCCGGCAAATTGCGAAGTATTGAGCCTCACTTTGCCGCCATGATCACGGACGGGTTGCATTTGGCATTTCAGGATCGAACACGTATTTCAATTTCCGGCAAAACCATTATGGGTGAGAGGGCAACGCGGGATGTTTGGGTATGCGGTCCCGGAGCGTTTATAGTGCTGAAGGCCCTTGCCTTTGAGTCTCGGGGCGAAAACAAGGACGCTTATGACTTGTTCTATCTAATTCGAAATTTCAAATCGGGCATTGAAGGTATTGCCAACCAACTGAAGCCGTTACTCGCTGATCCTTTTGCTCAGAAAGCATGCGAAGCGCTCAACGGCAATTTCCTTGAACATGATGGAGTCGGACCGCGTCGAGTTGCGGAGTTCATCGTGGGCCATGACGACGAGAATGTGCAGGCTGACGTTGTTGGATATGTTCGACGCCTGCTAGAGATATGTGGAAGGCTCGGTCCGGGAAGGAACCGTTGAATATCTAAATTCAGACCGCGCGAGCGCTTGCGCGGAAC
>CAYVDS010000253.1:0-5394 GCA_964450145.1 uncultured bacterium
AATACAAAGCAGACCTAACGGAAACATTTGGAATGTCTACTCGACAAAGGGGAAACGGGGAAAATGAAGAAGTCAGAGAAAGAGATTCTTCGCTCCGCTCAGAATGACGTTCACTGGAAGGAGTATTCTCTTGTGCCTTCATGTCTTGCTTGCCTTTGCGTCCTTTGCGCCTTTGCGGTAATCATGCCTAAGAAATCTGCAAAAACCTGCGAAATCTGCGGATAAAAGGCGTTATTTCTTGTAACTGATCCTGTAGATGACGTCGGCCTTATCGTCTGATACCAGTAGCGCGCCGTCGGGCATGACAAGCACGTCGACAAGGCGTCCCCACGAGACTCCGCCCTGGAGCCAGCCTTCGGCGAACACCTCGTATCCCACGGGTTTATTGCCCTCGATCCGCGCAAGCATTACGCGATAACCAATCGGGGCGGAGCGATTCCATGAGCCGTGCTGCGCAATGAAAATCTGGTTCCGGTATTTGTCCGGGAACATGTCGCCGGTGTAAAAGCGCATGCCAAGCGCTGCCACGTGCGGGCCGAGTTCTTGCACGGGCGGTGTGAACTCATCGCACTCATGTTTTTTGCCGAGCGCAGGGTCAGGAATCCCATTGCCATGGCAGTAGGGGAATCCGAAATTGAGTCCCGAACGTGGCGCCCGGTTCAGCTCATCGGGCGGCATATTATCTCCCATCCAGTCGCGTCCGTTATCGGTGAACCAAAGCTCTTTTGTTTGCGGATGCCAGTCAAAGCCGACAGTGTTGCGAACGCCTCGGGCGAACATTTCCAGTCCGCTGCCATCGGGTTTCATGCGCATAATCGAAGCGTAGCGCTCGTCGTCGCGTTCGCACACGTTGCACGGCGCTCCGACCGGAACATAGAGCATGCCGTCAGGCCCGAAAGCGATGAACTTCCAGCCGTGAAGCCTGTCCTTCGGGAACCTGTCGTTCACAATCACCGGTTTCGGCGGTCTATCGAGGTGTTCCTCGATGCTATCGAACCGCAAGATGCGATTGACCTCGGCTACGTATAGTGAGCCGTCGCGGAACGCCACGCCGTTCGGCATGTTTAGCCGGCGCGCGAGGGTGATGACCTCATCGGCCTTATTGTCCTTGTCGCGGTCGAGTACGGCGTACACGTTTCCCTCACTCCGAGTGCCGACAAAGAGCGTGCCGTTTGGGGATAAAGTCATCGACCTCGCGTTGGGCACGTTGGCGGCATAAATATTGATTGCGAATCCGGGAGGAAGCTTTATCCTGCGAAGCGGAAACTGCTCTTCGCCGTTTGCGAGTGAGTGGAAGAACACCGCCATAAGCGCGAGCATGAGCGCGAACACAACACAAGGCGGCAGAATATACTTTCTTTTTGCTTTCATAGGGGATTTCCGGTGGTCAATGGACACCAAATATTCTTACACTGCATGCCGAACAACGCAAGGAGAGACGATGAACCTAGCGCGCTGATCGGGGAAAAAGGAGAAGATTCTCAAACCACGGGGAGCACGGGGACTCACGGGGAAAAGAAAAAGCTACCAAGGATTTGGGGAGAAAAAGAGTTTCTTGGAACACGAATTACACAAATTACACGAACAAACGGCCTCTTTCTTATCATTCCGGCGGAGGCGGGAATCCATTTAATGACACTGTGTTACGGAAATGCGTTCATGAGAATCATGACAGGATTTCAAGAAATTGACAGTGCGCAATGCAGATACACGCAGATGAAATCGGATTTTGAGAGAAGAAGAAAAGGAAATCGCAACAAGAATTCACTGCTGTCCAAAACAGCTTTTCTCACCGCAAAGGGCCGCAGGCCCGAGGCGCAAAAAAGAAAGAATGAAGTAAACCACTGGGATCATGGGGAAAGAAACAACTCCACAAATGAATAACTTCCTTTCCCCCGTCACTCCCCATGCCCGTGGTTGAAAAGTTCCTTAATCAGTGAAAATCTGCGAAATCTGTGGATTAAGAGCTTCTTCTTTGCTAATTTCTGAACAGGCCCGGGAAATGGCGCGACGCGCTGCCCGTTTTCATTTTTGCCGCGAAATGGAAAACTCCCCACATGCCGCACAGGTCGCAATCCACGTCGTTTCCCGCGCAGCAGAACGGCACTTCAAACTCCTTCCCATTCAAATAGAGCGGCAGCAGGTATTTCTTCGGAAGGCAGTTATCGGTCACTTGTTTCGAGTTGGCGGGAAGCATGAGTTCGAGACTTTCCAACGAGTTCCAGACGAAATCGGGGAATTGTGACTTCAAATCCATGACATGTCTGATAGCCGGCTCTCGCTCTTCGAGAGAGCGCCACCCAAGCGTAGTGGTGTCGTTGCGCCGCGGGATATAAAACGTGAATGTCATTCCCTCCACTTTCCCTATCAGTGTTTCCAGCAATTCGACCAAATGTTTCTCATTCTCCCTAGTGACCGCGCATTGGGCCTGGACTGTGGGAGCGAAGTCGGCAGGCAGACGATCAAGCGTTTTGAGAATTCGTTTGAAGCTGCCTTCGCCGCGCACCCGGTCGTTGATCGCTTCCGGCCCGTCGACCGACACGACGTAAACGCAGTCACGAAGGTCAAGCAGGTCTATAGTCCCGTTCGTGACTATCGTATTCGTCGGGAACAGTTTTACGCCTTCGGCCAGAACGTCCTTACGCAGGAGCGGCTCTCCGCCCATCCAGACCATCGAGTGGATTTGATGCCTGTCGCGCAGTTTTTCGAGTGTGCGGAGCATCGTGGGCGTGTCCATTTCGTCGGCCGCGCTCTTTGGGCGCAGGCTCGGGTTTCCGTCGCGATACACGAAACAGTGGCGGCACTTGAGCGTGCAGCGGTTGGTGACATTCACCATTGCGACCGGAAAGAATCGGTCACCCAGTTCATCGATTTTCATGGCTTTCGCCTTTCATTAGACCGAAACCATCTGTTGGTGATTATACCACAAACAAGGGGCCTTTGGTCGCACCCGACTGTTGACGAGGGGCCAAAATAGAGGTAACATTTATTATGATCAGGTGTTCGCTATGAACAGGTCGAAATACGAACCCATACGAAGCTGGGAAGAAGTGTTCGAGCGCATCGACCAAATTGTCGCCGACCCGCGCGGGAACACCGAATTGATCAAAGCGCTCAACATAAATCTCCGGGTCGAGACCGGCAGCCTGGCCGGATACCAAGGCAGCGGCTTCGCCGAGAAGGCCGATAGTATTGCCATCTCGAAAGAGATGCGCGAGAAGCTCGAAAACCTCATGAGCATAGACCTGTCCGATGACGACCTGTATCTGCTTGTTCGGCAACTGGTCAAAAGCCTCCCCTTCTTCGGCGCCTCGCAAGACGAAATCCGCATCCTGCGCGGGCTCGCCGAGGAGATAGAATACACGTTTCCATGCCCCATCACCGAAGATATCAGAGGCGAAATCCATAGTAGGCTTTCGCCGCGCAATCTCGACCTTGTGCGGGCCCTCCTGCGTTACATCGAAACTGGCGACCCGGAACCGCTCAAGAGAATAAATAAATACCAGAAGGTGTTCCAATACCGGCCGGACAAGTTCCGCGTTCTTGTGAATATATTGACAGAACTGGAACGCGAGCTTGCCAACGTTTTTGAGCCGCACCCGGGCAGGATCGACGACAGGGTCGAGGACATCTACCAACTCCTCAGCAACATTTCCCAGATAGTTTCGCCTCAGATCAACAGCCAGTTGCGCTATCTGTTGGGCAGCATCGAGAAAACGAACAGATCGCTCATTCAGGCTAACATCGAGATATTGGTGGCTCAGCTCGATGACGCCGCCAACACGGCCGAGAATCCGAATTTCAAGCGTCTCTTCGAGAACCTGAGGAGCAAGCTTTCGGGCGCTGAGAACAGGAAGCCCGAAGAAATCAAGATTCTGATCAACGAGTGGCGACGCGACGCCGTCTCGATCTTCTTCCCCTCGCTCTTCAATTCGCTCGAAGAATTCATAGGATATCTGCGCTCGCGCGACGCATTAAACGCCATCCTGATGCTCGGCGACTTGAGAATGTCTCTCCGGCGCAAGATCAAGAATCCCCTCGTGCAATCGCAGACGATTGCGGTCATCCTCGAAGCCGTCTGGCTCGACCTCACTCTGGAGCGGATCGGCTACATCCTTTTCGGCGAGATCAATAACGTCGTCCTCGCCGATATCACCCCCGACACGCTGCCCGTGGCCATCGACGTCGTCCGCTCGATGATACAAAATGTGCGAGCTAAGGGACAGGGAACTCGCCAGTTAGATGAATGCGATGCCGAGCTCGCAACGATTAAGCAATCGAGCGAGCTCAACTTCTACACGATTTGCTCGATTTTCGAGCGCATCAACGCCGAGATAGGGTCTATCACCGATAAAACCGTAGAGACCTACTACGATGTCACGCGAAAGATATTCATGCTGCGGCAGGTCCCGAACGCTGAAGAGGCCGCGAGCGCGTTTGTGGACGGCCTGTTCCGTTCGACAACGCTCCAGCATCTCTCCGAGCTTACGCTGAAGCTGCTCAATTTCTCGCGCACTCGCATGGCAGACCTGATGAAGCGAGTGCGGCGTCCGCCTATCAGAGAGATATCACCTGCCAAAGTGGCCAAGATCAAGCGCGACATGGAGGCGGTTGCGCGCAAAGGTGAAACGGCTAAACTCGCGTATTTTTTCAAGCCGGGCGCCGCCGATGGAAATCTGGCCTGCTACGTGACACTCGGCGAAAAAGGCGCTTATCTCGCCGAGATGGCAAGCCTCGGCGTCAACGTTCCTCCCGGTTTTACGCTGACCTCGAAGGTCTGCAACACGTTTTTTTCGGATGGACAAATTCTCGGAGAGAAAACGCGGGAGCTTGTATTCCGATGCGTCGAGACACTCGAGGGAATCACCGGACGCGCTCTCGGTTCGGCCGAAAAGCCGCTCCTGCTGGCGGTGCGCGCCGGCTCATGTGTCTCCATGCCCGGCATGATGGACACCATCTTGAACGTCGGTTTGAATCGCGAGACCGCCGAGGGTCTGGGCCGACTGACAGGCGACCCTCTCTTCGCATATGAATGCTTCTACCGGCTGATAAGCAAGTACGCCTCATCCGTGATGGGTTTCACGGAAAGCGAAGACATGGCCATTGGCGAGGGCCACCCCGCCTGCTCGTCGCCTGAAGAGATGAAACGCTTAGTTGAGAATCTGCTCGAAAGAGTTGAGCGAGCCACAGGCGAAGCGTTTCCTCAGAATCCCCGCGAACAACTCCTCGGCGCGCTGAAGGCGATATTCTCGTCATGGCGCAGCGAAAGCGCCATCACGTACCGGCAAATATTCAACATCCCGCATCAGTTCGGAACGGCGGCAACCGTCCAGCAAATGGTGTTCGGCAACCTCGGCCGCGACTCATGCTCGGGAGTAGCGTTCTCGCGAAACC
>CAYVDS010000254.1:0-5324 GCA_964450145.1 uncultured bacterium
CAGGGAATACAAACCAGACCTAAAGGAAACATTCGGGATGTCTACTCGACTGGACGCAGATTCAGAAGAAGAAAAGGAAATCACGACAAGAATTCAAGATTTCGAACGTGAGTAGTACAGATTTTAGGAAAAAGGAGAAGAGAAAATCGCGACAAGAATTCACGATTTCGACAGTGAGTAGTACAGATTTGGGAAAAAGAAAAGAAAATTACGACAAGGATTTGAGATTCTGGGCATGAGCAATACGGGTAGACACAGATTTAGCGCATTGGTCTCACATGCAAGCAGAGGATTGCTTGTCGCCCTTTGTTTGTCTTTGCTTCTGGCATCTTGCTCGAAGAAGCCCGAGTACGAAGAAGCTCGGCTATCAGTGGAACCGGAAAAAGCCGACTTCGGCGTTACGCGACCCGGCGACCCCATTGCGTTTCGCGATGTGTCACTTACCATAAGGAATCTCGGAAGGCAGCCGCTCGAGATCGAGAAGATCGAGCTCCCTGATGGCTTCACCTGTTCGATAGCGCCCAGCAACATCGTTGAAGCCGGTGAGACAGCATCGGTGAAAATCATCATGGACACACGCAAGTTCTCCGGCGCGGTGTCGCAAACGGCCTATGTCTTCAGTAACGACCCTGTCAGTCAGCGCGTCCCCATTCTATTGGAAGCAAGAATAGAGGGCTCGCAGGTCCCGCAGATTGCTGAGGTGGGCGCCGAGCCGGACATCGAGTTCGATCACAAGACGGCGGATCTTGGCGCTATTCCTCGCAACGAAATGCTCGAGCACCATTTCAGTTTCAAGAACGTCGGCAAAAAACCGCTCGCCATTTATAGCGTCGAGACTCTGTGCGTGTGCGTCAGTGGAAGGCCGACCATCGCGCAGGTGCCGGCCGGCGAGTCGGCCGCCATCGTTGCCAGAGTCGAGCCCTACAGGTACGAAGGCAATGCGCCATGGAAAACGCTCACTGTCCAGACGAATGATCCCGATGAGCCAATCATAAACCTGACGATCTCGGCAAAAATAGTGGACCCGGTGTCGCTCGAGCCCGAGGTTGTCCTCTTCCCGAGCGTGCGGTCGGGCCGGAATGCGCATGCAGAGGTGAAGTTGGTTCAGAGAGCCAATCAGAAATTGGTCATAAAAGAGATAAAAACCTCCTCGCCCAAGATATCGGCCGCAGCGTCTGATCTCGAAGGAGACCAGAAGGGGTATCTGCTCAGGATAACACTCTCTCCCGACATGCCTGTGGGAAAGTTTGAGGAAAAGGTTACGATCTTCACGAATTACGCGAGCTTCCCTTCCGGCGCTGAAGCGGTCGCGAAGACACACAAGGACTACTCAAAGCTGGAGTTGCCGGTTAAAGGCGCTGTCACGGGGTCGGTTTCGGTCGCGCCGGAAAAAATCAATTTTGGTTTCAGCGCTCCCGGCAAGCCGATACAAAGAAAGCTCGTCGTTTCCAGTCCCGACTCGAGTTTTGATATCAAGTCACTATCGCTCTCTGATCCGAGTTTTCGGGTCACTTACGCCCCCTTGGGGCCGAAAAGGAAATACGAGGTGACAATCGAGTTCATTCCCGGCTCCGTCGAGCAGCAAATCGAGAGTAAGCTTGTGATCCAGACAACGGATGCCGTGCTCGAAGTGCCCATCTACGCTGCCGTGAAACTTAATTCATAACCTGAACACCGTTTCCGTTAGGAGTGGCGAGTGGCTAGTGACGAAAATCCATGTCTAAGCAACGGAGCGGAAAAATCCCCCCTGCCCCCCTTTATCAAAGGGGGGAAAAGGGGGCTGTCCAGTAGTTGGCCACCATGATGGAATTCTGCAGGTGCGGATTTATTCGCATAATGTTTTTGCTCATCGATGGTAGTCTGTAAGTGCTGGCATAACAACGACTTCCAATTCGCCAAGTCGAAGTTCAAGTCAAAGTCCTTGACAAGCAACGGAGCATGTGATATATTTTCGGCGCATGATTGACTGACTGGCCAGTTTAAAATCTTCCCCGTGCAACTGCCCTTTATGCCTCGCTGCGCAGTACAGACGGAGGCCGTAATGACCGAAACGGCAAGAGAACTTGCCTCGCTGTCAGGAGCACAAGCCCTCGTTGCCTGCCTTGAAGCGGCGAAAGTCGAGAGAATCTACGGCATCGTCGGGACTTCCAATCTTGCTTTCGTAAACGCGCTCTATGACGCGCGCGACAGAATCCGTTACATCACCACCCGTCACGAGCAGGTGGCTGCCAGTATGGCTGACGCCGAGGGTCGACTTACCGGCAAACTGGGCGCGTGTTTGGTTCATTCAGGGCCCGGCGCCCTCAATGCGATGATCAGCGCCGCAAACGCATATAAGGATTGCTCCCCGCTCATCATCATCTCTGGCGCGGTCAGGCCTACCCTCCGAGGCACCGACGGCCTGCTCGAGGTGGATCACTGCCGGATTTTCGAGCCCGTCTGCAAGGGCGTGTATCGCATTGACGCGGTTGAGAACCTGCCGTCGGTTTTTTCCTCCGCCTATCGCCTTGCGATGACCCCCGCGAAGGGACCAGTTCTCATCGAGGTTCCGGAAAGCCTTTGGCAGACCGAAGTCGATGTCGACCTGGGTTTGCTCGACGTATCGCCACCCCCTGCTAAAGAGGCAGACCTTGCCGACGTGCGCGAGATATTCAGATTATTCAAGAAGTCGCAGAGGCCGCTTGTGCTGGCCGGGGCGGGCGTGGCGGAGGCGAACGCCGCGGACTACTTACGGCAATTCGCCGAGCGCGCCAACGTGCGCGTAGTCACTACCGGCAATGGCCGGGGCGCGCTGCCTGAGACCCATCATCTGTGTCTTGGACGCACCGGCTTCTTCGGCAATCCCGTGGCCGATGCGGCGATGGGGCAGGCCGATCTCATTATTGGAGCCGGGTGCTGTCTTTCAGACCTGACAACCTACGAGTATTCAGCCGACCTCTGCGGGAAGATAATTGTGCTGAACGCCGACCCGGCGGCTCTCTCGAGCTTGCCCATTTCTTACAAGGCGGATGTCGGGTCGGTGAATGCGGACGCCGGGGCTTTCCTCCAAAAGTTTCTCAACATGCTGAACGCCGACCCCGTTAGGAAATCCGACGATTGGATGGACTCGCTGCTTCCCGTAAGAGAACAATGGGATGCTCAGCTTTTGGCCGCGATAAAGTCTGACAAGGTCCCGCTCTCGCCCGGACGGGTTCTCAGGGTATTCTCTGACCTCGCGCCCGATGACGCCATATTCGCCTGCGGGGCTGGTCTCAACTCGGTTTATGTTACTGATTTTGTTCAGATACGCGGCCCGAGGTCCTTCATTGCCCCCAATAATTTCGGCGCGATGGGCTTCGGTTTTCCTGCCGCGCTTGCGGCAGGAATCGTCAAACCCGAGCGAGCGGTTCTCTCCGTGCTCGGGGACGGCGATTTCATGATGACCATTCAGGATATTGAGACCGGCGTGCGCGAAGGCGTGAAGGCTACCATCCTCATCCTGAACGACCGAAGTTATCGGGCGCTCCGCTATAGCCAGCAAGTTTTATATGGCGGCAGGCTTTATGGCAGCGAGTACGAAAACCCGGATTTCGTGAAATTGGCCGAAAGCTTCGGAGCAATCGGATACATGATACGAACCCCCGACGAAATCGAGCCCGTTCTTAAGAAGGCGCTCGGAAGCGGCAAACTTGCTATTGTGGATGCGCGAATAGACGCCGACGACATCGTTCCGACGAACATGCAGGCCATATTGAAGATGCGGGGACTCGCGTAGCGGGAAAGCGGCATCCGAAAGAGAAGAAACAGCAAAAAGAAGAAGAGGCACGAGCCACGAAATCACACGAAAAGGCACTAACGAAGAAGAAAAGATGAAGAAAATTACGACGGGATTCGAGACCAATGTGAGTGTGCAGAAAGCGCATGGCCGGATTGCTTGAAGGAATAAAGATACTGGACTTGACGAGGCTTTTGCCGGGCGGGTACTGCTCGATGCTCTTGGCCGATATGGGTGCCGACGTGCTCAAGGTCGAAGCGCCCGGCGAAGGCGACTACATGCGCTGGAACCCGCCGATGCTCAAGAACATGAGCGCTCTCTTTGCGGCAATAAACCGGAATAAGCGCAGTATGACGCTTAACCTCAAGCATGCGGAAGGCAAGAAGATTTTCGAGAAACTCATCCGCGATTTCGACGTTCTGCTCGAAGGCAACCGTCCCGGCGTAATGGAAAAGCTCGGCTTCGGCTACAATACTGTCTCGAAGATCAACCCGCGTCTGATTTACTGCTCGATATCGGGTTATGGGCAGGACGGCCCGTACCGGGATGAAGTCGGGCACGACATCAACTACATCGGAGTGGCGGGCGTGCTGGCGATGACCGGTCACCGCGGCGGCCCGCCGGTGGTTCCAGCGGTGCAAATAGGGGACTTGGCGGGCGGCGCCATGTTCGCGGCCATCGGGATTCTGGCGGCAATTATCGGGCGGTCGCAGACTGGCAAAGGGCGCTACGTTGATATCTCCATGGCAGACGGCGTGGTGAGCTGGCTATCGATCCATGCGGCCAAACACTTCGCCGACGGCGATACACTCGAACGCGGGCAGATGCGGCTGTCGGGCCAATACCCATGCTATGCAGTTTACGAGACGAAGGACTTGCGCCATATAAGCCTCGGTGCGCTCGAGGAAAAATTCTGGGTCAACTTCTGTCGGGCTGTCGAACGCAGCGACCTCGTTGACAAGCAGTTCGACGCTTCGGAAGGCCCATCTGGCACGCAAGCGCAGGTTGCGAGAATCTTCAAGCAAAGAACGTTGAGCGAATGGCTTGAGTATCTGAGCCCTTATGACATATGCGTCGGACCGGTCAACACGATCAAGGACGTGTTCCGCGACCCGCAGGTATTGCAGCGGCGGATGCTCTTCGAGACCGAACATCCGACGGAAGGAAAACTGAAACAGATAGGGATGCCCATAAAATTCTCCGGCGAGAGCGGAAGCGTCGAGCGAATGCCCGCGCCGCTTCTCGGCCAACACACGGGCAGCGTGCTCGAGAGTCTCGGCCATGCGCCGGACGAAATCAGACGGCTCAAAGAAGCCGGAGTGATTTGAAGAAGAAAGGTTTTGGAGCAGGGCATATCGAACGGGTGAGGTCGAGCCCAATGCCCCGGTTTCCAAGCACCCGCGGGAGTCGATGGCCCCAGTGGGCGAGAAACTTAAGCCCGTGGGAGAAAAAGCAAGGGCGAAAGGAGGTGAAACTGAATGGCAAACACGGTGAAGGAATCCTTCGATGGTATGCAAGCCCGCTTCAACGGCGCTAAGGCAGCCGGTATGAAGGCCGTCTATCAGTGGGA